>JBKPDB010000083.1:0-11244 GCA_046727655.1 Actinomycetota bacterium
CTTCGCGGACGAGCGCGAGCAGGCTTTCGTGCTCCTCGCGGCAGGCGGGGCAGCCGTCGAGATGCGCACGCAGGCCGGGCACGGCGGCGTCCGCGTCTGCGCCTGCGACCTCGCGCTCGACGTACTCGTCGAGCCGGGCGAAGCACTCGTCGCAGCCGATCTCCGGCGCAGCCGGGCCAAGGACACGCCCCAGCGCCCGCTCGAGATCCGCGCGTTCGTTCATGTCTCCTCCTCGGAAAGCCACGTGTCGAGCGCCAGCCCCGAATCCTCGAGATGCGCGCGGAGCTTGCGGCGCGCGTCGTGCAGCGTCTTGTAGAGAGCACCACGGCTCGTGTTCAACCGTTCGGCCAGAACGTCGATCGGGACGCCGTTCAGCGCGAGCGCGAGGAGCACGCGCCGCTGGTGGGCAGTGAGGACCTCGTCGATGGCGCGCTGAATCGTCGCGAGCAGCTCGCGCTGCTCGGCCTGCGCGCCGGGCTCGAGCGTCGAGCTCGAAAACACGCTCCAGGTCTCGGCATCGACCGGGACCTCGCGGCGCTGCCACGCGCGCCGACGCAGCTTCACGGCTGCCTCGAGGAGCGCGAACTTGTACACCCACGTCGTGAACCGGCTCGCGCCGCGGAAATCGTCCAGCCGAGCGAGCACGCTCATCAAGGCGTCGTCCGCCGCTTCGAACGCGATCTCGTCCAGCTCGTTTCCGCGCAGGTAAGGCATCGTCGGGCGCCGCCGTGCCACCTCGAAGCGAGCGGCCCGAAGCAGCAGCGCGTGGAGTCGCTCGACCGCAGCCTCGCGCGCGGCGCCGGTCGCGCGCAGCGACGACAGCCACTCACGCGATTCGTCGTCGAGCGGTCGCCGCCTCGCCTCCGCGCGGCGTGTGCTCGGAACAGCGGCCGAGTCCATCTCCCTACCTGGAACCGTAGCCGTCACGGAGGAGCTCAAACGCGCGCTCCCTCCTCGAGCGGAGCGAGGATGCGTACGGCCAGCGCCGGCGGACAGCCTCGTTCGACGAGCTCGATCAGCGCGTGCAGATCGTAGGCGGCGTTGTGTGCGACCTCGGCTGCCAGCGTGCGCGGAAAACCCGCGGCGACGAGCTGGCGGCGCCGCCAGGAAGCGATCTCCGACCCGGTTCTCTCGTCGAGCTGCTCTACCCGCATGCCTCGTTAGTGCGGCGGGGGAGCCGGTCCTTACCCGACGTAAGAACCCGGCGCGAGGCGGCACCAACTGACGACACGAAAGCGGATGGGGAGACTGACGATGACGACATTCGAGCTGGTGATCGTGGGCGGCGGCCTCACCGCGGCCCGCGCAATCAGGGAGTACCGCGCCGCGGGCGGCGAGGGGCGAATCGCCCTGCTGACGAAGGAGCGAAGCCTCCCGTACCACCGTCCGCCGCTTTCGAAGCGCTTCCTGCGCGGTGAGGCGGAGCGGGAGGACACGCTCGCCGAGCCGCAGGAGTTCTACGACGACCACGGGATCGAGCTCATGCTCGGCACAGAGGTCACCGCCGTCGACCTGCGTGAGCAGGCAGTCACGACGGCTGACGGAAGCCGCCACGGGTATCGAAAGCTCCTGGTCGCGACCGGCGCGGTGCCGCGAACGCTCGACGTGGCGGGCACCGACCTCGCCGAAGTGTTCAGCCTCCGCTCGGTGGAGGACGCCGCCGCCATTCGCGAGGCTGCCTCGCAGGCGCGCGATGCCGTCGTCGTCGGCAGCGGCTTCATCGGGATGGAGGTGGCAGCCTCGCTGACGGAGGTCGGGCTCGAAGTGACCCTCGTCAGCCGCGACATCGACCTCTTCGCCCAGCTCACTTCGCCCGAAATCTCGGAGCACCTCGTCGACCTCTATCGGCGCCGAGGCGTGCACGTCCTCCGCGGGGACGAGGTGCGGGCGTTTCGCGGGCGCTCACACGTCGACACCGTCGAGCTGCATGTCGGCGAGCCCATCGGCGCAGGTCTGGCCGTCGTCGGCGTCGGCGTACGTCCTGCGGTGCCCGCCTTCAACGGCGCGATCGCGGTGGACGACGGAATCGTGGTCGACGAACGATTCCGGACAACGGTGCCCGGCGTCTATGCAGCCGGGGACGTCGCCCGTTTCTTTGATCCCGTCTTCGGCCGCCGCCGGCGGATCGAGCACTGGTCGAACGCCAACTACCAGGGCAGTCAGGTCGGCAAGGTCCTCGCGGGCGACGGCGGCGGCTACGACACCGTCTCGACGTTCTTCACGGAGTCGTTCGGGCTGACGTTGAGGGTCTTTGGGGACGTCTCGCACCACGACGACCGCATTGCCCGCGGCTCGTTCTCCGACGGCAACGCGATCGTCTTCTACCTCGACCGCGGCCGACTCGTCGGAACGTTGCACACCGGTCAGGACGAGGAGAAGGAAGAGACGCTGAAGCAGCTGATCCGCACGCAGGCGGAGCCACATCACATCCGCCTGCTCGCCGACGAGACCGTGGCGGTCGAGGCTGCCTTCGCCTCGCCGCTGGAACCGATCAACTCGTAAGAACAGGAGGAACGGAATGACTCTCAAATCAACGGCCCAGACCTCGCTCCTCGCTTCGGTCGCCGCTCTGACCGCAACGCTCGTCCTCCTCTTTTCAGGCGGACACGCGGGAGGGTCACAGGCGTCGGCGATGGCGATGCCGCACGTCTCGGCGAAGGCCGCATCCTTCCGCTCCGCGATGGCCAAGCTCTGGGAAGACCACATCGTCTGGACGCGGATGGTGATCGTCGACTTCGCCGCCGGCCTTCCCGACCTGAAGACCGCTGAGGCGCGATTGCTCCGGAACCAGTCCGACATCGGCAACGCGATCAAGCCGTTCTACGGTACGGCCGCCGGCAACGGACTCACCAGCCTGCTGCGCACGCACATCCTCGAAGCGGTCCCTGTCCTCGAAGCGGCAAAGGCAGGCGACAAGACCAAGCTCACGCGCGCGCTCGACGCCTGGTACGCGAACGCGCGTCAGATCGCGAGCTTCCTGAGCAGGGCGAACGCGCGCAACTGGCCGCTCTCAATGATGAACAGGATGATGAGACAGCACCTCGCGCTGACGACCAAGGAAGCGACCGCGCGGCTGCAGGGCAACTGGAGCGCCGACGTCGCCGCTTACGACCAAGTGCACGCGGAGATCCTGAAGATGGCCGGCATGCTCAGCGACGGCATCATCCGGCAGTTCGCCAACCGCTTCTGATGCTGTTCGCCGCCTAACTCTTAGGAGGCAGCGAGCGCGCGAACCCAACGCCGCGGCGGACCCACGCGGAGAGTTGCCGCTTCGTCCGCACGTCCGCCGCACCCACCCGGAGCCAGCCCTTCATCTCGCGGCCGCGCATCTCCATCGGCTGTGCCGGGGTAGTGCTGACGAGCTTGTCCGACTCCTCGGGGTCGACACGAACCAGCAGGCCGCCCTGGCCGCTCGCGGCGATGGCCATGTTCCCGCCGATCAGGAATGCCAGCCCGCCGAACATCCTCTTCTCCGTGAGGTTGGCCTTGGCCTCATCGCCGACGAGCTCCCGAATCCGGCTCGCGAGCTCCTCGTCGTACGGCATCTCAGGGTGATCGTACTCCGAGAGCTCGGCCGGGGCTGCGCGCTCGGGAGCAGCCCCAGCCGGACACTGGTCCCTATGTGTTCCGCTCGGCGAAGTTGTCGAGGCAGAACTGCTGCACGGCGGCCGGATCGTCGGAGGCAAAGCTGTCGGCGTAGTAGCCGAGCGACGCTCCAGTACTGCTGTGGTAGTCGCACGCCGTGAGCGTCGACTTGTTCGTCACCTTCACGCCGGCGTAGATCACCCCCGTCGTCCCGTCCGAGAACGTGACATTCCTGAACGTGTACTTCGTCACAGCGGCAGCCGCTGAGGCGGCAACTGTCAGCGCCAGGGCGAAGGCCACGAGAAGCAGCGTGACCGAGCGCATCTGATCTCCCCCTTCCGCTCGTTTGGGTGGGATACCGGTTGCCCGCTGCTCCCGGTTTTCTCCGACGTAGCTTCAGGTTCTGAAGCTACTCTTTCTGTGAGATCAACCACAGAAAGGTGACCATCTTGAGCAGCTTCCTGCTGATCCCACTGGACGACACCGTCGTCTTCCCGAATATGAACGTCACGATCTCGGCCGACGTGGGCGACGAGGAACGCGTGCTGCTCGTGCCGCGCCACGAGGGTGAGTACGCGCGAGTCGGCACAGTCGCCGAGGTCGCCGAACGCGTCCGCCTGCCCGGCGGCGGCTCGGCCGTCAGCCTCGTAGGCCTCTACCGAGGCATCGCGGGCGCTGCCCACACCGACTCCCAGGGCCGGCTCCGGGTCGAGGTCGAGGAGCGCCCGGACGTCGATCCGCCGGGCGTGAAGACCCGCGACCTCGAGCGTGAGTACCGGGCGGTCGTCGAAGAGATTCTGGAGCTGCGCGGCGACGACGGGCGCATTTCCGCGTTCGTGCGCTCCATTCGCGAGGTCGGCACCCTGGCCGATACCGCCGCCTATGCGCCCGAGACGACGTTCGAGCAGCGGATCGAGCTGCTCGAAGCCGTCGACGTGATCGAGCGGCTCGAGCTCGCCCTCCGGCTTCAGCGCGAGCGCCTGGCCGAGCTGCAGATCCGTCATCGGATCCGCGAGGACGTCGAGGAAGGTGCGCAGCGCCAGCAGCGCGAGTACATCCTGCGCCGTCAGCTGGAGTCGATCCGGAAGGAGCTCGGCGAGGACGACGCCTCGGTCTCGGAGGACTATCGCAGCAAGATCGCCGAGGCCGATCTGCCCGACGAGGTTCGTGAGCAGGCCGAGCGAGAGGTCGGTCGGCTCGAGCGAATGGGCGATCAGAGCGGAGAGTCCTCGATGATCCGCACCTACCTGGACTGGCTCCTCGCGGTGCCGTGGGGCAAGCGCTCGGAGGAGCGACTCGATCCCGTTCACGCCCGTGAAGTCCTGGACGACGACCATGCGGGGCTCGAGGACGTGAAGCAGCGCATCGTCGAGTACCTGGCGGTGCGCAAGCTCCGGCAGGAGCGCGGCATCGCCGAGGACAAGCGCTCCGGCGCGATCCTGACACTGATCGGGCCGCCCGGAACAGGCAAGACCTCCGTCGGTGAGTCGATCGCCCGTGCGCTGAATCGCGAGTTCGTCCGCATGTCGCTCGGCGGCGTGCGCGACGAGGCCGAGATCCGCGGCCACCGGCGCACCTACATCGGTGCGCTGCCGGGCCGGCTCGTGCGCGCGCTTCGCGACGCCGGGACGATGAACCCGGTGATCCTGCTCGACGAGGTCGACAAGGTCGGCGCGGACTGGCGAGGCGATCCCTCCGCCGCACTGCTGGAGGTGCTGGATCCGGCGCAGAACCACTCCTTCCGCGACCACTACCTCGACGTCGAGCTCGACCTCTCTGAGGTCGTCTTCATCGCGACGGCGAACATCGCGGACACGATTCCGGGCCCGCTGCTCGACCGCATGGAAGTGATCCGCTTCGACGGCTACACGGTCGACGAGAAGGTCGCCATCGCCCGCGGCTACCTGTGGCCGCGCCAGCGCGAGCGCGCCGGGCTGCACGAAGACGAGGTGTCGATCGACGACATCACGCTCGAGCTGATCGTCAGCCAGTACACGCGCGAGGCCGGCGTCCGCCAGCTCGAGCGTGAGCTCGGCAAGCTTCTGCGGAAGACGGCAACGGCCGTTGCATCAGGTACTGCCGAGCCACCGATCCAGCTCGACGAGGCGGCAATTCGCGACGCGCTCGGACGGCAGCGCTTCTTCCAGGAGTCCGCCGAGCGAACGGCGGTCCCCGGCGTCGCGACCGGCCTCGCGGTCACCGGGACGGGCGGCGACGTGCTGTTCGTCGAGGCGACCAGGATGCCGGGCGGCAAGGAAGGGCTCGTCTTGACCGGCCAGCTCGGCGACGTGATGAAGGAGTCGGCACGGATCGCGCTCTCGTACGTGCGGTCGCACGCCGACGAGCTCGGGCTCGACGAGCACGCATTCGATGACGCGAGCTTCCACGTGCACGTGCCGGCGGGTGCGATCCCGAAGGACGGCCCGAGCGCCGGCATCACGATGACGACCGCGCTGGCATCGCTCCTGACAGGCCGGCCGGTGAAGCACACTGTCGGCATGACCGGCGAGGCCACGCTGCAGGGTCGGGTGCTCCCGATCGGCGGACTGAAGCAGAAGGCGCTGGCCGCGCACGCCGCCGGCCTGACGGACGTGATCATCCCCGAGCGGAACCGGGCTGACCTCGACGACGTGCCCGAGGATGTCCGCAAGGAGATGAGCTTCCATCCGGTGATGAGCCTCGACGAGGTGCTCGAGCTGTCGCTGGAGCAGCAGCCGGCGCATGCGCTGTCGTAGTTGCCCGCCGCTTCCCGAGGAGGTTCGCCGCGCGGCGAGCCTCCTCGAGCGGCGCTGGACGGTCTCGATCATCTACGTCTCGCACGAGGGTGGTGCGGTGCGCTTCAACGAGTTCCTGCACGCGCTCGGAGGAATCCCGCCCGCGACGCTCGCGCAGCGTCTTGCCGACCTGGAGGAGGCCGGCGTGCTCGAACGTGAGGTCATCGACGCGCGTCCGCCGCGCGTCGAGTACCGCCTCACCGAGCGGGGTCGTCAGCTGCGCGCTCTGGTGACCGCCCTCGCGCAGTTCGCCGAGACCGCGTAGCCGAGCTCTCCAACCGTTGCGAATTCCAGCGAGATCTGGTATTCGCGCGCGCGCGTGAAACGTAGAGTTCTGCGCTCGTGAGCGCGGGGAGCGCCGACCGGCAACGAGTGCGCCTCATCTTCGGCGCGCTGCTCCTCGTGCTCCTCCTCGCGTCGCTCGATCAGACGATCGTCTCTACGGCGCTGCCGACGATCGTCGGCGACCTCGGAGGAATCTCGAAGCTCTCATGGGTCGTCACTGCGTACCTGCTCGCGTCCACGGTCGTCGGGCCCTTCTACGGAAAGCTCGGCGACCAGTACGGGCGGAAGGTCGTGCTGCAGTCGGCGATCGTGATCTTCCTCATCGGCTCGGCGCTGTGCGGAATCAGCCAGAACATGACCGAGCTGATCGTCTTCCGCGGGATCCAGGGGCTCGGCGGAGGCGGCCTGTTCGTGACGACGATCGCCGTCGTCGGCGACATCATCCCGCCGCGTGACCGCGGCCGTTACCAGGGCTTCTTCGGTGGAGTCTTCGGCGTCTCGACGGTGATCGGCCCGCTGCTCGGCGGGTTCTTCGTCGACAACCTCTCCTGGCGCTGGATCTTCTACGTCAACGTCCCGATCGGGCTGATCGCGCTGGCCGTGATCGCGGCGGCGTTCCAGGCTCCGCGCGAGCAGGTCGAGCACACGATCGACTACCTCGGCGCGGTGCTTCTGGCTGGAGGTCTGTCGTCGATCGTGCTCTACACCAGCCTCGGAGGCACCACCTATGCCTGGGACGCGCCGCAGATGGTCGGACTGCTCGTAGCGGGCTTCGTCCTCCTCGTGGGGTTCGTGTTCGTCGAGTCTCGGGCAGCCGAGCCGATCCTGCCTTTGGAGATCTTCCGCAACCGCGTCTTCAGCGTCACGAGTGCGATCGGTTTCATAGTCGGCCTCGCATTTTTCGGCGCGATCACGTACCTGCCCCTCTATCTGCAGGACGTGAAAGGGCACAGTCCCACCGCGTCGGGCCTACTGATCACGCCGATGATGGCGGGGCTCCTGATCACGTCGATCGGGAGCGGGCAGCTGATCAGCCGGTTCGGCCGTTACAAACCTTTCCCGATCGCCGGTACCGCGATCATGGCTATAGGTCTCTGGCTCCTCTCACACCTCCACGTCGACACCTCGACGACGCTCGCCGGCGTCTACATGCTCGTCCTTGGGCTCGGCCTCGGGATGGTCCTCCAGGTGCTCGTTCTCGCAGCGCAGAACGCTGTCGATTACAAGTACCTCGGCGTCGCCACCTCTGGCTCAACGCTCTTCCGGCAGATCGGCGGCTCGATCGGCGTCGCGATCTTCGGGGCCATCTTCGCCAATCAGCTCGCGGACAACCTCGCCGCGAAGCTGCCGGCCGGCGCAAGCGTCCCCGCCTCACCGAACCCGGCCGCGCTCAAACAGCTGCCGGCCGCACTTCACACCGTCTATGCCACTGCCATCGCCGACGCGCTTCACCCGGTATTCCTCGCCGCGTCCGGAGCGGCAGTGGTCGCCTTCGCTCTCACCTGGCTCCTGCGCGAGGTGCCGTTGCGAGCGACGACGCAGGCGCCGGATGTCGGCAATGGTTTCCATGGCGCCCGCGACGACAACGCGCTGCGCGAGATCGAGCGCGCGCTCTCGCTGCTCGCGGGCCGCGACCAGAGGTGGTCGGTCTACGAACGCCTGGCGGCCCGAGCCGGCCTCGAGCTCGCGCCCCCGGAGCTCTGGCTGCTCGCACGCCTCGGTGAGCGCGAGCCACTCACGGAGGCACACCTGATCGGGCAATTCCGTGGAGATTCGGACGCGATCGCGGAAGCGCTTGCACAGCTCCGTCGACGTTCCCTTGTGGACGGCCGGGACGCCGGCACGATCGCGCTGACGACCACGGGCCGAGACGACTACGAACGGCTCGTCGCCGCGAAATGCGCCGGCCTGCGCGAGCTGCTCGACGGCTGGCAGCCGGAGCAGCACGCCGAGCTGCAAGAACTCGTCGACGATCTCGGTCGCGACCTCGTCAGCGAGATTCCGAGGCCGACTGCCGCGTCTCTCCCGATCGGGTAGCGTGGCTTCATGGATCCCGAGCGGGCGCGTGAGCTGCTGACCGCCGAGCGCAAGCGAATCGAGCGAGCGCTCGCCCGGCTCGGACACGTGGACACCGGCGAGCCGGCCGACGAGCAAGACCCCGGAAATCAGGGCTCCGACCTGCTCCAGGACGAGCTCGACGAGGGCCGCGCAGACGATCTCCGCGAAGCGCTCGCCGCGGTCGAGCGCGCCGAGTCGCGTCTGGCCGCCGGCACCTACGGCATCTCGATCGAAAGCGGGAAAGCCATCCCGGACGAGCGCCTCGAAGCGATCCCGGCCGCCGAGCGAACGGCCGAAGAAGAAGCTCGGGCACGCTGATCGCGCCCGCAGCCGCCCACATCGGGGCGGTGGAACACGAGCGACACGGCCGGCGTTTATGCAGATAGCGGCGCGCGAAGGAGTTCGGGCGACGCTCTTGTTACTCAAGGAGGAATCTTGTGACGAAGCATCCGAACATGCATCTGATCGACGTGCGCTGTGCCTCATGCGGGACGACTTTCAGCGTGCGCTCGGCCGCCGAGGCAATCTCGGTCGACGTCTGCTCCAACTGCCACCCGGCATACACGGGCGAGGCACGGGCTCAGGTGAGCGGCGACCGCGTCGAGCGCTTCAACCGGCGCCGTGCGCTTGCCGCGGTCTCGTAGACGCGCGGCCTCTCATCCGGAGTCAGTTGCGTCACGAAACTTAATCTGTCATACTGACCCAGGGCAAGTTGTGTGACGCAACTGACGAGGAAGGAACCCTGATGTCAGATCGACCGACGAGCACGAGGCGAACACTGTCCCCACGCCTCGGCTACGGCCTCTCGGCCGCCGTGATCGGCCTCGGCCTGTTCGCGTCCGTCACCCCTTCCCCGCTCTACGAGACCTATAGCGAGCTCTGGCACTTCTCGCCGCTGACGCTGACCCTCATCTACGCGACGTACGCCTTCGGAGTGCTCGCAGCTCTGCTTCTGGTCGGACGCACGTCAGACGAGATCGGACGCCGACCCGTTCTGCTCGTCGCTCTCGGCACGCTGATGATCTCGACGGTGCTGTTCATGCTTGCCGACTCCGCCGCCTGGCTCTTCGTCGCGCGCGGCCTCCAGGGCGTCGCGACCGGCATGGCGCTGAGCGCGGCCAGCGCGGCGCTGCTCGATCTGCATCCCCGCCGCGACCCGGCCGGCGTCGGCCTCACGAATGCTTCCGCAGCAGCCGGCGGCATCGGGCTAGGCATCCTCGTCTCGTCGTCGCTCGTGCAGCTCGGGTCGGCACCCCGCGTGCTGCCGTACGTCGTCCTGCTCGTCCTGTTCGCGATCGCGTTCATCGGCGCGTACCTGATGCCCGAGCCGGTCCGCGAACGGTCGCGCTTCCGGCTCTCCGTCGAGCGGCCGAGCGTCCCGCCCGTCGTTCGGCGTCCGTTCGTCCTGGCCGGGCTTGCGGTTCTCTCGTCATGGTCGATCGGCGGCCTCTTCTTCTCGCTCGGGCCCCAACTTTCGGCTGATCTCTTCAACACGAGGAATGTCATCGTGTCGAGCATCGGCATCATCGCGCTCGCGGGAGCTGCGACGCTCGCCCAGCTCGTCTCGGGCCGCACAGCGCCGTGGCTGGGCGCAAGCGCAGGATCGATCGCTCTTGCGGCGGGCGTGATCGTGATCGTCATCGCCGCCGGCACGGAGTCCGGGACGACCTATCTGATCGGATCGATCGTCGGCGGGCTCGGATTCGGCGCCGCCTTCCTGGGTGGCCTGCGCGCGCTCGTCGCCGCGATCCCGCCCGAGCACCGGGCTGCCGTGATGTCGGCGTTCTTCGTCGTCGCGTACGGATCCCTCTCGGTGCCGGCCGTCCTCGCCGGGATCGTCGTCACGCACCTCGGCCTGGAGTCGACGTTCGAGATCTTCGGCAGCGTCGTCGCCGCCGTCGCGCTGGTCGTGGCCTTCGAGGCATGGAGAACTCGACCGGCGCCCGTGCAAAGCCGACGGCAACTGCGTCCACAGGAGGTGCGCCGTGCTGAAGCGTGATTACGAGGGACAGAACTGCTCGATCGCGCGGGCGCTCGAGATCGTCGGCGAGCGCTGGACGCTCCTGATCATCCGGGACGCGTTCCTCGGCCGACGCCGCTTCGAGGAATTCCAGGAGAGCCTCGGGATCGCCCGCAACGTGCTCACCGACCGCCTCAACCGACTCGTCGACGAGGGAATTCTCGAGCGCGTCCGCTACAGCGAGCGACCGGAGCGCTTCGAGTACCGGCTGACGCCGAAGGGGCGCGACCTCCGAGTCGCCCTCGGCGCGCTGCGCCAGTGGGGTGACGAGTATCTCAGCGAAAAGCCGCCGCGCCTCCTGCGTCGCAAGACCGACAAGAAGCCGGTCGTTGCCGCGTTCGTACCGAAGGGCGCCGCCGACATCCTCCGCCCGGAAGAGATCGAGAGCGTGCCGGGACCAGGTGAACGCCCGGCCGTTGCAGCGGCAACTAAGTGAGGGGATCAGGCATTCGCTGCCCCGCGACCTCGCCGGAAGGCGCGGTCGCGGCGCTTCGAAGCGCGTCCGCCGAAGGAATGAAGTAG
>JBKPDB010000084.1:0-22040 GCA_046727655.1 Actinomycetota bacterium
GAAGTCGCCCACCACGACCTCGGGCTCACGGAGACCGAGGCGGCGGCAGATCTCGAGTCGCACCGGCTGTGCGGCGGTCGCCGTCAACGCAATCCGCACCGGCACCTCGAGGGCGTCCGCCTGGGCGCCGAGGCGCATGTAATCGGTGCGGAAGTCGTGACCCCACTGACTGATGAGATGCGCCTCGTCGACGACGAAGAGCCCCGGCCGTGAGTGCCGCAGCGCCTCACGCGTCTGCGCATTGCTCAGCTGCTCGGGCGACAGGAAAACGAACGCATCCGAGTCGGTCGACGCTGCAAGTGCGGCTGCGTGTGCGGCGGCCGACTGCTGCGAGTTCAGGACGATCGCCGAGAGATTCGCTGCGCGTAGATGCGCCGTCTGATCGTCCTGCAGCGCGATCAGCGGCGAAACGACGACGGTTGGGCCGGCGCGCAGCAGACCGGCCAGCTCGTAGATCGCGGACTTGCCGCCGCCGGTCGGAAGGACGGCCAGGACATCGCGACCATCGACCGCAGCGGCTACCGCCTGCAGCTGTCCGGGACGCAGACGCTCGAATCCGAGCCGCGTCCGAGCCAGCTCATGAATCGCTTCGGCGCTCATGCCAGTTCAACCTAGCCCCAGAAAACGTGGTTATCGTCATGGAGATCTCGTAGACCGACGCAAAGGAGACGAAATGGCGCAGACAGACCGGAAAATCGTCGCGGCAAGCTTTCTCACTCCGGACGGTGGCTCACGCGGCGGCGGAGCGGTCGGCGGGGCCTTTCCCGACAAGGTGGGGAATGTCGCCGTGCTCCATGTCAAGCCCGACGGCAAGGCGAAGTTCGTCGAGTCGAAGGATTGGGGAGCCGGGCGCGGCGCGCTCCTCGGCGGGGCCATCGGCATCATCGGCGGGCCCCTCGGGATCGTCGCCGGCGGAAGCATCGGCGCCTTGGCGTCGAAGCTGCGCGACTCTGGCTTCAAGAACGATCAGCTCGAGCAGCTCGGCAAATCGCTGACTCCGAACGGCTCCGCGGTCGTGCTCGAGATCGCACCTGACGTCGTCCCCACCGCCGAGCAGCTTCTGAAGACGCTCGACGCGCAACAGATCGTCGTCGAGGACGTCGACACGAACGTCGCCAACATCTTCGCCGACGAGGTCGCCCCGACGCCCGAGCCCGAACCGGCGGCGACGCCCAGCCCGGTGAGCGCCGGCGACTCGTAGTTCGCCGTGCACGAGCCGGTCTGGCGCTGCCCGGCCTGCTGACGGCGCTTCGAGAGACCGGAGGAGTTCGACGACGAGGTGGCGGAGTGGCTCGCCGAGACGCATCGCATCGGTTGACAGGATCATCGTCGCTGACCTCACGTCTCGGCGTCGCCCCGCGTTATCTGAATCGGACACCGACAAGGGAGAAGAGATGAGCGCGATCGCCGCAACCCGCTTCGTCGTCGAGGCACTGCCGCAGGATGTTGCCACCTACGTCCGCGAGAACGGCCGCGATCCGGTCTGGGGCCACGCCGCCGTGACGGAACCGGCCACGGGTTTTGGGCCGTGTCGGCTCTGCTTACGCACTTTCAGGGAGGGCGAGAGGCGCATGCTCTTTACCTACGACAGCTACGCCGGCGTTGCCGAGTTCCCTCAACCCGGGCCGGTCTACATCCACGAAGGCGACTGCGATCGCTACGACTCGGAGGAGTTTCCGCCGGACCTGCGGGCGCTCAAGCTCACGTTCGAGGGAGTCGCGGAAGGGCCGCGAGTCGTCGCGCTGGAACGCACGGACGGCGAAGGCGTCGACGAAGCGATCGCGCGCATACTCGAGTTGCCCGAGGTCGACTATGTCAACGTGCGCAACACCGAAGCAGGCTGCTTCATCGCCCGCGTCGAGCGCCGAGCTCGCGCTCGACCTCATCCAGCCATGTGGCGTGAGCGTCGATGATCCGCCGAGCTGAAGCGCGAGCACCTCTGGTCCTCGACACGCGCGTCACCATTCCCGTCGGAGGACGACGGCACGGGCCCTGAGCGCTACGGAGTGAAGAAGCCGGTTGCCGTGTAGTGGTTGCCGCTCGCAGGACCGACGTAGGAACATTTCACGAGGTCACCGTGGCCGCCTCCCTGAATACCGCGGTCGATCTGGCCCGTCTCGCCGGTCGGCGTCACGAACGCAAGCGACTTCCAGAGAAAGTTCGAGCTCACCGAGACGACGTGGAAACTGTCAGCCGACGAGAGCTGGAACACGGCGTCGACCGTTCCGGCGGCACCACAGTCGAGTGTTATATGAAGCGTGTTCTTGTTCGCAGGGTCTGCGCCCGCTGGGCCGGCTGCGACCGCAAGCGCGAGGAAGACCGTGAAGGTTGCTGCTAGTGCGACGAGGCCACGTTGCATTGGAAACCCCCTTTGCTCAGCGACGACATTCGCCTGTGGTTATGCCTGTTGTCGCCGAACACGGAGCGTTCCAAACGGGTCCTCGGAGTCAACCACGAGGGCTCGCGCCAGCTCCTTTGCCTCGATGCCGACGAGCCGGAACGTTCCTCCGAGCGTCACCTGGTAGCCCACGAAGTGCAGCCCCGGTGCGTGCGGGTGCTCTTCCGCCCCTCGAACGAGCGGCTCTCCGCGGTCGTCGAGCACGCCGAGGTGTCCGACCAGCGGCTCGAGCCCCGGGCGATAACCCGTCGCCGCGATCACGGCCTCGACTTCGAGCCGCCTGCCGTCGGCGAGGACGGCTCGGCCGTCGTCGAAACCGTCGAGAGCTGCGACGACCCGAACGCGGCCGTTCCGCACGGCGCCCACGAGACCGACGTCGAGGATCGGGATCACACGGCGGCGCAAGAAATCCGAGTACGGCCTGGCAGGCGCGTGCAGCCCGTACGACGTGAGGTCGGGGATCGAGACGCGCCGAATCGTGGAGGCGATTCGGTCGACGACTGGAACCGGAAGGTGAGCCGTCGCCATCCCGAGCACCTGACTCGGAAAACCGAGCGTGTCGCGCCGGACGATGCTCGGCGGCGTGCGGACGGCGAGAAACGTCTCGGCCGCCCCGCCGTCCGCGACGTCGACCGCTATCTCGGCGCCCGAGTTCCCAGCGCCGACGACGAGGACGCGCCTTCCGACGTACGGTGCGGGATTCCGGTAGCTCGCCGAGTGCACGAGGTCGCCGTCGAAAGCCCCGGGCCAGTCGGGGAGATGCGGACGGTTGCTGTGGCCGGTCGCAACGATCACGCGCTCCGCCTCGACCGCGCCGTCGGTCGTAACGAGACTCCAGGCCGCGGTGTTTCGGTCAACGCGCTCGACTTCGACGCCGGTCCGCACAACGACCCCGGCGCGGTCGGCATAACGCCGCAGATACTCGATCACGCCGTCGCGGGACGGCCACTTCCCAAGACCGCGTGGCATGCGATATCCGGGGAGGCACGACAGCCACCGCACGGTGTGCAAGTGGAGCCGGTCGTACCGAGTCGTCCAGGCCTCGCCGACGCCGCCGCGTTCGAATACGACGACGTCCTTCCCGTACCGCTGCAGCATCGCAGCCGAGGCAAGGCCCGAAGGCCCAGCTCCGACGACTGCGATCACGACGACGTTCTACATGCGCCGGGTGAGCTCGGCCAACTCGCGGTTGAACCGCTCGGGCTCCTGCACGTGCGGCAAGTGGCCGACGCCGTCGTACCAGGACGCCTCGGCGGTCGGGCAGATGGCGAGGATGTGCTCCGCCATCGCAGGGAGCACGACGGAGTCCGCGCGGCCCTGTGTAACCAGTAGTGGCACGCCGAGGGCCTGCAGCACGTCGTCGTCGTCGATCTGGCGCGCAGCGAGATTCGCGCGGATCCGTGCCGGGACGACGATGTTCCAGCTCAGCGCAGTCTCGAACTCCTCGGCGGAGAGCGGCTCCGTTGCGCACGCATTGACGAAGGAGCGCATGCTGCGGATGTTCGTCGGCAGGTCGTCGGCGGTCGCGTCGGCGAAATGGTCGAGAAACCCCGGGCCGATGAACGTGCCGAAAGCTGCCTCGCCCATTTTGACGACGCCCTCGACGAGATTGATCGCACCGATGCGATCCTGACCGTGCACACGCACGTAGTCGCAGATGACGAACGCGCCGTAGGACCAGCCGACGAGCACCGGCCGCTCGAGGCCGAGCCGCTCGACGATCGCTGCGACGTCGTCGGCCCAGAGCTCACCGTCTGTGTAGTGCTGGGGCTCGAGCGGAGCCTCAGACATTCCGTGGCCGCGGAGGTCGTAGGCAACGAGCCGGAACTCGTCGGCGAGCGGACTCTCGTACTGCTTGGCCCAGCAGAGGTGGTTCTGCGACCACCCGTGGATGAACAGGATCGGCAGGCCGTCCGCGTTCCCCCACTCGCGGACATGGAGCCGGAGGCCGCCACCGCCCTGTACGTCGTGGATCTCCGTGCGCCCGGATGCAACCGCCGTCATGTCGTTCCTCCTCGTGTTCGTCCGATCGAGGCGATCTTGGCCACGGCCGGGCCTGGAGCGCATCGGGCAGAGAGCCTTATCTTTCGCCCGCGGGCGCCCTATCTTGGCGACGGCGCGATACTGAGCAGATGGAGGTTCGCGTTGCCGCGCCGTTCGTGGGACGGGCTCGCGAGCTCTGGGAGCTCGAGCGAGCACTCGCCGGGGCGCAGGCGGCCAGCGGCGCCACCGTTCTCATCGCCGGCGAAGCGGGCATCGGCAAGACCCGGCTCGCGTCCGAGCTCACGACACGCGCCCGCGCCGCGGGATTCGAGGTGCTCCTCGGCCGCGCTATCGATCTCGTCGGCACGGAGCTCCCGTATCAGCCGTTCGTCGAGGCGCTGCGGCCGCTCGGCGAGCACCTCCACGTCGACGCGGGGTCGCAGCTCCGCGTGTTCGAAGGTGCCCTCGCACTGCTCAGCGATCGGGCCGCGGACGCGCCCGTGCTGCTCGTGCTCGAGGACCTGCATTGGGCCGATGCCTCGACGCTCGATCTCGTCGTCTACCTCGCGCACAACCTCGACGAACGGGCGATTCTGTTGGTCACGACGTACCGAGCGGACGAGCCCTCGTCGGCAGAACGTATGCGGCGGCTTTCGGACGGCGTCCGGCGCTCGAGCGCAGGATTAACGCTCGAGCTCGGGCCACTCGGGGGCGGGGAGTTGGCGACGCTTCTTGCAGCTCACGCCGACGGTCCCCTGCCGACAGCACTGACCGACGCGATCGTCGACCGCTCCGAGGGAAACCCGTTCTTCGCCGAAGAGCTCCTGGTCGCCGCCGGCGACGGAAGCGGCGAGCTCCCGCATGGCCTGCGCGACCTGCTGCTGCAGCGCATAGCCCGGCTCGACCCTCCGACGCAGGGCCTGATGCGTGTCGCCTCCGCGGCCGGCCGAGATGTCGCGTACCCGCTCTTCGCTGTCGCCGACCTCCCCGAGCAGGACGTACGCGAGTCGTTACGCCAGGCAGTCGAGCTTCGCGTCCTCGTCGCCGATCAAGAGGCCGGCACCTTTCGCTTCCGGCACGCCCTGTTGGCGGAGGCGGTCTACGCGACGATCCTGCCGGGCGAGCGCGAAGAGTTGCACGCGCGGCTCGCGGAAGAGCTGGCACGGACCGGAACGGCGAAGCCGGCAGAGCTCGCGTCGCACTGGGCGGCGGCGGGTCGCAACTCCGACGCGCTCACAGCTTCGGTCGAAGCGGCACGCGAGGCGCAAGCCGTCTTCGCGCCGGCGGAGGCTCTCGCTCATCTCGAACGGGCACTGGCGCTGTGGGACGTCGTGCCCGACGCGGCGGAGCTCGCCGGGCTCGACCTCGCCGAGCTCTGCTCCTGGGCGGCCGAGCTCGCGAGCCAGACGGGCGCCGCCCCACGCGCCGTGGAGCTGGCAGAGCAAGCGATCGAGCTCGCAGGCGAGAGCGACCGGCTGCGCGCAGCGCTCCTGTACCAGCATCTTGGTGGGTACGTGTTCGAAAGCGGCGGCGGCGACACCTTCCTGGCGGCGTACGAGCGGGCACTCGAGCTCGCGCCGGCACATCCACCCTCCGCGGAGCGGGCACGCGCACTCGCGGCACTTGCGACCGGCTTACACATCGTCTGGCGCCACGACGAATCGCTCGCGGTCTGCGAGGACGCTCTCGAGCTCGCGCGCACGGTCGACTCGCGTTCGGCAGAGCTGCAGATGCTCATGGTGATCGGCAGCAATCTCGCCTATCTCGGCCGTGCTGATGAGGGCCTCGCGCGATTGCGCGACGCCCTCGGGCTTGCCGAGGAGAGCGCAGATCCGCAAGTGCTGTACCGCGTGTACGTCGCGCTGACTGACGTGCTGACGATGTTGGGACGGCCGCGCGAGTCGGCGGAGCTCGGCGAGGCAGGCCTCGGCTCCCTGCGCCGTTACGGGATCGACCATACCGTGCTCACGGCGAACTGGATCGAGGCCCTGCTCGCGATCGGGGAATGGGACAAGGCCGACAGCGCGAGCAGAGAAGCGCTCCGCTCGATCACCGCCAACTACCCGCACATGCCCCTCATTCTGCGCGCTGACATCGAGCTCGGCCGCGGTGACTTCGACGAAGCGCGGGCGCACCTCGAAGCTGCTCGTCCAACGGTGCGCCACGAGCCCGGCTTGGCGACGTATGACGGATACGTCGCCGAGCTCGCGCTGTGGGAGCGGCGCTGGACGGACGCCGACGATGCTGTTGGCGACGGCCTGAACTGGGCCCGGCCGCGTTGGGGAGCTCAGATCCGCGTCTGGCTCTGCGCCAAAGCACTGCGCGCACAGGCGGAGCTAGCGGCGCTCGCGCGCGCCCACCGGGACGGCCATGCGCTTCGACGCCCGCTTGGTCGCGCGCGCAGCCTGCTCGCCGATGCCCGCCGCGCCGCCGCAGAGGCGTCGGTCGTCACACCGAACGCCGACGGGTGGCTCGCGCTCGCCGAAGCCGAGTACGAGCGCGCTCGCGACGAGACTCGACCGGAAGCGTGGTCAGACGCAGCGGCAACCTGGGAACGGCTCGAACGTCCGCCCCTCGCTGCGTACTGCCGCTGGCGCGAGGCCGAAGCGCTCGTTGCGGCCGGCGCCGCCCGCCCGGAGGCGAGCGCGCCGCTTCGAGCTGCGCACAACGTGGCGGATCGCATCGGAGCAGAGCCGCTCGTCGGAGAGATCGAGCTGCTTGCCCAGCGGGCACGGCTCGATCTCGCGCCCGAGGCCACGCGGCGCTCCGACCAACCGGAGAGCCTGGAACAGACGCTCGGCCTGACCCCGCGCGAAGCCGAAGTCCTGACGCTCGTCGCACGCGGCTACACGAACCGCGAGATCGCCGCCACCCTCGTGATCAGCGTCAAGACGGCCGGGGTCCACGTGTCGCACATCCTGAGCAAGCTCGGCGCGGCGAACCGTCGCGAAGCGGCCGCAATCGCACACCGCATCCTGTCGGCCGAACATCGGGTGACGAGCTAAGCCGCGAGTCGAGCGACGACTGCGAACGAGCTCTGCGGGCCGGGCCAGTGCTCGCGGGCGAGTGGCTCCACGCCGCCGCGGAGGAGGATGCGGAGAACGGCTGCCACGATGAGGACATCGTCGAGCTGGCCCGCGATCGGGATGAAGTCCGGCACGACGTCGAATGGAAGAGCGAGGTAGCCGACGAGCCCCATGAGGAGCACCTTCTTCCCGCGCGGTACGCGTGGGTCCTTCAAGAGACGGCCGCAAAGCACGATGCAATCGGGAATGAAGCCGGCAAGGGCGCGTGCACTCTCGCGACGCCCGCCGATCACGAGCGCAAGCGTGAAGCAGCCGCAGAGGAGAACGAATCCGCCGACGCCGGCGAGGAACCAAGGCCAGAGGCTCATCGGGCGGAAGCCTGTCAGATCTCTCCGACCGCAGCCGCGACGACCACAACCGCGTGGATGCCGTGCGCGGCCATGATGCGGGCGACCGTTCGTAGGTTGCAGGCGGCGAGCAGGTGACGACGCCGGAATGCATGACACTGCCGACCGTCGGTGCCATCGCTGCCCCTCTTCGGGTCATGCAGCGAGCCTAGGCGCGACGACTAGCAAATGCAGCCGGGCTACACCTGGGACGGGGCACGGAAGTTCCGCGTCCCGAATCAGTATTTGTCCCCGATGGCGGTCGGCGGCGGCGCTGCAACGCTCGCCTGGACCATGAACGCGAAGCCCGTCCACCTAGAGATCGCAGGAGCAGGCGTCGCGGCGCTCGAAGCCGCGCTTGCGCTTCAGGCGCTTGGCGAAGGCAGAGTGTCGGTCGAGCTTCTCGCACCCGAGACGGAGTTCACGTACCGACCGCTCGCGGTCGCCGAGCCGTTCGCAATCGCCGAGGTAAAGCGATTCCCGCTGGCACAGCTCGTGAAAGCGGCGGGCGCGAGCCTTCGCGAGGGCTCGGTTGTCGCAGTCGACGCCGACCGGAAGATCCTCAGCCTCGCCGATCGGCAGGAGGTCGGCTACGAAGTCCTGCTCCTCGCTCTCGGCGCGCGACCGCGCGAAGCGGTCGCCGGCGCCCTCACCTTCACGGGTCCGCAGGACAGCCGAGCGCTCGCCGCGCTCCTCGAAAGGGTCGCTGCGGGCGACGTTCGCAGAATCGCCTTCGCGATTCCGGCTGGTGCGAGCTGGCCGTTACCGCTCTACGAGCTCGCCATTCTCACGGCCGAGTACGTCACGGCCCACGGTACTCGGAACGTCGAGATCACTCTTGTCACACCGGAGGACCATGCGCTCGCACTGTTCGGGCCGACTGCGAGCGAGGCTGTATCGGAGCTGCTCGAACTTCGCGACATCACGGTCGAGACGTCGGTTGTGCCCGTGCACTTCGAGGACGGTGTGCTCAGGACCGTTCCCGACCGCCAACTCGCGGTGGACGCAGTCGTCGCCCTGCCACGGCTCGAAGGACCGAGGCTGTCGGGTGTTCCTCACGATGAGGCCGGCTTCGTCCCCACCGACGAGCTCGGCTGGGTGCTGGGGCTCACGGACGTCTACGCCGCGGGAGACCTCACCCAGTTCCCGCTCAAGCAGGGAGGCACTGCCACGCAACAGGCGGACGCCGCCGCCTCGTCGATCGCAGCCGATGCCGGCGCGGCGGTGACGCCTGAGGCGTTCAAACCGATCCTGCGTGGGTTACTGCTGACGGGCTTCTTGCCGCGGTTCTTACGAGCAGAAGCGACGGGCACCGGCTCGGTCGTCGACACGGAACCGCTCTGGTGGCCGCCGGCGAAGATCGTCGGCCGGTATCTCAGTCCATTCCTTGCCGACAAGCTCGGGCTCGGTGAAGCGGTCGCCGGCCCACTGCGCGAGGGGGCAGTCCCGATCGAGGTAGAGCTCGACCCGAGGAGCGGTCGCCCGGCCTGGAAATGGGTTTGAGCGCGTGGAGTGCGGAGCGATGGAGCAGTACATCATCGCGGCCCGGCTGAAGCCGGGGAAGGCCGGCGAAGCAAAGGAGATGCTCGCAACAGGACCGCCGTTCGATCCGTCCGAATCAGGCCTGTCGGGTCACGCCGCCTACGTCACCGCCGACCATGTCTACCTGCTCTTCGAAGGGGAGACTGCCCGAACGACCGCGCTCCAGCTCGCGCGTGACCATCCGGTCGAGGTGAGCCGGTGGCAGGCAATCGTCAGTGGGCTGCCGTTCAGGGTTGCGGAGGTGCCGCATGGCGCCCGCTGCGTTTACGAGTGGACGGGCACTCGTGTCCGGTAACGTCGCCGTCCGCCGCCGGGACTAGCGTTCCGGCACATGTGGGACGTCCTCAAATGGCAGAACGACACGCTCAGTGTCGCCTGGTGGGCGCTGATCGCATTCGCACTTCTCGCGATCATCGTCGCCGGAAGCCGAGCGGCCAAGTAGCGCACTCGTCGCGCGGTTGCTGATAGAAGCTGCCGGTCTTGTTCCGGAGCCCCGGGATCAACATCTACTCGCACGACGTCATGCGCCTCGTTGCGTTCTATGAAGGCTTAGGCTTCCGCGAGACCTTCCGAACTCCGAAGGACGGTACGCCGGATCACGTCGAGGTCGTCCACGACGGATTTACGATCGGAATCGCATCGGTCGAGGCTGCGCGCGCCGATCACGGCCTGAATCCCGACCTCGGCGGGCGGCCTGTCGAGATCGTGCTCTGGACCGACGATGCCGACGGCGATTACGCGCGCCTGACCGCGGCCGGTGCACCGTCACTCAGCGCGCCGCACGACTGGTTGTCGAATCTCCGTCTCGCCTGGGTGGCGGACCCGGACGGCAATCCGATTCAGCTTGCTCAGAAGGCAAGCCCGACGGCAACCATTAGCTGAGCGATCCGACTTCTGCGGCGCTGTACGCCTCGAGACGCGCTGCGAGCTCCTTCGGGCGGCTGAGGGCGACGCAGTGTCCGCCATCGATCTCGTGGGTGGCGATGCCGAGTCGAGCGCTGACGACGCGTCGCAGGAAATCCGGCGCAAAGAGGCGATCGTCGCGGCAGAGCAGGAATCGCGTTGGCACATTCGGCCACGCCTCGAGCGGCCACGGCTCCTCTGTCGGCGTGGCCGACTGTCCGCGGGCCCTCTTCAGCGCCTCGGACGCCAGTGCCCGCGGCACATCGTGGTAGAAGGTCGCGATCTCCTCGTCGTCGCCGCCCTCATCGGCCACCGACTCGTAGCCGGTGTTGGCCCACCAGTCCCGAGGCGCCTCGCCGGGCGCCGGGACCATGCCCGCCACCAACACGAGCAGGTCCACGGGTACGCGCTCGCACACGAGTGGCGCTGTGAACGCGCCGAACGACTGCGCAACGACGACCAGGTTGCCCCGGCCGCCGAGCGCATCGACCACGGCGTCGGCGTACTCCCAGAGCCCCGCCGAGTCGTCCTCACTCGGAAGGTCCGGCGCGACGACATCCTGTCCATGTGCACGCAACTCCGCCTCGACGAGATGCCAGTACCAGCCCACGTCACCGGCCCCGTGGATCAGGACGAACGTGGCTGCGTGCCGGCTAGTCGCGGTCTTCCGGTTCGGGGAGGTCGAGGCTGACCGCTCCGCCGGAAGCCGATGGGATCGGGCGGCGCGGCTCTCGGACTCCGACGTCCGGCGGCTCTTTGCGCAGCCCGAGGAACTGCAACACGCGCGTCACGAGGCCAGGTCGCTTGCGCTCAGCTTCCATCGGTTTCACTGTACCCGTCGGAGGTTCTCCGGTTCGGAGGTTCTCCGGTTCGGTCCCTGCATCACGCCGCCCGGTTCTTACTTCAGGTTCGCGAGCCGCTCCTTGTACTCGTCCGCGCTGATCTCACCGCGCGCATAGCGTTCGGCGAGGATCGCCCTTGCGCCTGGACGGCGCCAACCGCGCCGGGTGAACAGGAAGATCAGCCCGCCGATCACCACAAGCCAGACGAGCCAGAGAAGCGGCCACCAGGCGTGGCCGCCGTGCCAGGAATCGGCGACAAGTGTCGTTGCGGTCAACATTTCGGATCTCCTTTGTGCGAAGTGGGATTTCCTCAACGGTGCCGACGCGGCAGCCGGCGCCACAACGCTCTCGGGGAGGAACGTCGCCGTCCTCCCGAAGGGGGAGGTAGATCCCCCTCCGGCAGGACTTCGGCCCGGAAGCCGCTCGCTACGCTCGACGCATGGCGCGCGGCCGGAAGCTCGTTGTCGACGTAGGGATCGCCCTCGCGGCGTTCGCTGCGACACTCGCCCTGCTCGGCCACGGATCGAGCCGCGACCTCGATGCGCTCGGCGTCTTTCTCGCCGCCTGCGCAACGTGGCCGCTCGTCCTGCGGCGACGGTCGCCGCTCGGAGTCCTCGTCGTCACCACCCTTGCGAGCGCAACCCTGAACGGCCTCGACTACGCGCTCGGACCACCGTTCGGACCGACGATCGCGCTGTTCTTCGTCGCGACACAGGAGCAAGCGCGCGCGCACGTTCGCACAACGGCCGCAGTCGTCGTCGGCCTCCTCGCAATTCACCTCGGCGCCACCGGCATCGCACAGGGCGGCTTCCCGTTGACGCCGCTGCTGTTCGCGATCGTCGTCTGGGGAGGCGCCTGGGTCGCAGGCGACCAGGTGCGACAACGACGCGAGCGGCTGCGGCAGCTCGAGGAGCGCGCGGTCAGCGCAGAGCGTGAACGCGAGCGCGAGCGGCGCCTCGCAGCAGCGGAAGAGCGAACGCGAATCGCCCGCGACCTGCACGACTCCGCCGGGCACGCGATCAACGTCATCCTCGTGCAGGCGGGCGCCGCCCGCTTGCTTCAGGAACGCGATCCGACTGCCGCGCGCGCGGCGCTCGAGACGATCGAGGACGTCGCCCGCGAGACGATCGGCGAGATCGACCAGCTCGTCCGCGCGTTGCGCGAGGACGGCACATCGGACGGCGGCAACGGCACGATCGAACCCCCGCTCGGGCTGGAGGCCCTCGAGACGATCATCGCGCGCCATCGTGCGGCCGGCGTCGACGTGACGTTGGACGTCCGCGGCGGCTCGCGTCCGCTCACACCGGCCCTCGACCAGGCTGCGTACCGAGTCCTCCAGGAAGCCCTGACGAACGCGGCGCGGCACGGCCTCGGACAGGCGGTCGTCGAGGTGGCCTTCGAGCCGCAAGAGCTGGAGATCACCGTCACCAACGGGGTCAGGCCGGGCGTACCGGCTGATCTCCGCGGACACGGAATCGCCGGCATGCGCGAGCGCGCTGCGCTCGTCGGCGGCACCCTC
Source organism: Actinomycetota bacterium (assembly GCA_046727655.1). Lineage (GTDB taxonomy): Bacteria > Actinomycetota > Thermoleophilia > Gaiellales > Gaiellaceae > 3-1-20CM-4-69-9. Next base: position 12,600 of record JBKPDB010000084.1, read on the forward strand.
GCGGTCGAGCGGACCGACGGCGACTTCCACGTCCGGGCGCGACTGCCGTACGTTGGAGGCTCGTCGTGAGCGCACAGCGGGTCCGCGTTCTGCTCGTCGACGACGACGATCTGATGCGAGCCGGCCTTCGCGCCGTGCTTTCGAGCCACGAGGGCGTGACGGTCGTGGGCGAGGCCTCCGACGGCCGAGGCAGCATCGAGCTGGTTCGCAAGCTCGCGCCGGACGTCGTCCTGATGGACGTACGGATGCCGGACCTCGACGGTATCTCGGCGACGCGCGAGATACTCGCCCGCTCGCCGGAGGTCAAGGTCGTGATCCTCACGACGTTCGAGCAGGACGACTACATCTTCGGCGCCTTGCGGGCCGGTGCATCCGGATTTCTGCTCAAGCGGACGAAGCCCGAGGAGCTGATCGCCGCGATTCACACGATCGCCGCCGGAGACTCGCTGCTGTCCCCTTCCGTCACGAGAAGGGTTATCGAGCGGATGGCGGAAGAGCCGGTTCCAGAGGGCTCAGGCGGCGAGCGCCTGGACGAGCTCACTCCGCGCGAGCTCGAAGTCCTCGAGCTCATCGCCCGTGGGCTCTCGAACGGCGAGATCGCTGCGGCGTTCGTGATCGAGCAATCGACCGTCAAAACGCACGTTAAGCGCATCCTCATGAAGCTTCGCCTGCGCGACCGCGTGCAAGCGGTGATCTTCGCGTACGAGCACGGGCTCGCGCAGCCGGGTCACCGCCACGGGACTTCTGGAGCGCGGTAGTAGTCGATCCCGAGCGCGTCGAGGCGGTCGCCCTGCGCGGCAAGGCGCAGGCGGTACTCGCTCCAGTTACGGCCTGTTCTCGGCGACCAGGCGATTTCTGCGATGCCGATGAGGCGCGGGAAGAACATGTAGTCCATGTCGGCCCTGGTGGTGATCGTCTCCGTCCAGAGTGGTGCTTCGACCCCGAGCACGTTTCGCGCCCCGACGCCGGGTGGCGCAGTTACCGGATCCCAGCGGTACGCGTCTTCGACCGAGATGTAACCGGCCCAGTTCAGCCCGAGCCGCGTCGATGCGTCGTATTTCTGGTCGAGGTAAGCGTGTTCGGCGGGTGACATGATCACCTTCGCACCGCGCCGCGCCGCCGTGGCGGCGCCGTTGCCGTACCAGTGCTGGACGACCGTCGTAGGTGCGAGCGCGGCACGTGCAATCTCGTCCCAGCCGATGACATGCTTGCCGTAGCGGGCGACGAGCCTTTGCGCGCGCTTGATGAAGCGGACGTAGTCGGCCGGTGTGGTTGCCGCGGCCTCGTCGCCGCCGATGTGGATGTACGGCCCGGGCGTCAGCGCGGCGACCTCGCGCAGCACGTCCTCGAGAAATGAATACGTGGAAGCCTTTCGCACGCACAGCGCGTTGGCGGTGACGCCGATTCCGGTGTAGACGGGCGGCGCCTTCCCGTTGCACGTGAGGCTCGGGTAGGACGACAGCGCGGCCGTGGAGTGTCCCGGCATGTCGATCTCGGGGATCACCGTGATGTAGCGGCGACTCGCGTAGGCGACGAGCTCTTTGTACTCGCGCTGCGTGTAATAGCCTCCGCGCCCGCCGCCGACAGCCGTTTTCGCACCATGCGTCGTCAGCCGAGGGCGCTTCCTGATCTGAAGGCGCCAGCCCTGGTCGTCGGAAAGGTGCAGGTGCAGGCGGTTGAGCTTGTACCGCGCCATCGCGTCGATGAGGTGTTCGACGTCGGCGACGCCGAGAAAATGCCGCGCGACGTCGAGCATCGCGCCGCGCCAGCCGAAGCGCGGACCGTCCCGCACCGAGCCGACAGGCAGGGCCCAGGGTCCCGGACGGACGGTGCGGCTTTCGATCTGGGCAGGCAGGAGCTGCCGTAGCGTCTGCGTGGCGTAGAAGAGGCCCGCCGGTGTTCGTGCGAGAAGCGTGACGTGGCTCGGCGAGATCCGCAGCTCGTATCCCTCCTTGCCGAGCCCGGGCGGACCGCCAAGCTCGAGCGCGATGTTACCCGCCGGCGGAGAAGCATTGGCGCGCACGAGCGGAAGCGGGTAGCCGGTCGAGCGACGCAAAGCACCGGCGAGATCCGCGGCTACCTGCGCTACGCCGCGCCCGGCCGGGGGGACGATGATTTGAGCCGCGGCCCGGAGGACGAAAGCACCTTTGCCGGCAACCACCTGTTGCGGCTTCGGGACGAGTTGCGCGAACGAGCCCGCGCTCACGACCGTGCGTGCGGAGGCCGCCGAGCCCGCGAGCGAAAGCAGGATCCCAACCAGAGCGAGCGCGACGCGAGAAGCGGAACGGACCACTGCACCGCTGTCAATTAGCGCGTGCGAGCACGTGTCGCTGCTCGACGCTGCGCGGGTCGAGCCGAAGATCGAGGTCGCGTGCGACCGCGAGCGCACGCTCGTATTCCTCTCGGTGAATCGTCCGCGCGATCTCGAGGTACTCGCCGTCCTTGCCGACCTTCCCCGAGACGTAGTACTGCGCCATCAGGTTGACGTAGCAGTTACCGCCGAGCTCCTCGGCGACCCAGTGGAGGATCGCCTCCGTCTCGTCGAGCGAGCCGGGCATGATCAGGTGCCGCAGGATGACGCCGCGGCGGGCCATGCCATCCTGGTCGACGACGAGGTCGCCGACCTGCCGGTGCATCTCCTTTACCGTCTCGCGCGCGACGTCCGCGTAGTCCGGCCGTTTCAGGTAGCGGCGTGCAGCTTCACGCGTCCACACCTTGACGTCCGGCATGTAGACGTCCACCACCCCGTCCATCAGCGCGAGGCTGTCGAGGCTGTCGTACGAGCTCGTGTTGTAGACGATCGGGAGCCGCAGGCCGCCGTCGATCGCGAGGGGGAGCGCTTCCAGGATCTGCGGGACGACGTGCTCGGGAGTGACCCAGTTGATGTTGTGACACCCGATCGCCTGTAGCTCGAGCATCATCCCTGCCAGGCGCTTGGGCGTAACGCGCTCGCCTCGCACCTCCCACGAGATGTCGTGGTTCTGGCAGAACACGCAGCGGAGGTTGCAGCCGCTGAAGAAGATCGTGCCGGAGCCGCGCCGGCCGCGCAGGCAGTCCTCCTCGCCGAAATGGGGGAAGTACGAAGCAACGACCGCCTCGCGCCCGATCGCGCACAGGCCTTTCACGTCGGCGCGGCGGTCGACCTTGCAGCCACGCGGGCACACGACGCAGCGATCGCCCAGCAGCTCGAAGGCCGCCGCGGCCCGCTGTTCCAGAACGCCGCAGCGCGCAAGCTCGACGTACGGGGGCGTGGAATCCTCCACAGGCAGATGATTGCAGCCCCGCCGCCGGCGTTCGCGGGCTTCGCCTCAGAGGGTGACGACGATCTTTCCTTTGGCGTGCCCTTCTCCGAGGTACTTCAGCGCTTCTGGAGCATCGCTCAGCTGGTACTTCCTGTCGATCACCGGTTTCATCTTTCCGGCTTCGAGGAGCTCGCTCAGAAAAGTTAGGTCTTCCTTCGTCACCTGCGCCAGAAAGATCTTCACCTTCCGGTTGCCCGCAAACGAGGCGACAAGGACCCCCAGACAATGACCCAGGGGTCCGATCAGGCGATTCTTCTTCGGCCCGCCGACGAAGACGAGCGTCGCGTTGTCGTTCAGGACACGCTTGCACTCCGACCACGATCGGTTTCCGGCGATGTCGAGCATCAGGTCATAGCGCCGGCCGGTGCGGGTGAAGTCCTCTTTCGTGTAGTCGATGACTTCGTCCGTGCCGAGGGAGCTGACGGTGTCGACGTTACGCGTGCTGCAAACGCCCGTTACTTCCGCGCCGAGCGCCTTGGCGATCTGAACTGCGAAGGTGCCGACGCCTCCTGAGGCGCCGTTGATCAAGACCTTCTGGCCGGCCTGAAGCCCTCCCCTGTCGCGGAGGCCCTGTAGCGCTGAGACGGCCGCCACGGGCACGGCCGCCGCCTCCTCGAACGAAACGTTCGCCGGCTTGGGAACCACCGCCTTGCGAGCACACACGTACTCGCCCAGCGCCCCGGTCCGTGCGCCGAAGACGTCGACTCCCGGCTGAAGCCCGTTGACGCTCTTGCCGACTGCTTCGACCGTCCCGGCGAAGTCGACGCCGATGAGTTCGCTCTTCGGCTTGCGCAGCCCGGCCTGTAGGCGCGCCATGTAGGGCGTCCCCGTCAAGGTGTGCCAGTCCACCGGATTCACGGACGCCGCGCGGACTCGGACGAGCACGCCGTCCTCGGCGAGAGCCGGCTTGTCGACTTCGCGGAGCGTCAGAACGTCTGGTGAGCCGTACCTGTCATGAGTCATCGCCTTCATGGCGGCCCTCCCTCGTCCGTACAGCGTAAGTTTACGGTGTAAGGCTAGACGTACGGCGTAAGCTTGTCAACGGTGGCGACCTCCGCGGAATCAACCCCACAGCCCCGGACCCCGCTCAGCAGGGAGCGGGTGCTCGAGGCTGCAATCTCCCTCGCAGACGAGCACGGGATCGAGTCATTGACGATGCGCAAGCTCGCGCGCGAACTGGGGGTCGAGGCGATGTCTCTGTACAACCACGTCGCCAACAAGGGAGACCTCGTGGACGGCATCGTCGATCTCGTCCTCGACGAGATGGAACCTCCGTCGGACGTAGAGGACTGGGATGTGGCCATCCGGCGGTCCGCGGTCTCGGCGCACGAAACGCTGCTCCGACATCCGTGGGCATGCAGCCTCGTGATGTCACCTAGGAACTTCCGCGTCTCCGGAAGCCCGCGCGTGCGGTACATGGAGGGGTTGCTCGGGCGACTACGCGAAGCCGGGTTCTCGGCCGACCTGACGTACCACGCATACCATGCGCTCGACAGCCACATCCTCGGCTTCACGATGTGGCAGCTCAGTCACATGGCCGATGCGAGGCGCCTTGCGGAGGACAAGGACTTCGCCGACTTTGCGGCGAGGCTCGTGCAGGAGCTCCGCGGACACGACCTCCCGCACCTTGCCGAGCACGCTGAGCAGCACCTCGCGGCACCGAAGGACGACGGCGCGCGCCAGTTCGAGTTCGGGCTCGATCTGATCCTCGACGGGCTCGAGCGAGCTCGTGACGGAACCTGACCGGCTCGCCACGCTCGCCCTGGCAACGTAGCCTTCCCACGCCTTAGACGAGAGTCCATCAGCGGAGGGGGCCGTGATGTTGATTCGCAGCACTCTTTGGACACGAGGATGGCGCTTCTGCACCGTGTTGCTGGCGGGGGTGGCGGCTCTCGGCACGGCCGGTGCCGTGTCCCAGGCGGCGCCCTCACCTGCGCCGTCGACCGCATTCGTGCGCGTGAATCAGGTCGGGTACCCGACGGCCGCGGACAAGCGCGCGTACCTGATGTCGAGTACCGACCTCACCGGCACAGAATTCACAATCCGGAATGCAGCGAACCGCACTGTGTTTACGGGCACCGCGGGTGCGAATCTCGGCCAGTGGAGCCGGGCGTACCCGTTCGTCCATCCGATCGACTTCAACGGCCTCACGGCGAACGGCACCTACACGGTGACGGTGCCCGGCCCGCCGACGGCGACGTCGCCGCCCTTCCGGATCGACAGCGGAACGAACGTCTACGGCGGCGCGCTCGCCAACGCGTTGTCCTTCTACCAGACGGAGCGCGACGGTCCGAACTACATCGCGGGACCGCTTCGCACCGCGCCGGCGCATCTCAACGACGGGAACGCCATGACGTACCTGACGCCCAACGCGAACTCGAGCGGCCACTTCTCCGGCGATCTCACGCCGCTCGGCACACGGATCGACGCGTCCGGCGGCTGGTGGGACGCAGGCGACTACATCAAAGGCGTCGAGACGCTCGGCTACGCGACGGCGCTGCTGCTGCACGGCGTCCGGGAGCTGCCGTCGCAGATGGCGTCCCTCACTGCGGAGGCGAAGTTCGGCACGGACTGGCTGCTGAGGATGTGGGACGACTCGACGCGGACGTTCTACTACCAGGTCGGAATCGGAACGGGCAATGCCAAGACGGTCGGAGACCACGATCTCTGGCGGCTGCCGCAGGCGGACGACACGTTCGGCGGCACAGACCCGGCGTACAGGTACATACGCAACCGGCCCGTGTTCCGCGCGGCACCGCCGGGCTCGCCGATCAGCCCGAACCTCGCGGGCCGCGACGCAGCGGTCTTCGGCCTTTGCTACCAGCTCTTCAAGGAGAGCGACCCGGCGTTCGCCGGTCGCTGCCTCCTCGCCGGGGCCCACATCTTCGACCTCGCCGACACGAATCCGAGGCAGCTGATCACGTACGTGCCGTACAGCTTCTATCCCGAGACCGAATGGCGGAGCGACCTCGAGCTCGGTGCAACGGAGCTCTACCTCGCGCTCGCGGGCGGCGGCAGGTTGCCGTCGGGGCTCCCCCACCCGGCGTCGTACTACCTCCAACAGGCGGCGCACTGGGCGAGCGCCTACATCTCGAGCCCGGAGGACGCCGCCGACACGCTCAACCTGTACGACGTCAGCGGGCTCGCACACTACGAGCTGCACAAGGCGATCGCGCAGGCCGGGAATCTCGCCGGGCTCGAGGTAACCCAGGCACAGCTCGTCGCGGACCTGAGGAAGGCGCTCGACGGCGCCGTTGCGCAGGCCGCCGGCGACCCGTTCCAGTTCGGGTTCCCGTGGGCGACGTGGGACACGACGTCGCACGGCGCGGGTCTCGCCGTGATGGCGAGCGAGTACGACCAGCTCACGGGCACGACGACGTACAACTCGTGGAGCAGCCGCTGGATTGCGAACATCCTCGGCGCGAACGCGTGGGGCATCTCGCTGATCGTCGGTGACGGCACCACGTTCCCGCATTGCATCCATCATCAGGTCGCGAACCTCGTCGGCTCACTCGATGGAATGGGTGCGATCCTGAACGGAGCCGCCGTTGAAGGTCCAAATGGAACGCTCTACACCGGCTTCGAGAACGGGATGCGGAATTGCCCGGCCGACGACAGCGACCAGTACGCGCAGTTCAACTCGAAGGCGAAGTTCAGAGACGACATCGAGTCGTTCTCGACGGTAGAGCCGGCGGTCGACCTGACCGCGACGAGCCCGCTTGCATTCGCCCGGCTCGCGGCCGGGCTTCACTAGCGCGGAGCTGTCGCCTGGAACGCGAATGCGGCGGTCAGTGCGAGAGCGACGGAGAGCCCCCATGTCGTGACGGCCAGCCCGTGGGCGGAGCTCTTCGCTGCGGCACTGAGGTAGATGCCCACGAAGACGGCGATCCCGACCACCTGACCCACGAGGCTCGCGGTGAGGATCAGCCCACTCAGCTGCGCTGCGTGCGCCCGCCGGACGGCACTCGCCAGCCGGGCTGCCAGCGGCGAGAACGCACATGCCTGGCCAAACCCAGCGGCGAACAAGAGCGGCGTCGTGAGCGCGGGAGACCAGCCATGTTCATCGGCGATCAGTCCGACGCCGAGAAGCGCAGCGCCCATCACAACTGGACCACACGTCGGCAGGCGAGCGCGTGCCGCTTCACCCACGCGCGTCCAGGTGAGACTCGCAGTGGCGAAGCCGGCGGCGTAGATCGCGAAAGTCGCACCGGCATCCAGGGGCGTGAAGCCGAGACCGGCTTGTAGATGAAGGGTCAGACTCACGAGAAAACCCGCGTAGCAGCTCATGACGAGCAGCACGGCGATCACACCGGACGCCACTCTCGGCGCCCGCAGAAGCGCGGGGTCGAGCAGAGGGTCGCCGCCGCGCCGGCGGAAGCGACGCTCGTGCACGAGGAACGAGGAGGCCGCGCCCCCGCAGGCGACGAAGCACAGCCAGCTCCACGCCGGCCAGCCGTAGGCACGCCCAAAGCTGAGTGGCGCCACCAGTGCCAGCATCGCGGCTGCGAGCAGGCACGCGCCGATCAGGTCGAGCCGCTGCTTGCCTGCAGGCGCCATGGGCGGCAGCACCCGGCGCGAAGCGAGCAGCAACGGCGCACCGATCGGCGCATTGACCAGGAGCGCGGGACGCCACGCCGCGGCCGCGAGATGCGCGGTGACGAGCAGGCCTCCCAGAATCTGCCCTGCTGCAACACCGACTGCGAGGATCATCGAGTAGGCACCGATCGCGCGGGCGCGACGCTCTCCGTCGAACTGCACCTGGATGATCGAGAGCACCTGCGGCGTCATCAGCGCCGCCGCCGCACCCTGAAAGGCCCGCGCGACGATCAGCGGCCCCGGATCGGGGGCGAGACCGCCGGCCAGCGAGCAGATCGTAAATGCGGCCAAACCCACGACGAATGCGCGCCGTTTCCCGAGGACGTCCCCGAGTCGGGCGCCGCTGACGACGAGGGCGCCGAACGTCAGCGTGTACGTCGCGAGGATCAATTGAAGCTCAGCCCCCGACGCGTGCAGGCTCGAGCGCAAGCTCGGCGCCGCGACGACCAGGATCGAGGCATCCATCGACGCCATCGCCTGTCCGACGAGCAGAACCACAAGTGCAGCCACTCCAGCCACCGTGCCGATCGGCAGCGGTCGAGCACTTGGACATTCGTGCTCGGTTGCAAGAATGAATGATGCTGTCCAGGCGTACGCTGCTCGAGCGCGGCGGCATGCGGATCGCTGATGTCGCCTGCCGTTGTGCCCGCGGACGTGGCGAGTCTGCCGAGCAGGCATCCCGACACGCGTTGGTCTTCGTGCGGCGCGGATGCTTCGTGCGTGAGGCCGACGGTATCGCGTCGACACTCGACTCAACTCTCGTCTACGGCATCAATCCCGAGCAAGAAGAGCGTTACGACCATCCACACTCGGACGGGGACGACTGCACGGTTCTGTTCCTCGAGCCCGAGGTCGTCGCGTCACTGGCGGGGGGCGAGCCTTCGCTTCCGGCACGACCCTGGGCGGCCTCACCCGAGATCGATCTCGAGCACCGGGTGTTGCTCGCATCAGCACGCCGCGGCGACGATCCTCACGAGCTCGTCGAGCGCGGAATCGCACTTGCCGCGCGCACGCTCGAGCGCGACAACCCGCGCGCGGTCGCGGCCGGACGCCCGGCAACTCGAGACACGCGTCGCGCCCTCGTCGCGGGAGCGCGTGAGGCGCTCGCCGCCGACCCGCAACTCTCGTTGCCTCAGCTCGCCAGAGAGCTCGCGGTCTCGCCGCACCATCTGAGCCGCATCTTCAGCTCCACGACCGGCACGACGATCTCCCGCCACCGCATGCGCCTTCGTGTGCGTGCAGCCATGGAGCATCTTGCCGGTGGGGAACGTGACCTAGCACGGCTGGCGGCGAACCTCGGCTTCGTCGACCAGAGTCATCTCTGCCGCGTTGTGAAGAGCGAGACTCGCTGGACACCGTCCGCTCTGCGCAAGCTCTTGCGCGGCGAACACTGGGCGCCCGCCGCTTAGAAGTCATTTCTGAATGAAGGGACCCGTTCCCTGACGACGAAGGCCGTCGGCGTCCGTCGTCAAGCTGGAAGGGGTGCCAATGGCTGTCGCGCCGTGGACTGTGTCGGACGAACTCTGGGAGCTGTTCGAGCCGC
>JBKPDB010000085.1:0-3282 GCA_046727655.1 Actinomycetota bacterium
GGCGAGCGCGGGGCGGCGCGTGCTGGCGCTCGGGCGCACCGAGGCGCCGCTGCCGGCCGCCGGCTCGGAGCTGCCCTTCCCCGAGGACGTGCGCGCGCTCGGCCTCGTCGTGCTCGCCGAGCGGCTGCGGCCGAACGCGGCCGAGACGGTCGCCTTCTTCGCCGCCCAGGACATCGAGCTGAAGGTCCTGTCCGGCGACGCGCCGGCGACGGCGGGCGCGATCGCCCGCGACGCAGGCGTGCCGGGATCGGCGCCGGCGCTCGACGGCGAGGCGCTGCCGTCCCGGCCTGGAGCACTGCGCAACGCAGTCCTGTCCGCGCCAGCGGTGGGGCGCATCTCGCCGGAGGGCAAGCGTGCGGTGGTGGATGCACTCGCCGGCGCCGGACGCTACGTGGCGATGGTCGGCGACGGGGTCAACGACGTGCCCGCGCTCAAGGAGGCGCGCCTCGCGATCGCGCAAGGCTCAGGGACGCAGATGGCGCGCTCGGTCGCCGACCTCGTGCTCGTGCGCAACGACTTCGCCGTCGTGCCGGGGATGGTGGCCGAGGGGCGGCAGATCCTGCGCAACATCGAACGCGTGGCCCGGCTGTTTGTGACCAAGTCGGTCTTCGCGGCGGTGGTAGGGCTGGCGGTGGCGATTCCGACTGCCACCTTCCCGCTCCTCCCGCGCCAATTCACGCTCGCCTCTACGGTCACGATCGGCATCCCCGCCTTCGTCCTGGCGCTGGCCACAAGCTCGGGCCCCTGGCGACCCGAGCGGTTCCTGCAGTCGGTCGCGCGCTTCGCGATCCCGGCCGGGATCGCGGTCGGGATCGGGATCGTCGTCGGCTACCTCCTCGCCCGCTACGGCTTCGATCTCGGCCTGAGCCGGTCGCGCACGGTCGCCACCGGGATCGTGGTCGTCTGCGGGCTCGCCGTCGTGATCCGGCTCGAAGGCGAAGGCGGGCGGCGGCGGCTCGCGGTCAGCGGGCTATGCGCGGCCATGGCGCTCCTGTTCGTGCTCGCGCTCGTCGTCCCATTCCTGCGCGACTTCTACGAGCTCTCGACGCCCACTGGCGAGGCCGTGATCGCCTGGGCGGTGGGAGTCACACTCGGCATCGGGGGGATGCTGGCAGCCCTGCGCGTTCTACACGTCTGATCGCTGCGAGCCTCACGGCAACCGGATCAGGTTGCCCGTGCCTCTCTCACCCGACGCCAACGTCGTCGCTCAGGCTCGTCTTCGGTGCGGGAGCCTCGTCGAGATAACGGCATGTCTGAAGGGTCGTTGCGAAGCCGGTTATCACGACGATCGCCGTAACGAAGTGCAGCGCGGTAAGCGCCACAGCACTGACCCCGTCGGACAGGTAGGACGGTCCGGACCGCGAGGCATCTCCGGTAGACCCGTACGTAACCGATTGGGCATGACAGGTGTCACGCCTTCGTGGGGTGTCAGGTCGCTTGATGTACCGGCCTGGGAGGGGCGCTCTCGACCTGGAGTCGCGGCAGCCAGTCGAGCCAGTGCGGTAGGTACCAGTTCCACCGCCCGAGCAGGTGCATGGTTGCGGGAAGCAGTACGGAGCGGATGATCGTCGCGTCGATCAGCAGGGCTGCGGCGACGCCGAAGCCCATTTGCTGGAACATGACGAGCTCGCCTGCGGCGAAGCCGGAGAAGACGGCGACGATGATCAGTGCCGCTCCGGTGATGATGCGTGCCGTGGAGGAGACGCCGAAGGTGACGGCGTTGGTGGTGTCGCCGGTCTCGTCGTAGCGCTCTTTGATGCGGCTGAGCAGGAAGACCTGGTAGTCCATCGAGAGGCCGAACAGGACGGAGAAGAGGAACAGCGGCACCCAGGCTTCGATCGTGTCTACGTGGTTGAAGCCGAGCAGCCCGGAGGCGAAGCCGTCCTGGAAGACGAGCACGAGCAGCCCGTAGGCCGCGCCGACCGAGAGGAGGTTGAGGACGACGGCCGTCCCGGCGATGACAACGGAGCGGAACACGACCGTCAGGAAGACGAGCGTCAGGCCGAGCACGAACGCGATGACCCACGGCGCCGGTCCGATCACCGAGTCGAAGTAGTCGATGTTCTCGGACGTCGTCCCGCCCACGAAGACCTGGGCATCCGTGTTCTCGAATGCGGCGGGCACGGTCGTCGAGCGGAGGTGCCGCACCGCGGCAACCGCGGCGTCGCCCGCGGGGTCGCCCTGGACCGGAACCGAGAGCATGGCGACGTGCCCATCCGGCGAGCGCTCGATCCGGCCCGGGCCGAAGCGTGCGTCGGACGCCAGCGTCTGGCGCAGCTGTGCGAGCGTTCGTTCCGCGGACGGTTGCGTCGCGCCCCTCGCCACCACGATCTCGACCGGATCGGCGGTTGCTCCGGGGAAGTAGCGGTGGAGCGCTTCGAAGCCCTGGCGCGCCTCGAAACGGGTGGGCAGTAGCGTCGGGCCGCTGGTGCCGATGTGCAGCCCGAAGATCGGGGACGCCGCCGCGAGCAGCACCGCAACCGAAAGGAAGACGGCGAGCACCGGCCGCCGCAGCACGGCGTGGACGATCGCGCCCCAGAAGCGGCCCTCGGGGTTAGCCGCCTCGAGCGAGCGTCTGCCGACGATCGGGATCCGCAGCCGGTCGACACGGTCGCCTAGAACCCCGAGGAGCGCCGGCAGCAGCGTCGCCGACGCAATCACCGAGACGATCCCGACAAGGATCGCGCCGACCGCCAGGCTGCGCATGATCGAGTTCGGGACGATGAACATCCCGAACATCGCGATCACGAAGGTTGTGCCGCTGAAGAGCACCGCACGGTTCGCGGTCAACGCCGAGGCGCGGATCGCCCCGAGCTTTTCGAGGCCGCGGCCTCGCTCCTCGCGGAAGCGGGAGACGACGAAGAGCGCGTAGTCGATTCCGAGGGCGAGCCCCATCCCGGTCAGCATGTTGATCGTGAAGATCGAGAGGTTGAATGCGTGCCCGAGGACGGCGACAAACGAAAGGGCCACGATGATCGACGGCAGCGCGATCAGCAGAGGCACGAGGCCGGCGACGATCGTCCCGAAGACGAGTAGGAGGACGATCAACGCCGCCGGTAGGCCGAACTGGAGCTCGCCCGAGCGAAGATCATCCTCCGAAAGCTTGTTGAAGTCGTGGTTGACGGTGCGTTGGCCGGTGACCTTGACAATGAAGGCCGGGTCCGCGTCGGCGCGCTGCACGTCGCTGACGACGTCGTCGATCCCGGAGCTCGACTCACTCGGCATCGCGAACTGCACCATCGTCGCGTGACGATCCCTCGAGACCAGCGACGGGTCGTTCGC
>JBKPDB010000086.1:0-17474 GCA_046727655.1 Actinomycetota bacterium
CTCCACGCGGGCCGCCTCGGATTGCTTGCGGGCATCGTGGAAGCCGGCGTGACGGCGCTCGGCGGCCCGCTCGCGGCGGTGGTGGGCCCTGGGATCGGCCCGTGCTGCTACGAGGTCGGGACGGAGATCGCCGACGCCTACCGGGACAGGTTCGGCCCGGACACGGTCAAGGGTCGAAACCTCGATCTCTGGACGGCGAGCGAGCGCGCGTTGCGCGCCGCCGGCGTCGAGTCGGTGGAGCGGCTCGATCTCTGCACTGCCTGCGACGCCGATCGGTTTTTCTCCCACCGTCGCGACGGCGGCCGCACGGGCCGCCAGGGAGTCATCGGCTTTGTCGCCTGAGGCCGTGCGCGAGAACTACGCGTGCATTCGGCAGGAGGTCGGAGAGCGCGTCGCCGTCGTCGCCGCGACGAAGTACGTCACGGTTGCCGAGATGAGGGTGCTCGCGGAGGCGGGGGTCGAGATCGTGGGCGAGAACCGCGCGCAGGATCTCGAGCGAAAGCACGCCGAGTACGGCGACGCGTTTCGGTGGCACTTCATCGGCCACCTGCAGTCGAACAAGGCGAAGGTCGTCAACCGCATCTGCGAGCTCGTGCATTCGCTCGACTCGGAGTCGGCGGCGCGCCGCCTCTCCGTCCCGGCGCTCGTCGAGGTGAACCTGTCCGGCGAGGCAACGAAGTCCGGCGTCACGCCCGCGGAGCTGCCGGCGTTTCTGCACACGTACTCGGACGTCCGCGGCCTCATGACGATGCCGCCGGAGACAGGCGACCCCGAGGCGTCGAGGCCGTACTTCCGACGCCTGCGCGAGCTCGCGGCGGAGCACGGCTTGGCCGACCTTTCGATGGGGACGAGCCAGGATTACCGCGTCGCGGCTGAGGAGGGTGCGACGCTCGTGCGGGTGGGCTCGGTGCTGTACGCAGATGTGGACCACCGCCGACCCGGCGCGTAACATTCCGGGCCAAATGGGCTTCGCGGACGTCTGGAACAAGACGCTCGTCTACTTCGGCATCGCCGAAGAGGAGGATTGGGACGAGGATTACGTCACAGACGAGGACATCCAGCGCAGCTATGCGGAGCGCCCGAACGTGCGCCGGCTGGCTCCGCGTCGCCGCGACCGTGACTTCGACGACTGGACCGAGCCGGGGCCCGAGCGCGCGCCTGCAACCGAGCGCACCGCCGTGCAGCCGCGCGTCGCCGCGCTGCCGTCGCCTGCCTCGGTTCGCGTCCATCTCGTCATCCCCCGCAGCTTCAACGACGCGCAGCAGATCGCGGACAAGTTCAAGGAGGCGATCCCGGTCATCCTCAACCTGCAGAGCTCCGACCAGGACCTCTCGAAGCGCCTGATCGATTTCGCCAGTGGGCTCACGTATGCCCTCGACGGCGGCATGCAGCGCGTCGCCGACAAGGTGTTCCTCCTGACACCGCGGAACGTCGAGGTCTCCGCCGAGGAGCGCGCGCGCTTGCTCGAGCGCGGCGGCTTCTTCAACCAGGCGTAACAGGAGTAGTCCGGCTCAGGCCGAAAGGAGCGAAGTGGCCGGCGGCGCCATGCTTGGCTTGCTCTTTGACGCGGTCGACAGCGTCGAGAGCTTCGTGCGCGTCTTCATCTACGTCTACACGCTGCTGATCCTGGCCTACATCATCACGATGTGGGTGCGCCTGCCGTACTCACCTTGGCTGAACAGGATCCAGCGCTTCCTCTACGACGTGTGCGATCCCTACCTGCGGATCTGGCGGCGAATCCTGCCGACCTTCGGCCCGCTCGACCTCTCGCCGATCGTCGGCGTCGCCGCCCTCTACATCCTGCTCGCAGTGATCACGAACATCCTAGATCGCTTGCACTGAAAGGGGAAACGCAATGACTCTGACTCCCGTCGAGATTCGACACATCAAGCCGGCGAAGAGCTTTCTCGGCGGCTACGACCGGAACGCGATCGACGGCCTGCTCGGCGAGATCGCGGCGAGCTTCGAGGACGTCTGGCGCGAGCGAGCCGACCTCGCGGACAAGGTCGAGCAGCTCGAGGCCGATCTGACCCGCTTCCGCGAGCTCGAAGGGCTGCTGCGGACGACGCTCGTCTCCGCGGAGCACGCGGCCGTCGGCCTCAAAGAACAGGCCTGCAAGGAAGCCAACCTGATCGTCGAAGAGGCGCAGCTGGAGGCTCGCACCATCACGCGGAGCGCCCGGAGCGAGCACGAACGCCTACTGGGCGAGATCCGCCGCATGCGTGCGCTCCTGCAGGCGGTGCTCGCGCTCGTGGACGACGATCTCGCGCCGGAGGTGCCAGCCGCCGAGGCGGCGTAACCGCGAAGCTAGACTCCCTGCATGCAGGCGGTTTCCACGCGTGTCCGGCTGCGCGTCGCGCCCGGTTCTGCGCGCACCGGCATCGTCGGGCGCTACGGCGACGGATGGAAGGTACGGGTCGCCGCCCCGCCGGAGGGTGGTCGAGCCAACGACGCGGTCGTTCGCCTCCTCGCGGGGACGCTCGAAGTCCCGCGGGGCGACGTAGCCGTCGTCTCAGGGAAAGGCGCACGCGACAAGGTCGTGACCGTCGACGGCCTCGACGAGCAGGAGATCGAACGGCGCCTCATCGCCGCCGCAGAGAGTGGGCGACCGTGAGCGTGATCGACACCGGCCGCTTCCAGGAGGTGCTGCTCGAAGAGCGGCGCCGAGTCGCGGCCGCCATCGAGAACCTCCACGACGAGCATCCGGGTTCGATTCGCGACGAGACCGGCGAGGATGCCGTCTACGACAACCATCTCGCCGACACCGCGACGGAGACGTACGACCGCGAGCTCGACTACACGCTGGAGGAGAACGCTGAACACGTGCTGGCCGAGATCGACGCGGCGCTGAAGCGGATCGACGACGGAACGTACGGAACGTGCACGCACTGCGGCCACGAGATCCCTCCCGAGCGCCTCGAAGCGCGCCCGTGGGCGACGCTCTGCATCGCCTGCAAGCGCGAACGGGAACGGGGGTGAGCGAACGGGTGTCGCAGCCGCAGGCCGACGTCCGCGTGGGCTCCTCGACCGATGGGCTGACGCCGATCTCCGTTGCGGAACGGTCGCTCGGAGCGGGGTGGCCGCAGTGGCTGAGCCTCGGCGCAGTGGCGCTCGCCGCGATTGCGGCCGACCAGCTGACGAAGGCCATCGTCACGAGCCGCCTCGACTTGAACGACGAGGTCCAGGTCTTTGGATCCTTCTCGATCCACCACGTGACGAACTCCGGGATCGCCTTCGGCCTGTTTGCCAGCGCGACGCCGATCGTCATCCTCCTCACGACCGTCGCGGTCGGGTGGATGCTCTACTTTTTCGCGCGCTCCGGCCTGCGCCATCCGGTGCTGCCGGTCGCGCTCGGGCTCGTGATCGGCGGCAGCGTCTCGAACCTCATCGACCGGGTTCGCCTCGGCCACGTGACGGACTTCCTCGACTTCCGCTACTGGCCGGCGTTCAACCTCGCCGACACCTTCATCGTCGTCGGCGTCGGTGCCCTATTGCTCGCGCTCGTCGTCACCGACCACCGGCGGATTCAGCCCAGAGCGGGCTGAGGACGGTGGCGGCGCGTGCGTGAAGCTCCGCGTTCCTGAGACATCCGCGGGAGAGCGGCTCGACCGCTTTCTTGCTTCGCTCGACGAAGTCGGCTCGCGAGGTGCGGCTGAGCGGCTGCTGCAGTCGAGGCGTGTCCTCGTCGACGGCCGCGCGCTCGGCAAGAGCCATCGGCTCGAGGGCGGGGAGGAGGTCGAGCTCGCGCCGGACGCCCATGCCGAGCCGGAGCTCGACCGCGAGCCGATGGACCTGCGGCTTGCCTATGAGGACGAGCATTTGCTCGTTGTCGACAAGCCCGCCGGGGTCGTCGTGCATCCAGCGCCGGGGCAGGGCTCGGGGACGCTTGTGCACGGACTGCTCGCATACGACGTCGCCGGCGGGGACGCCGAGCGTCCGGGGATCGTCCATCGGCTCGACCGGGACACATCCGGCTTGATGGTCGTCGCGAGGTCGGAGGAAGCCCATCGGCGGCTGCAGAAGCTCGTCCGAAACCGCGAGCTCGAGCGTCACTACGCGGCGCTTGTCGTCGGCCGCCCGCGTTCGCGCAGCGGCCGGATCGAGGCTCCGATCGGCCGCGACCGGCGCGACCGGTTCAAGCACTCGCTCGACACCGACACGCCTCGCCCTGCAATCACGCACTTCGACGTCACTGAGCTCCTGCCGCGACACGCACTCCTCCACGCGCGGCTCGAGACGGGTCGCACCCATCAAATCCGCGTCCATCTGGCGGCGATCGACCTTCCGGTTGCCGGCGACCCGGTCTATGGCCGTCCGCAGGAGCTCGGCCTTAAGCGCCAGTTCCTCCATGCGTCCCGGCTCGCGTTCGCACACCCCTTCACCGGCGAGCGCATCGACGTGGAGTCCCGACTACCGGAGGATCTCGCCGCGGCACTGGTCGCCGCACGCAGAGCCGAATAGCTTGGTCGCTAGAATGCGGCCGCTAACCACGACCCGGCGGAGAACCTGGGTGGCGGTGCCGGCGTTCGACGGATGCCGGTTCCAGCCAGGCCCGTCGGCAGTAACGCCAACAACCAGAAAGGGGATAGATCCCGATGTCCGTCGTCTCGATGCGCGAGCTGCTGGAGGCTGGAGTCCACTTCGGCCACCAAACACGCCGCTGGAACCCGAAGATGCGCCGGTTCATCTTCAACGACCGAGGTGGTATCTACATCATCGACCTGCAGCAGACGCTGCAGCTGCTCGAAGACGCGCACGCCTTCGCCCGGAACGTCGGCGAGCGTGGCGGCTCCGTCCTGTTCGTCGGCACGAAGAAGCAGAGCCAGACGGCGATCGAGGAACAGGCTAAGCGCGTCGGCATGCCCTACGTGAATCACCGCTGGCTCGGCGGCCTTCTGACGAACTGGCGGACGATCTCCGATCGGATCGACCGCCTGCACGAGCTCCGGCGGCTGAGCCAGGAGGGTCAGCTCGACCTCCTGCCGGCGAAGGAGCGCATCTCAATGCTCGGCGAGCTGGAGAAGCTCGAGGAGAACCTCGGCGGCGTCGCTGACATGAAGCGTCAGCCGGACGCGGTCTTCATCATCGACCTCCGCAAGGAACAGCTTGCGGTGCGTGAGGCGCGTCGTCTCGGGCTGCCTGTGATCGCTCTCGTGGACACGAACGCCGATCCCGACGAGGCCGACTACGTGATCCCGGGGAACGACGACGCGATCCGCTCGTGCGAGCTGATCGTCCGAGTCGTCGCCGACGGCATCGAGGCCGGGCAGCAGAAGGCGACCGAAGCCGACTTCGCGCGACGAGGCGAGCGCGGCGCGCCCCCGGCGCGGGCCGAAGAGGCGACCGTTCCCGAGGGCGACCACGAGCAGGTTTCGGCCGGCGAGGAGCAGGTGGCCGAGGAGGTGCCGACCAATGGCTGAGGTCTCCGCCGCCCTCGTGAAAGAGCTCCGCGACCAGACGGGCGCGCCGATGATGGACTGCAAGCGAGCGCTGCAGGAGACGAACGGCGACATCGAGTCCGCCGTCCGCCTGCTGCGCGAGAAGGGCATGGCTGGCGCTGCCAGGCGATCGGATCGCGCGACGCCGGAAGGGAAGGTCGGTTACCGTCTCGCCGAGGACGCCATGCGCGGGACGATGGTCGCAGTCGGCTGCGAGACTGAGCCCGTCTCGAACAACGACGAGTTCCTCGCCTTCGCCAAGAAGGTGCTCGAGGCGGTCGAGGCGAACGGGCCCGGCGCCGAGGCGGCGCTCGAAGAGGAGCGGACGCAGCTCGCCGGCAAGCTCGGTGAGAACATCGTCGTCACGGGCACAGCCCGGTTCGAGGCCGTCGACCATGCGAAGATCGCCGCGTACGCGCATCCGCCGCGGAACAAGATCGGCGTCCTTCTCCAGCTGCGCGGAGGCTCCGACGATCTCGGACGCAAGGTCGCGATGCACATCGCCGCGATGAAGCCCGGCTGGATCGGTCGCGACGACGTGCCCGAGGAAGTCGTCACGCAGGAGCGGGAGATCTACGCGAGCTCCGACGAGGTGCAGTCGAAGCCCGAGCAGGCACGCGAGAAGATCGTCGAGGGGATGCTGAACAAGCGCTTTTTCGGGGCGAGCGTGCTCACGGACCAGGAGTGGATTCACGACTCGTCGAAGAAGGTCGGCGACGCGCTCGCGGAAGAGGGCGCCGAGGTGCTCGAGTTCGAGCGCTTCGAGCTCAGCGGTTGACTCTTCAGCCCGAAGAGACACTCGCCGCTCCATCGGAGTCGCGGACGATGTTTCGCCGGATCCTGCTGAAGCTCTCCGGCGAGTCGCTGATGGGCGACCGCGAATACGGGCTCGACCGGGACACGATCGACGCCATCGCCGAGGAGATCATCGACGTGCGGTCGTCCGGTGTCGAGACGGCCATCGTCGTCGGCGCCGGGAACATCTACCGCGGCATGGCAGCCGCAGCCGAGGGGATGGACCGGGCGACTGCGGACTATTCGGGGATGCTCGCCACGGTCCTCAACTCGCTGGCCCTGCAGGACGCGCTCGAGGACCGCGGGGCATACACGCGGGTCCTGTCGGCGCTCGAGCTGAAGGAGGTAGCAGAGCCGTACATCCGCCGTCGCGCGATCCGGCACCTCGAGAAGGGGCGCATCGTCATCTTCGCGGCTGGAACGGGCAATCCGTTCTTCACGACGGACACAGCCGCCGCGCTCCGTGCGCTCGAGATCAACGCGGACGCGATCCTCATGGCCAAGCACGGCACCCAGGGCGTGTACGACGAGGATCCCCGGGTCGATCCGGACGCCGAGTTCCTCCCCGAGCTCACCCATCGCGAGGCGATCGAACGCGATCTGAAGGTGATGGACACGACCGCGCTGTCGCTCTGTATGGACAACAATCTGCCCATCTACGTCTTCCAGCTCGCACAGGGGAACATCCGCCGGGTCCTCGAAGGCGAGCGCATCGGCACGATCATCTCGACCCCTGCGAAGGAGGAGCGCTGATGGCAACCGTCGACGAGCTGATCCAGGACGCTCAGAAGCGAATGGGCTCGAGCGTTGAGCACACGCGCACCGAGTTCAACACGGTCCGAACGGGCCGAGCGTCCGCGGCGCTGCTCGACCGCGTTCAGATCGACTACTACGGGCAGCAGACGCCCCTGAAGCAGCTCGCGACGATCAACGTCCCTGAGCCGCGGATGCTGACGATCCAGCCTTTCGATCCCTCCTCGATCAAGTCGATCGAGAAGGCGATCCAGGAGTCCGACCTCGGTCTGACGCCGTCCAACGACGGCAAGCTGATCCGGTTGCCGATGCCGCAGCCGACCGAGGAGCGCCGCAAGGAGCTCGTGAAGGTCGTGCGGAAGATCGCGGAGGAGGGCAAGGTCGCCGTGCGAAACGTCCGCCGCGACGCCGTTCAGCACCTCAAGGAGCTGACGAAGGGCGACGTCGGCAAGGACGACGAGCACCGCGCCGAGGAGCGTGTGCAGAAGCTGACGGACGAGCACACGAAGTCGATCGACGACCTCCTCAAGCACAAAGAAGCGGAGATCATGGAGGTTTAGCTCTCCGCGGAAAGTGCGGAGCACTTTCCGCGGGTTAGGAGGAAGACCTTCGCTTCGCTCGGTGGACAAGGAAACCGCATGAGCTTCCTCACCAAGATCAAGACGCTCCGGCACGTTCGGCCCGCACCCGAGCCGGATTTGCCCGAGGCGGCGCGTGCCGTGGCGATCATCATGGACGGCAACGCCCGCTGGGCGCGCCGGCGCGGCCTCCCGATTGCCGCGGGCCATCGCGCGGGCACGAAGGCGCTGCGTCGAACCGTCGAGGCGGCCATCGACCTGCGCGTCGAGTCGCTCGCCGTCTACGCATTCTCGACCGAGAACTGGAACCGGCCGCCCGACGAGGTCGAGCTGCTGATGGAGATCTTCACCGAGACGATCGAGCGCGAGCTTCCCGACCTGGTCCGACAGGGCGTCCGCACCCGCTTCATCGGCCGGCGCGACCGCGCTCCGCTCGCCCTGCAGGAGCGCATGGCCGCGCTCGAGCACGAGACGGAGGAGAACAGCAGGCTCCATCTCTGGATCGCGTTCGACTACGGTGGCCGCGCGGAGATCGTGGACGCGGCAAACAGAGCCGTCGCAGGCGGCCGCGCGGTCGACGAGGAGACGTTTGCCTCCTACCTGAACGCCCCCGAGATGCCCGACCCCGACCTGCTGATCAGGACCTCCGGCGAGCTGAGGATCTCGAACTTCCTCCTGTGGCAGCTCGCTTACGCAGAGCTCGTGTTCGTCGACACGCTCTGGCCCGACTTCGGCGAGGACGAGCTCCGCGCCGCGCTCGACGACTACGCCAGCCGCAGGCGCCGCTTCGGCGGCCGGTGAAACTCAGTCCCCTTGTCTCGCGCGTCCTCGTCGCGCTCGTCGGCCTGCCGGCCGTGCTCGGGATCGTCTACCTCGGCGGCTGGTGGCTCTTCGCGCTCGGCGCCGTCGCCGCGGTGCTGGCGCTGCACGAGTACGCGATGATGATCCGCTCGCTTCGTCCGGTGATCCTCGCCGCCTACGCCGGCGCCATCCTGTCACTGCTCGGTGCGCAACTCGGCGGCCTCGACTGGACCGCCGCGGGCTTTCTCAGCACGATTCCGCTCGCCTTCGTCCTCCACTGGCTCGGGGAGACGCGTCAGTCGGCAACGATCGCGATCGCGTCGACCGTCCTCGGGGCGGCCTGGATCGGGCTTTTTCTCGCCCACCTGTTGCTCTTGCGCCAGCTCCCCGACGACGGCCGACTGGCGACGTTCACGGTGCTCCTCGCCGTGTGGGCCGGAGACATCGGAGCCTTCTTCGCGGGGCGCCTGATCGGCCGGCATCGCCTAGCTCCGACGCTGTCACCCGGGAAGACATGGGAGGGCTTCCTCTTCGGCGCCGTGGCAACGATCTTCGTCGCGTTCGTCGCACTGTACAAGCAGGACTATCTGTCGATCGGCGAGTCGATCGTACTGGGCGCGGTGATCGCGATCGTCGCACCGCTCGGCGATCTCTTCGAATCGGCGCTTAAGCGAGACATGCAGATCAAGGACACGGGTCGCCTGCTGGCGGCGCACGGCGGCGTTCTCGACCGCATCGATTCCCTCCTGTTTGCCACCGTTGCGGCGTACTACCTACTGCGGGCGTTCGGGCCGGCCTAGCAGATGAGCGGCCGAAACCCAGCTCGACGAGGAGGTTTGCGATCATCCGATGGCCGCGCGAATTCGGGTGGGTCCCGTCGGGGGCGATCAACGGCCTGACGAGCGATCGGCCACTCGGCCCATTGAAGGCGCGGTGCACGTCGGCGCACTCACCGCGGTACTGGGCCGAGCTCGCGCAGATCGTCCGGGCATATCGGTCCACGATGCGTCTCGCCTCGGGCTTCCCGGGACGGTCGTTGTAGAAGTTCGTAACGCGCAGCAGCGTCGGCCGACCGCGTCTCAACCTGCGGATCTGCGAGAGGACGGCATCCAGGTTCCGACGGAGGCGCTGCGCGGATCCACCGCCACGGACCCACGGCGTGTCGTTGTGGCCGATGGTCACGACGATCGCGCCTGCCTGGGCGATCTCACTCCGAACCACCTCGTCGTGCATAACGCTGTCGCGAAGGGCCGAGCTGTTCCAGCCGGGCACTGCGAGATTGTCGACCTGCACCTCCTTCCGTGTCGCTAGCGCGAGCGCCCGCGCGTACAGCGTCACGTAGCCCGCCTTGCAATGACATTCCAGGGGAACGGCCGCCGGGATAGAGTCGCCGAGAGCCACGAGCGTCAGCGACGGCCGGCCACGTCCAACCCGCTCCTGCGCGGCACGATCCAGTCGCGCGCGGATCCTCATCGAGCAAGCGGCGTTCGTGTGATAGCCGCCGTCCACGAAGTCGCTATCGCTGCAGGGAATGGAGGCCGGATCGCGGAGGTCGAGCCACGCGAAGCCGTCGCGGTGAAAGAGCTTCGGCATCAGCCGCCCGAACTCGCGCCACCGCGGGCCGATCACCGGGTGCGACGAGAAGAACCGCCGGTAGCGCATGCCGTCCGGCGGAGCGAAACCGACGACGTGCCAGCCGCGCGCGCGGGCGAGCGCGAGCACGCGCTCGAGCGTCCGCACGCGCCGGGACGAGAACTCTTCCCAGTTCGCATAGTTCCCCGTTCGCAGGAAGTGCAGGTCGGTCGTAAACGGCTCAGCCACTGGGTGATACGTCTTGGGGTCCAGCTCGAAACTCCAGACGCGCGACCCGTCGAGCCGCCAGGCGAGCGCCGGCCGCGAGCGGCCGATCACGCACGTTCGTCCGACCCACTCCTTCCGCCACCGGTGCAGGAGGACGTACGACGCACGGCGAAGGACGTGGACACTCTCCTCGAAAGCCGACCGGCTCAGCAGGTAGCGGGCTTTCTTCTCGAATCCCGGCTCGACGTCGAAGCCCTCGAAGCTCGGGTTGAACCAGAACGCCTCGACACCGAGATACATCGTCTGAGGCGGCGAGTCGCCCGGGAGTCGCTCGAGCTCACGTAGGACGATCTCGGGAGAGATGACCGGCATGCCGAGGTTCGCGAACGTTCGCTCGCGCGGCCACGAGCCGATCTTCAGGACTCGGCTCGAGCCGGTTACAAAGGTTCGAGTCGAGTGCCGGCGGAAGACGTCGAGCTTGAATGGAAGGTATTCGCCGCCGATCAGCTCGTGGGAGATCAGGCATTGTGGTCGCGACGCGCTCGCCTCCTCGACGGCCGCCGGCTTCCAGAAGCTCCCGAACGGATCGACCCACCAATTGAGCAGCGCGCTGCCGCCGAGCAGCAGCGCCGCGGTCCCCAGGAAGACGAGCAAGCGGCCCATCAGAAGCGGAAGTAGATGAACGGTTGACTGGAGTAGATCGAGGCGACGGCGACGGCGAACAGTGCTCCTGCGCCCGCCACGCGGAGGACGCCGAAGCCCTTGACGTCCCATTTCCACTCTTCGGGTACGAGCGTGGTGTACGCGAAAGCCGTGACGATGAGCAAGGCGAGGTGGCCGGGGAACTGGCCCAGACCGCGAGCAAAGAACATGGCGGCGAGCGCGTCCGAGATCGCCGCGGCCGAGTGCAGGCGGAAGAACACCCAACCGAACATGACGACGATGAACGTGACCGCGACCGCCAGAGCAGGCGGCACGCGGAAACGCAGCTTGCCCAGGTGGTGCGTGGCGAGGAGCAGAAGGCCCTGATAGAGGCCCCACACCACGAAGTTGAGCGACGCGCCGTGCCAGAGACCGCCGAGGCCCATGGTTGCCATGAGGTTGGCGTCGCGGCGGCGCTCGCCCTTGCGGTTCCCGCCGAGCGGGATGTACAGGTAATCACGGAGCCAGCTCGACAACGTCACGTGCCACCGCCGCCAGAACTCGATCGGGTTGGAGGCCCGGTAGGGACGGTCGAAATTCCAGGGCAAGTCGATCCCGAAAACGCGCGCCAGTCCGAGCGCCATGTCGGAATAGGCGCTGAAGTCGAAGTAGATCTGGAAGCCGAAACCTACGATCGCAGCCCAGGCCTCGAAGGCATGCAAGCTCGAGGGATCGTCGAGGTATCGGTTCACCCACGTGGCGAAGCCGTCCGCGACGATCGTCTTCTTCGCGAGACCGAGCGCGAACAGGAGCAGGCCCGCGCGCACGCGGTCGACGTCGAAGTCGTGCTTTCGGAGAAGCTGTGGCTTAAGGATTCCGTACCGGACGATCGGCCCTGCGATCAGGTGCGGGAAGAAGGAGATGAAGAACGCGTACCTGAGGAGGCTTCGTTCTGCCGTCAGCTTCCCGCGGTAGACGTCGACGGCGTACGAGATCCCTTCGAACGTGTAGAAGCTGATCCCGATCGGCAGCACGATTCCGTTCAAAAAGGCGTGGATGCCGGGAAATCCACGCGCGGTTATCACACCCACGAAGCTCGTCAGGTTTCCGCCGACGAACCCGGCGTACTTGAACGAACCGAGTAGCGCGAGCAGAAGCACGACGGTGATTCCCAACATGAGCTTCTTCCGGCCGCGTGGGCCCTCCTGCCCCACGAGCTGTCCGCCCACGAACCCGATCAGCGTCGAGGCCGCCATGAGCCCTGCGAACCACCACTCGGCGTAGGCATAGAAGACGTAGCTCGCAACGACGACGATGAGCAGGCGGAGCCGATGCGCCGGTGCGGCGAAGTAGGCAACGACTACCAGCGGGAGGAAGACGAAGAGGAAGACGAAGCTGTTGAAGAGCATCGAGGCCCGCTAAAGCCTCCTCCGGAAGCGAGGCCCCGACGTGCGCGTAGGCCGCACGCCCGGCGTGGACGTGGATGCGCGCGACGTCCTCGGCATCCTCGCTGTGCCGCGGCGGATCACGGGCCCGAACCTACACTTCGGGGCGGAGCATGACTTCCTCCGAGAGCAGCGCCGACAACCGCGTGCTCGGCGGCAAGTGTGAGTGCGGCACCGTGCAGTACACGGTTGCCGACGAATTCCTGTACGCGGCCAACTGCCACTGCTCGCGTTGTCGCGCGGCTACCGGGTCGGCCTTCAAGCCGTTTGCCGGCATCCAGCGCGAGAAGCTCGCGCTGACGAACGGCTCCGACAACCTGCTCGTGGTCGGAGAGGAAGAGTCGAACGACACGCGGTGTCGAACGTGCGGCTCCCTTCTCTTCTCGGTGGTGCGGGACGGCGCGTACGTCCACGTCGCGATGGGATCGCTCGTCGACGCTCCCAGCATCCGACCGACGGAGCACATCTTCGTCGGCTCCAAGGCGCCCTGGTTCGAGATCACCGACGATCTCCCGCAATCCGAGGAGTACGGGGACTAGCGGGCCAGCCTGGGCTGCTTTGCAGGTCGACGTGACGGGGTGGCCGCTCCCTGCGCTCGTCTAGAGCTTTCGGGGCGCTTAGAGGTTGCTTACAGCTGTTGCGGACAATCGCTGGGTGATCTGGGCGAGGAGAGTCATCGTCTTTGCGGCCGGCGCCCTCGCCGCATTTTTGGCGCTCCCCGCCGGAAGTGCCGCTACCGAGAACGCCTGGATCCTTTTCACCGCCTCGCCGGATCGAGGTACGCAGGCCCCGCAGCTCTTCCGCATCCACGTTTCGGGCACAGGTCTAGGGCAGATCACGAGCGGCCGCCGCCCAGCGAACGACCCCGCGTTCGCGCCCGACGGTACGCAGCTCGCTTTCGCGCGTCTCGGGTCGGGGCTCTTCGTCGTCAACGTCGACGGCTCCGCTCTCCGTCGGCTGACCGGCAACGGCTACGACCGCTATCCAGTGTGGTCGCCGAATGGCCGCCTGATCGCCTTCGTCCGCGGCGCGCGGTCCGGTTACCACCTCTGGGTGATGAGCGCGAATGGCAAACGTCAGCATCGTCTGCGCCAAGCTCCCTCGACGGCCGGGCGTGCAGCTTGGACACCCGACGGCGAGTCGCTGATCATCGCCTCCGGTGGGGCGTTCTACGAAGTCAGTGCCGCGACCGGCAAGGTGCCGAAAAGGCTGGCACCGGCGTACGACGTTTCGCTGGGGCGACTCTTCTGGTCGCTCTCACCGGACGGACGCAAGATCGCCTACGTTGGTCGCCGCCCGGAGCCGGCCGGCTGTGAGCACACCGGCTGCGAGGTGTTCGCACTGTATCTCCAGCCCGTTACCTCGTCGCAGCTGAAGCGGTTCGCTGACGACGCCGGCGTACCGGGCTGGTCGCCCGACGGACGCCGCATCGTCTACCCAAGCGGCGGCCGTCTCAACGTGCGAACGCTCGCTGGTGGGACGCCGGCAACGATCGTCGTCGGCGACATCGGCGTCGACCCTGAGGCGCCGCCGGCCTGGCAGCCACGTTAGACGCGGCAGCGTCAAGCGCCGACCTCCGCACCGTGAACGAGTTCTGTTGCACCTCTGCGGCCGGTGTCGGCGCTTGCGCGTCCGCCTCCCGATCTACCTCGCCGTTGTCGCCGCCTTGCCGGGACGCTGGACACATCGACGTGTCGCCGAACGGCGATCGCAGCGAGTCCCCTTCTCTTGACAGCGATCATCGGCTTGGCGTTCGCAGCTGGCCCGGGCCCGTTCCGGGACGGCGCGCGCGAGGCCCGCGACCCTGAGGGACCTCAGAAGCTTGGGACGCGGCTGAACGAGCCGAAGCAGCGCCCAACTGATCGCGGACGAGCGACCCTACACTTCCCTGCATGAAGCGAATCGCGCTACTCGGCGCCACAGGCTCCATCGGCCGCCAGGCGCTGGAGATCATCACGGCACATCCCGAGCTCGAGGTCTGCGCTGCCGCTTCGGGCTCCAGCCCTGTCGAGGGCCTCGCCCCGTTGACTCAGGTCGGCGGAGATCTCACGCAGCTGCTGGAGAAGGCACAGCCCGACCTGGTGCTGAATGCCGTCGTCGGGTTCGCGGGCCTGCCGGCGACCTTCTGGGCGCTCGAGCACGGGGTCGACCTCGCCCTCGCGAACAAGGAGAGCCTCGTCGCCGGCGGCGACCTCGCGCTCGCGGCGCAGCAGCGCGGCGGCGGGCTCCTGCTGCCGGTCGACAGCGAGCACTCGGCGGCGTTCCAGTGCCTCGAGGGCCGAAGCGCCGACCAGGTTCACTCGCTCGTGCTCACGGCGTCCGGCGGTCCGTTCCGCGGCCGGACGACCGCCGAGCTTGCCGGTGTGACTCCGGCCGAGGCGCTCGCCCATCCCACCTGGGACATGGGGCCGAAGATCACGATCGACTCGGCGACGCTCGCGAACAAGGGCCTCGAGCTGATCGAGGCGCACTTCCTGTTCGGACTGCCGTACGAGCGAATCGAGGTCGTGGTCCATCCGACGTCGCTCGTGCACGCGCTCGTTCGCTTCCGCGACGGCGCCACACTCGCGCACCTCGGCTACCCGGACATGCGCGTGCCGATCTCATACGCATTGACCTATCCGGAGCGCGCGGAGACCCCGATCCCAGCCCTCGACCTCGCTACGGGGCTGACGCTCGAGTTCGAGCGGCCCGATGAAGAGACATTCCCGCTGCTGCTGCTTGCACGGCGAGCAGGCGAGACGGGCGGGACGGCGCCGTGCGTGTTCAACGCTGCCAACGAGGTCGCGGTGGGCGCGTTCCTCGAGGGGCGCCTTTCCTTCCTCGGCATCGCCGACGTCGTCGCGGACGCTCTGGCCGAGGCCGATCTGTCGCCGCCTCGCGACCTCGAGGAGCTCGTCGCCGCGGACGCAGAGGCGCGGCGTCACGCCGCGCAGGCGATCCAGCGGCCGGTGGGACGGGCGTGAACATCTTCGTCGCCATCCTCGGCCTGGCCGTGCTGATCCTCCTGCACGAGGCCGGTCACTTCTTCGTCGCGCGGGCCGTCGGGATGAGCCCTCGCCGCTTCTACCTCGGTTTTCCACCCGCGCTCGTCAAGGTCGAGCGGAAGGGCATCGAGTACGGCGTGGGTGCCATCCCGCTCGGCGGCTACGTGAAGATTCCGGGGATGCACCGCCCGGCCGCGTCCGATCTGGACGTCCAGCTGGGACCGGCTCTCCAGGAGGACCCGCGGCTGTTCCCGAAAGTCGCGCGCGTGAAGCGCTCGCTCGAAGCCGGCAACCTCGAGGGGGCGCGCGCCTCCCTTCCGGATCTGGCGGAGGCCGTGGAGACAGCGACCGTGAGCCCTGCCGCGGCGAAAGCCGCCCAGCGGGGAGTCACGGAGCTCACCGACTCGCTGAGCGACGACGCCTATTGGCGCCAGGGAACATGGAAGCGCGTAGCGGTGATCTTCGCCGGCCCCGGTACGAACATCCTGCTGGCGATCCTCCTCATCTGGGCGGCGTATCTGATCGGTGCGCCGGGCGATACGAGCCGAACTGTCAAGGCGGTCAATCCGAACTATCCGGCGGCCCAGATCGGCCTGCACCCCGGCGACGAGATCGTTGCGGTGAATGGCCAGCCGACCCGAGACTTTCCGGCCGTCTCGGATCTGATCCGTGGGTCGGAAGGAAAGCCGATCACCGTGACCGTCGTCCGCGGCGGCATGGCGCGGACCCTCGGCCCGGTCAAGACGGTCAAGCTCGGCGATCACTACGCCCTCGGCTTCGAACCGGGCTGGCAGACCGTCAGGTACGGCCCCGTCGGTGCGTTCACGCACAGCCTCCACGACACGGGGGTCGCAGCGAAGGGGATCGTCACGTTTCTCCCGCGGCTCGTGACCGGCTCGGGGAGGAAGGACGTGTCGAGTCCCGTCGGCATCGTCGACTACTCGAGCCGCGCCGTGGAGCTCACGTTCTCGCTCTATCTGCAGATCCTCGGCCTGGTCAGCCTGTCCGTCGCGATTCTCAATCTCCTGCCGCTGCTGCCGCTGGACGGCGGCCACATCCTGTTCTCGCTGATCGAGGGTGTCCGTCGCCGCGCCGTCGCCCGTGAGGTGTACGAGCGCGTGTCGGCGCTCGGGATCGCGGTGTTCCTCGTCTTGATGCTGATCGGCCTCTCGAACGACATCAACCGGCTCGGCGGAGGCTAGGCGCAAGCGGGGCGTGGACCCGCCGATACACTGCGCCGCGGGTTGGCTTCCGAGCGGCAGATCCACGTCGGTGGGGTGAAGATCGGCGGCGGCGCGCCCGTCGTCGTGCAGTCGATGACGCTCACGAAGACGCACGACGTCGAGGGGACGACGGCGCAGATCGCGGCACTCGCGTCCGCGGGATGCGAGGTCGTCCGCTGTGCGGTGCCGAAGACGGAGGACGCGGAGGCGCTCCGCAAGATCGTCCGGCTCTCGCCGATTCCGGTGATTGCGGACATTCACTTCAACGCCAGCCTCGCCCTGAAGGCGATCGCCGCCGGTGTTGCCGCCGTGCGGATCAATCCGGGGAACATCGGTGGATCGGACAAGGTCGCGCAGGTCGTCCGGGCCGCAGAGGGCGCCGGCATTCCGATGAGGATCGGCGCGAACTCCGGGTCTCTCCCAAAGCATCTCGCGGACGTTGCCCAGCGCGACCAGGCCGAGGCGCTCGTCGAGGCGGCGCTCGAGGAGGTGCGCCTGCTCGAAAGCCTGAACTTCCGAGACTTCAAGATCTCCGTCAAGTCGAGCCACGTGCCGACGATGATCCGCGCGTACCGGATGCTCGCGGCGAAGGTGCCGTATCCACTGCATCTGGGCGTAACGGAGGCCGGCACGCCGGCGTCGGGCTCGATCAAAAGCGCCGTCGGCATGGGGGCCCTGCTCGTCGACGGCATCGGCGACACGATGCGGGTCTCGCTCACAGCCGATCCGGTCGAAGAAGTGCGCGTCGCATACGAGATCCTGAAGTCGCTGGGCCTACGTGAACGCGGCCCGATCATGATTGCCTGCCCCTCGTGCGGGCGCGACAACGTCGGCGTGCAGACGCTGGCGGAAAGGGTGGAGGAACGCCTCTACGCGTATTCGCAGCACTTCGAAGTGGCGGTGCTCGGCTGCGCCGTGAACGGGCCGGGCGAGGCGGGGGACGCGGACTTCGGCATTGCCGGCGGGCGCGACACGGGCTTCATCTACGCGCACGGCCGCGTGCTGAAGAAGG
>JBKPDB010000087.1:0-33357 GCA_046727655.1 Actinomycetota bacterium
GTTCGCGCCGAGGAAGTAGAGCGCGAAGTGGAGCTTGCCGAGGCCCTCGCGGAGCAGGCGCCCGGTGACCTTCGGGAACCAGTAGTACGCGCCCGCGAAGAAGCCGAAGAGGCTGCCGGCGAAGATCGTGTAGTGGAAGTGGCCGACGACGAAGAACGTGTCGTGCACGTGGTAGTCGAGCGGCGGCGACGCGACGATGATCCCGGTCAGGCCGCCGATCAGAAAGAGGAGGATGAACCCGATGGCGAACAGCATCGCGCTCGAGAGCAGGATCGACCCGCCGATCATCGTCCCGATCAGGTCGAAGTACT
This sequence comes from Actinomycetota bacterium, assembly GCA_046727655.1. Lineage (GTDB taxonomy): Bacteria > Actinomycetota > Thermoleophilia > Gaiellales > Gaiellaceae > 3-1-20CM-4-69-9. The sequence goes on from JBKPDB010000087.1 coordinate 312, forward strand.
CGACACCTGCCGGCACGGCGAGCAGCGTCGAGGTGAGCGAGAAGTACTGATTCGTAACGCGGCCGGTCGCGAACATGTGGTGCGCCCACACCGACATCGACAGCGCGGTGAAGACGAGGAGGGACAGGACGAGCGCGTGGTATCCGAAGAAACGCCGCCGCGAGAAGACGGCAACGACCTCACCCACCGCGCCGACGAACGGAAAGAAGATCACGTAGACGACCGGGTGGCCGTAGAACCAGAAGAGATGCTGGTAGACGGTCGCCCCGCCCGCGCCCTCGAAGATGGCGCTGTCGAAGTGCCGGTCGACGAACAGAAGCGCCTGGCCGACGATCAGTGCCGGGAACGCCGCGACGACCATCAGGCACGTCACGAGCATCGACCACGTGAAGACGGGTAGCCGGAGCATCGTCATCCCCGGCGCGCGGAACCGGACGATCGTGGCGAGCACGCAGATGCCGAGCACGATCGCGCCGCCCGTCGCGAGGATCGCGCCGAAGATCCAGAGGTCCATGCCGTAACCCGGCGACCGGTTGATGTCCGAGAGAGGCGCAAACGCGGTCCAGCCGTCTTTTGCAGCGCCGTGGTCGGTCGCGAAGCCGGCGAACATCGTGACGCCGCCGAAGGGGATCAGCCAGTCGCCGGTCAGCGCCAGCCGCGGAAACGCCATGTCGGTTGCGCCGATCTGGAGGGGGACGAAATAGACGCCGAGCGCGAGCGCGAGCGGCGTCATCACCAGGAACATCATCCCGGAGCCGTGCATAGTGAAGAGCTCGTTGTAGGTGTTCCGCGAGACGATCTGGAGACCCGGGCGTGCAAGCTCCGTCCGCATCACGAGCGCGAACACGCCGCTTACGAGGAAGAACACGAAGGAATACGTCGCAACCCGCAGCGCGACGCGCTTGTGGTCGGTGGAGCCGATCCATTCGAGGATCCCGGGCCGCTGCGGGAGCGCGACAACGCTCATCTTTCAACCCAGCGCTGGAACTCGGCCCGCGGCACGACGCGGACGAAGAAGTTCATGTCGACGTGATGAAGACCGCAGAACTCGGCGCATCTGCCGATGAACGTCCCGGTGCGGTCGAAGCTCAGGTCGAACTGTGTGTGCGTCCCGGGAAACTCGTCGCGCTTGAAGCGCGCGGCCGGCACCCAGAAGGAGTGGATCACGTCACGCGAGACCCCGTCGAAGCGGATCAGCGTTCTGACCGGCAGGACCATCGTCGGTGGACGCTCGACGGTGCCGAGCACCGTCTTGCCGAAGTCCGGATAGCCGAACTGCCACTGCCACTGGAAGGCGACGATGTCGACCCTGACGCCGCGCGTGGACGCGACCGCGTCGACCTTGTCTTCGGTTCTGAACGTCAGCGTGACGAGGAGGATCGCGATCGCCGTGACGATCGCCGCGTAGATCGACTCGACGACCGCGTGCTTGTCCTTGCCGCGGCGGTGCTCGTCGCTGCGGCGGTGATAGCGGATGACGGCGAAGAGGACGGCGCCGAAGACGATCACCGTGACGGCGACCATCACCCACTCGTAGACGGAGAACAGGTCGCTGAAGCGGCTGTACGCGTCAGCGATCGGCAGCCTCCGGAGCACGACGACGGACTACCCCGGGACGTTCGTCCTGAATCGGACGGCGTCCGGGGAAAGTGGTCAGAGGGTCAACTGCTGGACGTCGTAGCCCTTGCGCTTCAGCTCGCGCACTGCGACACGACCTTCTCTGATCGCCTCCGACCTGCTCACCCTCCGGAGCTCGTCCCGTGCCTTGAAGATGCTCTGCCTGCGTGCCTCTTTGACGGCCTCCAGTCGGTCGGAGAACTCGGAGAAGGCGTTGGCCAGACGCTCGTTCGCGTTGCGCACGTTCGCCGGTGGGTCGAGGCCATCGAGGTCGTGCGCCGCATCGTCGAGCCCGTCTTGAAGGTCCTTGATGTTCTGGTTGAACGTCGCGGTGTCGATCGACCTCCCGACCTCCGAGCCGAGGTTGGTGAGGTTCGTTCCGAGGCGCGTGAGCTCTTCCTGGTACTGCGCCTTCGTGACCTCTCGTGGGCTGCTTCGGCACCCGGCAACGGTTATTGACACAACGAAAAGGAGGAACAGTAGGACACGCATTCGGCTCATGGCCGTCGCTAGGCTACCGACGCCGGGGTGCGCCGCCGGAGGCGCTGAGATCACACCCGTCGAACCTGATCTGGCTAGCACCAGCGAAGGGAGCGAAGGACTTGCAGGACACGCCGCTTTGGGGAATCGAGCCTGTGCCCGAGCGTTTGCGCGTGCTCGGCCTGCTCGACACGACGTTGCTCTGGACGAATCTCGGCATCTCGCTCCTCGTGCTCGTGCTGCCGGCGTACTTCGACCTACCGCTCAGCGATGCGCTCGCTGCGACCGTCGTCGGCGGGGTCATCGGCAACGCGATGCTGGCTCTGGCCGCGCTCATCGGCGCGGACGCCCGGGTCCCGACGATGGTGCTCCAGCGCGCACCGCTCGGCCGCAATGGCTCGTACCTCGCAACGGGCCTGAACATCCTTCAGTGCCTCGGCTGGGCGATCTTCGAGCTGATCGTGATCGCGACCGCGGCCGGCCTCCTCTGCGACAAGCTCTTCGGCTTCGAGGTCGTGTGGCTCTGGAAGCTCCTCTTCGGAGCCGTCGCCGCCGCGCTCGCGCTTCTCGGACCAATCGGTTTCGTGCGGCGGTTCGTGCGCAAGTTCGCGATCTGGGCAGTCCTCGCGTCGATCGCCTACCTCGCGTGGTGGATTCTCGACGGCGCCGACCTCGGTGCGATGTGGTCGGAGGGCGGCCACCATGGATCGTTCTGGGTGGCCGTCGACACCGTCGTGGCGGTGACCGTGTCGTGGGCGCCGCTCGTCGCCGACTACACGCGCTTCTCCCGCAACGGCCGCAGCGCCTTCTTCGGCACGGGGATCGGGTACCTCCTGCCGACGCTCTTCCAGTTCGGGTTCGGGTCGATCCTCGTTCTGTCGCGGGGCGTGGACCCGAACCATCCGGAGCTCATCCTCACCGCGATCGCCGGCGGCGGCGCCGCGGCGGCGCTCGCTCTGTTCGCACTCACCGTGGACGAAACCGACGAGGCGTTCGCCAATGTGTATTCAGGCGCCGTCTCGACGCAGAACCTCTTCCCGCGTATTCCGCAACGATTGCTCATCGTCGGGGCGTCCGTGATCGCGACGGCCGGCGCGCTGGCGATCGACATGCGCAGCTATCAGCGCTTCCTGCTCCTGCTCGGCGCCGTCTTCGTCCCGCTCCTCGGCGTGCTCGTCGCCGACTGGTTGTCGAAGGGAGCGCACTACACCGCGGAGGACGTCTTCGAGGCCCCGCGCATACGTGTGGGCGCGATCATCGCGTGGCTGATCGGCTTCGTCGTGTACGAGTGGCTCGCGCAGCCCGCAGACCTCGCCTTCTGGAGCCGGCTCCTCGGCCACCTGCCGACCCCGTCGTACCAGGTCGGTGCGTCGATCCCCGCGTTCCTGACGTCGTTGCTGCTTGCGGCCGCCGCCGCGAAGCTAGGCTCGGCGCGTGCCGCAGCTCGCGCTCGTCGGGAACCTCTCGTGGGACCGCGTTGACAGCGGCCCGCCGCGAATCGGCGGCGGGCCCTTCTACGCGGCCATCGCCTGGCGGGAGCTCGGCACGCGCGCGATGGTCATCACACGTTGCGGGCCGAACGAGCGCGATGTCTACACGCGGCAGCTGAGCGCACTCGGCATGCACTTCGTGATGCTGCCCGGCACGTCCACGACGGGATTCGCCTTCCACTACGAGGGCGAGACGCGCGTGATGACCGTCAAGCATCTGGGCGATGCCTGGACACCCACGGATATCGGCGTCGTTCCGCCCGGCGCGTGGGTGCACGTCGCGCCGCTGCTCCGATCCGACTTTCCCGTCGAGACCGTCGCGGCGCTCGCACGCGGACGACGGCTCTCGTTCGACGGCCAGGGCCTCGTCCGCGCGGGCGAGACCGGACCGCTTCGCCTCGACGCGGACTTCGACCCCGCACTCCTTCGGCACGTCGAGATCCTCAAGCTGGCCGAGGAAGAAGCGGAGGTCATCGGCTCGGTCGACCGGCTCGGCGTGCCGGAAGTCCTCGTCACGTACGGCCACCGCGGCTCCTGCGTGTACCACGAAGGCAAGGCCGTGAACGTCGGCGCCTGGCCGATCGCAACCGACCCGACCGGCTCGGGCGACGCCTTTTCGGCCGCGTACCTCGCGGCCAGGTCCCAGGGACTGTCCCCCACCTCGGCCGCGCGTCGCGCGACGACGCTCGTCGGCGCGATGCTCAGGCGCAGAGCGACGTGAACGCCGCCGTCCGCACCACCGCGGGCACGTACGTCGTCGACCTGGAGACGGAGGACCTGCTCGGAAGCGGCGAGGACTTCGAGCCGCCCGCCGTCAGGGTCGAGCTCCCGCGCGTCGTCGCCGCCGCCGCAGAGGGCGCAACGATCGTCGCCGTCGTGGACCGGCGGCCTCCGCTCGCTATCTCGCACGACGCCGGCTCGACCTGGCAGGAGGCCGGCGGCGGATTGCCGCCCGGCTTTGCGGTGGCGATCTCCGAGGACAACCCCGACGTGATGCTGTTCGGCGCCCGCAACCGCCTCTACGTGTCCGAGAACGGCGGCATCTTCTGGCGGGCGCTCGTCCCCGAGCTGCCCGACATCACCGCCGTGACCTTCCTCTAGAGGCGGAACTCGCCGCGGGCGACGATCACGGCCGAACCTCCGACTTCGACGAGCTCGACCCGTTCGGCCGAGCCCTCGGCCCGCGCATAGAGCTTCGACGGGCGTTTGAGCTCCGCGCCCTGCGAGATCTCGATCTCGTCCCCGAAGGCGATCCGGCCGTGGCGCGAGAGGTGGATCGCGAGCGGCCCCGCTGCCGAGCCCGTAGCCGGGTCCTCGGCGACGCCGTCTGCCGGCGCGAACATCCGCGTCTTCCACCGTGTATTCGAGCCGGCGAAGCAATTGATCCCGGCGTGGAACCGCGAAAGCGCTCTGAAGTCCGGGCGCAGAGCGGCGACCTCATCCTCGCCGCCGAGCTCGAGATAGACGTGTGTCGGGCCGAGGTGATAGAGCTCGACGGGCAGGCTCGAGCGCACGCCGAGGGTTTCCTGGAGCTCCTCGGCTTCCGCGAAGGGCTCCCACTTCGGGATCGGCTGCTGCATGCGTCCGAAGACGATGCGCGCCCCTTCACGCTCGAGTACGACGGGGACGAGCCCCGAACCGGTCTCGAGACGGATCTCGCCGAGCTGCAACGGCGCTGCAAGGACGAATGCGGATCCGAGCACCGGATGCCCCGCAAACGGGAGCTCGGTCGACGGCGTGAAGATCCTGATCCGCGCATGGCCGCCCGAGTCGGGCGGAAGCACGAACACCGTCTCCGAGTAGTTGAGCTCGCGAGCGAGGTCCTGCATCGTCTCGTCGTCGAGGTCACGTCCATCCGTGAACACGGCGAGCTGGTTGCCGGTGAGCGGCCTGTCGGTGAAGACGTCCGCGACGACGTAACGGAGAGTCGCCATCTATGGGCAAGTGTCTACCACCCGACGGCATTCCGGGTAGCTTGACCGCGCTGTGAGCGCGATCTCCGTCCGTGACCTGCGCAAGTCGTACGGCGCACACGAGGCGCTGCGCGGGATCAGCTTCCAGATCGCCGAGGGCGAGGTCTTCGGGTTGCTCGGCCCGAACGGCGCCGGGAAGACGACGACCGTGGAGATCCTCGAGGGGTATCGCGAGCGCGACGCCGGCGACGTGGAGGTCCTCGGCTTCGACCCGGCCGAGGCGTCGCGTGGATTCCGGGAGCGCATCGGCGTCGTCCTCCAGCAATCGCAGCTCTGGGCGAACCTGACCGTCGCCGAGACGCACAGGATGTTCGCCGGGTACTACGAGCGCCCGCGCGGCGTCGACGAGGTGATCGACCTCGTCGGTCTCGGCGAGAAGCGCGACGCGCGCGTGAAAACGCTCTCCGGCGGGCAGAAGCGGCGGCTCGATCTCGGCGTGGCGCTCGTCGGCGATCCCGACCTCGTCTTCCTCGACGAGCCGACGACGGGATTCGATCCCGCCGCCAGGCGCGCGGCGTGGGAGATGATCCGCTCGCTCCGCTCCCTCGGGAAGACGATCCTCCTCACGACGCACTACCTCGACGAGGCGGAGCAGCTCGCCGACCGCGTCGCCGTGTTGCGCGGAGGGCAGATCGTCCTCGAGGGCACGCCGGCGGCTCTGACCGGCGAGAGGAAGGAGACCGAGGTGCGCTACCGCGAGAACGGCCGCGAGCTCGTGATCCGAACCGACGAGCCGACGCGCGTGCTGAACGAGCTGACGACGAGGGCTCTCGCCGAGGGCCGCGAGCTCGAAGGGCTCACCGTGCGCCGGCCGACGCTCGAAGACGTCTACCTGTCGATCACGCAGGCGGACGAATGAAGGTCTTCTCGCATCAGCTCCGCTGGGAGCAGCTCCTGTTCTGGCGCAGCCGCGAGTCCGCCGTGTTCGTGTTCCTCTTTCCGCTGCTGCTCTTCACCCTGCTCGTGTCCGTCTACAACGGCACGATTCAGGGGAGACCTGCGCCCTGGGCGCTGCTCGCGGGGATGCTCGGCTACGGCGCTGCGAACACCGCGTTTGCCGGCCTCGCGCTCACGCTCGTGGCCCGGCGCGAGCAGGGAATGCTCAAGCGGATCCGGTCGACTCCGTTGCCGGCGGCGACATACCTGATCGCGGTCCTCGTGTCGATCCTGATCGTCTTCACACTCCAGGCGGCCTCGCTCTTCGCGCTCGGGAGCCTGATGAAGTCGACGCCCTGGCCGCGTCACATCGTGTCGATCCTGCTGGCGCTTGCGCTCGGCGCGGCGGCATTCGCCGGGCTCGGCCTCGCCATCACCGGCTTCATCCGGTCCCTCGAGGGATCGTCCGCGGTCGTCAACCTGATCGTCCTCCCGATGGCGTTTCTCTCGGGCTCCTTCGGGTCGACGAACCGTTACCCGAGCTTTCTGCGCGCGGTCGGCGACGTGTTGCCGTTGAAGTACCTGATCGACGCGGTGGACGGCGTCTACCTCCACGGCAGGGAGATCTGGGACAAGCCGACGGCGGTCGCCGTCCTCGCCGGCTGGGGGGTGGCCGGCGTCGCGATCGCGCTCCGCACCTTCCGCTGGGAGCCACGAGAGGGTTAGGTCCGGCGAAGCCCGGTTATAGGAATTGCAATGCAGGTCGAGGAAACCATCGCCTTCATCGCGGACGAGCATCCCACAGGGGTGCAGATCCGCATCAACTTCGGCGTCCACGCCGGACGCGACGCGACGAGCGCCGAGCTAGAGGAGCTCGGAAAGCTCCTCGTGCCCGAGGCAGGCGAAGTCTCGATCGTCGGCGAAGAGCGGCACGAGATGACGGAGGGCGCGGAGGTCGTGCTGCGGCAGGTACGCGTCGCCGTGGCTCCGGAACAAGTCCCGGACGACCTCACCGAAAGGCGCGCTTTCTGCGAGAAGCTCGTCGGCCTCGCGGAGATCTGGGCTCGTCAGTGCATCAACGAGCGCCGCTCCGAGATCACCGAGCTCTAGCGGCGCGTAACGCGAGACCGGCGACGCGGGTCGGCCGAGCCGCCTTCCGGATCACATCGTCGAGCGCGGTGACGAGGTCGTCGACGTCCCCTTCGGACAAGACGAGCGGAGGCAGCCCCTTCAGCACGGCCAGGTCGTGCCCTGCGACCTGGGAGAGGATCCGGTGCTTCGTGAACAGCGGGACGACGACGAGCTGCGCGAACAGCCCCGTCTGCATTCGTTCCATCACGCGCCAAGCGACGCTGCCCGATTCGGGCTCCGCGAACTCCAGCGCCCACATCAACCCGAGCCCCCGCGCCTCGCGCACGACCTCGTGCTCTGCCGCCAGCTCGCGCGTTCGCTCGAGGAGGAGCTCGCCGAGACGCGCCGACCTGGTGACGAGCCCCTTCTCGTCGAGCTCACGCAGCGTCGCGAGCCCGGCTGCCATCGCGAGATCGTTGGGCGCGAACGTCGAGCCGTGACTGACGGAGTGCTCGAGCGAGTCGAAGACGGCGTCGTACACGCCGCGTCCCATCAGCAGCGCTCCGACCGGCACGTACCCGCCGGACAGCGACTTCGCCAACGTTACGAGGTCCGGCTGCAGGTCCCAGTGCTCCAATGCGAAGAGCTTGCCGGTGCGACCGAGGCCGGTCTGGACTTCGTCCACCGCAAAGAGCGTCCCGTAACGGCGGCAGAGCTCCTGCGCACCCGCTAGGTAGCCGGCGGGCGGGAGGTTGACGCCCTTCCCCTGCACCGGCTCGACGAGGAACAATGCGACGTCCTCGCTCCGCAGCTCGCGCTCGAGGGCGTTGAGATCGCCGTACGGGACCTGCGAGAAGCCCGGGAGGAGCGGGCCGAAGCGGTCGACGAAGTGCCGGTCGCCGCTCGCGGAGAGCGAGCCGAGCGTGAGACCGTGAAAGCCGTGCTCCGTGGAGACGACGCGCCCGCGTCCGGTCGCCGCCCGTCCGAGCTTCAGCGCTGCTTCGACAGCCTCGGTGCCGGAGCTCGTGAACAGAACCCGCTCGAGGCGAGCGGGCGCTCTCCTTCGGAGCTCTTCGGCGAGCAACCCTGGAAGGAGGGAAACGCCGAGCTGCACCGAGCCGGGTGTCTGCAGCTCGAGCGCCTCGACCAGCGCCGCACGCACGCGCGGGTTGTTGCGTCCGACGTTGAACATCCCGAAACCGCCGAGCAGGTCGAGGTAGCGGTTGCCGTCGTCGTCGTAGAGATACTGCCCCTCGGCGCGCGTCCACACACGATCGAACCCGAGCGTCTTGAGCAGACGCATGAACTGCGGATTGATAGTGCGCCCGTACAGGTCGTAGTCCTCGCCTGCGCGGCCCTCGAGCAGCTCACGAATCACGGCGCAAGTATCGCTGCCACACACAACTTTGACAGTTCTCTAATCGGATTCGACCGACTTCGGGGAACCACCTGCGTCGTACCCCGCGACTGACGACAAGGGGGTGTCACGATGCAGGAGAAAGGCACACGCGCTCCGCGCAGCGTGAGCTTCGCGCTCGGAGCGATCCTCGTGCTCGGCCTGGCGGGCGCGCTGCTTCTTCCATCCGGAGGCGCGGCGAGATCTCAGGCGCCGCCTGTGGCGCGAGGCGAACCGCGTATCGTCGGCAACGCGATCGAGGGGCGCCCCGTGTCGGCGGCCAACGCGCCGTGGACGGGGACGGCTCCGCTGCGGTTCACGTACCGCTGGCTCCGGTGCGACACGACCGGCGGAGGCGTGAACGGCGTCACCTGCACCGGAATCTCGCAGGCGTTCGGGCGCACGTATGTGGTCCGGCGGGCAGACGTCGGCTGGCGCCTCCGGGTACGCGTGACCGCGACGAACGCCGAGGGCTCGGCCGCGTCGACCTCGAACGCCAGCGCGATCGTGCTCGCAGCGCCTGCTGCAGGCGCACCGCGCAACACGGCCCCGCCGACGATCTCCGGCACACCGCAGGTGGGTCAGAGCCTCGCTGCGAGCACGGGCTCGTGGGCGGGTGCTCAACCGCAGACCTTTTCGTACCGGTGGCGGCGCTGCGACGCGACGGGAGGGACTTGCGCCGAGATCGGCGGCGCGACGGCGCGGACGTACGCGCTCACGTCGTCCGACGGAGGCAGGACGCTTCGCGTTCGCGTCACCGCGAGGAACGCTCGCGGAGCGGCGTCGTCCACGTCGGTGCCGACCGCCGTCGTCGCGAAGGCCGAGGCGCCGAGCGGCACGACCATCTCGATCAACGACGTATCGCTGCCGAACCGGCTGCTCATCGACGGGTTGTCGTTCAACCCGCTGCCGCTCCACTCGAGGCAGACGTTCACCGCGCGGTTCCATGTCTCCGACAGCAGGAACCACTCGGTGCAGGGAGCGCTCGTCTTCGTCGTCGGGATTCCGTTCGGTACTGCGACGACTCCTCCCGAGGCGGTGACCGGCCCCGACGGCTGGGTGACGTTCCAGCTGACGCCGACGTCGCGTGTCCGGTTCGACCGGCCCGGCAGCATCGTCATGTTCGTCCGAGCTCGCAAGGCGAGCGACCGTCTGATCGGCGGCGTTTCGACGCGGCGGCTCGTCAACCTCGGCATCCGCTAGAGGAGCGGCTGCACAAGCGAGAGCCCCGCGACGGCAGGGCTCTCGTTGTCGTTCCGCAGCCGCGTGAGAGTTACTTGCCTTTTCCGCCGCCCTTGCCCTGGCCGCCGCCGCCGTTGCCCTGCGGCTGCGGCGAGCTCTGGGCTTTCTTCGACTCGCCGTGGTTCGAGGTCTTCTTGCTCGGCGTTGCAGACGAGTGCGAAGCGCGGTTCATCCTGGAGGCCTCCGGCTTCGGAGCCTTCGGGATCTGCGTGTGCTGCTTCTTCGACTTCTTCGGCTTCTTCGCCTTTGGCGCCGAGGTCGTCGTCAGTGCCTGTACCGTCGTCGGCGTCGTCGTGGTCGTGACAAGACACGGGCCCGGCGTATCGGCGTGCTTCGTGATGTGTGCCTGAACCGCCGGCGCCGCGACAGTGATCGTGTGGAACAGGTGGTTCTTGGAGCCTGTGTGGTGACAGATCGTCACCCTTTCCTGCCCGGACATCGTGGTCGGGACGCTGATCGACGTCGCGGGACCCGTCGAGGGAATCGGCGTCGTCACCGGAATCGTCGTGGTAACGGTGATCGTCGAGATCGTCCCGGTCGTGGTGGTCGTCGTGATGGTCACCGTCGTCGTCGGCTTGACCTTGTGCGCCGAAGCTGCATCGTTCGAGGAGCCGGCGGTCACCTGGGCAAGCCCGACGCCCGCTGCGGCTGCGAACGCGAGGCCCACCGCCGACGCGACGACGACTCGGGAACGCCGGCTCACGCGGGGGAATCGGCTGGGCATGGTTGGAATCCCTTCGTCGGTGCTACGCCTACGGCTGAACAGTTGCCGGCGGCGGCCGAAACTTGCGCCGCGCCCCGAAAGGTCCTAGGAAGCCGCGTGGATGGCGGAAATTACCGTCCGGCCGTCGCCCTGGAAGAGCAGATCGACCATGCGCTCGCTGCCCGTGAGGCCGACGCGGCGGCGTAGTACCCGCAACAGCCCTTCCTCGCCCAGCCCTTTGTCGACCGCAAGCCGAACCGCGCGGCGCACGGCGTCGGGGACGCGCCCGCCGGGCCCGAACTGCCAGGCCGAGTAGAGCCATTCATCCGAGCCGTCCGGCCGGGTGGCGAAGAGCTCGCCGCTTCGGCGGAGACGTTCGATCTCGGCGCTATCCGCTCCGACACGGGTCGAGAGCCAGGAAGCAGGCAGCTGGGCGCTCAGTGACTGGTACACGGGTCCTCCTCGTCGTGGAATCTGACAAGGAGCATCGCGCGGTTCCCGCAGCGCCAAAAGCCGGAGAACCTGCCAGTCGAGGTGCGGGAAGCCGTACTGCCCCTCCGCCGTTGGAGTTCCGGCGTCAAGGCAGCAGGCCCGACGCAATTCTCTCGCTTTACAGGCGACGGCGTGTTCGCAACCGTGCGCAGGCCCGCTCTCGCTAGGGCTGCTCCGGTCGCGAGTTGACACAGGTTGCCTCGATTGTTGAACAGGTCGAGCTGCCGGAAGGCGAGGTCACGCCGGCCGGATCACGAAGAGCGCGATTGCAACGTACTGGCACGTCGCAGCAGCGATGGTCAGGGCGTGGAAAACCTCGTGGTAGCCGAAAACTCGTGGCAGCGGGTCCGGTTTGCGACGCGCGTAGACGATGCCTCCCAGCGAGTACAGAAGCCCGCCCGCGATCAGGAGCGTGAGTGCCGAGGGTTGAAGGCGCTCCAGGAGCTGCGGCAGCGCGACGACCGCAAACCATCCCAGTGCCATGCCGACCGCGGCCGAAACCCACTTGGGCGCATCGAGCCACGCGAACTTGAGCAGAATCGCAGCCAGCGCACCGGCCCAGACGACCGTCAGAATGACGCGTCCCAAGGTTCGATCGAGAACCAGCAGCGACACCGGAGTGTAGGTACCCGCGATCAAGAGGTAGACGCCGGCGTGATCGACGCGCCGCATCCAGCGGCGCACCGGCGGCGCCCACGTGACACGGTGGTACAACGCGCTCGCGCCGAAGCATCCAGCTACCGAGAGTGCAAAGACGGCTGCAGCAAGGCGCGCACGGAAGGCGTCCGCACTCAGCAGTAGGAGCGGCGCGACGATGATCGCGACGAAAAACGCGCCCTGGTGCAGTACACCGCGACAGCGCGGCTTGACGGCCAGCTCACCGATGGCTCCGTCGCCGCGGGGAGCTGTCACTCGGGCGGAGACGGAATGGCGTTGGTTGAAGCATCGGCGTCTTGCTCGTCTTGCGAGCTGCCGGTCGCCGCCGCAAGCTTTCGGGCTGCCGCGGCTTGCTTCTTCTCTTGCTTCATCTGCCGCCGTTCTTTCACCTTTCGCTCCCGCTGGAGCTTGGCGAAGGTCTGCTGTTTCTTTGCTGCCATCTGGTCTCTCGCGTCCTGCCGGGCTAGCGGCTGCGGCGACGCCGCGCTCGCCGGGGAGTCAAGGCCGGAACGAACGCAAGGCGGCTCACACCTCCCTCGAGCCTCTCGAACTCGACCGCCTTACCGGCACAACGCCCGAGCGGCTTCTCGCCTGCCAAGAAGGCGGCTCCCGACACGTGGATCCGGTCGCCCTCGTCCGTGCGCAGCGCGCCCACGTCCTTTGCCTCGTTGAACCAGAGCATCGTGCCGCGCATTCGAGTCACAACCGGGCTAGCCAAGGCGGTAGACAATCCGACCGCGCTTCAAGTCGTAGGGCGATAGCTCGATCCGAACGCGGTCGCCGAGCATGACACGGATTCGATACCTCTTCATCCGACCGCCAAGATAGCCGAGCACGCAATGGCCGTTGTCGAGCTGAACGCGGAACAACCGGCCGCGTAGAGCCTCCATGACCTCCCCTTCGTACTCGACCTTCTCGTCTGTCTCGCGCATCCCTCTCCGTCACATTGGGGGCGGGCCGCGGCGCTGAGCGCCGCAGCCCGCAAAGCATTGCCTACGCGACCGGAGCCACGTTGGTCGCCTCGGGACCTTTCGTGCCTTCGCGCTGCTCGAACGAGACCCGTGCGCCCTCGTCGAGCGACTTGAAGCCCTCGCCGACGATGTTGCTGTGATGCACGAACAGATCCTTCGGACCTTCATCAGGACTGATGAAGCCGTAACCCTTGCTGTCGTTGAACCATTTCACGGTTCCGCTTGCCATAAAAACACCTCCCTCACTACGTCTCGAACGGGTGAGGAAGGCGTCGAAACGCAAACCGAACTCGCTCTGATCTTCGATAACCGTAGCAAGCCGGCCGGCCGAACGGTTGCCATCCTTGCGGGATGCACGGTTCCGCGTCGCTAAGAGGGTCGAGCGCGAAGCGGACTACAGTGGAGATCAGCAAAGAGAGAGCTCCAGGCTCACCCAACGATTTTCGGCCCCCGTAGCTCAGTGGATAGAGCAGCGGTTTCCTAAACCGCGTGCGCTGGTTCGATTCCGGCCGGGGGCATCCCCGCCAGCCCGCTTGTCCCCTGGCGCGAACGGTCTACGCCATCACGGTCGACACGTCACGTCGCATGGAGGAGATCGGCTAAGACGGCGGCTAGAAGATGGACGGTGTTGATAGCGCTGAGGCTGACGAGCGTCCACTGCGCGTCTGTCAGGTTGATTCCATCGAGCAGCTCATCCAGCTCCTCGGCATGACCCGGATCCCGCTCGGAGTGTGCAATCAAGGTGCGGAAAGCAGCCGCATCGTGTCCGGTCCGCCGAATGAGATCATCGATGAATTCGCGCGTCGGCGGGTCGCGCTCCAGCGCGGCCAAATAGCCGAGAATCGCGACAGGGTCCAGGTGAAGCACCCAGTAGTACTGAGCACCGACGAGACGCGCGACGTTCGGCGACGGGATGTGGCCCAGAGCGGCCGAGCGTGCCACGCCGAGAACTTCGAGGTCTTGAAGTAACCACTCGTCCTCGCCGGCCTCCTCTTCGATGTGCGTCTCGAGATACGAGGCGAGCGTTCGTGAGGCCGGGTCTTCGCGCGCGAGTGCCGCCTGACGCGCGGTCTGCAGCAGCGGGATCGTCGCACGCAGGATTCCGTGGTAAGCGACCAGATAGTCGCGATACAGCTCTGGAACTCGTGGGTCGCCGAACAGGAGGTGCGTGACGCCGGCCAGCTCCGGCTCCACGAACTCGATTTTCAGTCGAAGTCGATCCGCCGCCGCGGCGGCACTCGAGGCTGCCAGGCCTAGACCATCCTCACGCTGAAGTTGCCCGAGCCAACCGTGAATCCAGCCCGCTCCATCTTCTCGTCCACCTCGAGGAGCACCTGGAGCTCCGTCGGCGACATGCTCTGGAACACTGCCGCGGCCTCGGGGTCCAGATCGGGAACCTTGCCCTTGGGATCGCTCCTGAACGCCGCGGCGTCCTTCCGTATCTCCTTCAAGGCCTTGTCGAGCGCCTTGATCTTCTTGTCGTCCACTTGCGCCACAGAATCACCTTCCCTGGTCGCCTAACGAAAGCTCCTCCTACTCCCTCCTTCGCGAACGTATCAAGCGAGGACCGTCGCTTCATCTGCTGTACCCGCAGAACTGGCCACATGAGGGCAGGTCAACCCGCCAGCGGAATCGCCGGCAACCCTGGATCCGGCGCGACCTCGGGATGCAACAGATGGGCGAGTTGCCGCACCCCCGCAGCCAGACGCGTCCCCGGCCGGGAGTAATAGGCATCGCCGTCGACCGCGACGGCAGGGCACGGCAGACGGAGATCCGCAGCTCGCGCCGCTGCTTCATCGACACCGAACCCGCACGGCCCGACAATGACGAGCTCGGGCTCACGCGCGAGCACCTCCTTCCAGCTCGTCACGTACGAGGGCTGGCCCTTGCGGCCCATTACGTCCTCGCCGCCCGCGAGCCAGATCATCTCCGGCAGCCAATGTCCTGCGCAGAACGGCGGATCGATCCACTCGGCGAAGAACACCCGCCGCCGCTCCACGCCGCGGACCGACGCTGCTCCTTGCTCCACTTCCTCGAGCATCAGCGCCGCAGCTTCGTCCCCCTTCTCGCCCGCGCCGAGACGCCGCCCGAGCACGCGCAGCGACTCTACGACTTCGCCCAACGTCCGCGGATCGAGCGACAACACGCCGGCGCCGACCGGACACGCCGACTCGAGGTCTCCGCTCGAAACGGCGCAAACGGCGCACAGATCCTGCGTCACGATCAGATCTGGCGCAAGCCTGGCAATGAGGTCGGCGTCGACCGCGTAGAGCGAGCCGCCGTCCCGCACGGATGCACGCACCGTCTCGTCGATCGCCAGGCTCGACATCCTCGACGGATCGATCTTCGCCGCCGTCACGACCGGCTTACCCACCACCTCAGGCGGCCAGCGACACTCCTCCGACACCCCGACAAGCGAATCGATGAAGCCGAGGTCGACGATCATCTCGGTCGCACTCGGAAGGAACGAGCAGATCCGCAGGGCTACGCGCTCGGCGTCGGCGTCTCCGCGATCACCGTCGGCGCTTCGGCGCTCGGCGACGCCTCGGGGCTGGGCGCAGGGGTCGCGGCGGAGGGCGGCGTCTCCGGGCGTTTCGGTGGCGGGCCTGGTCTTCGCGCCGGCGGCTGCTCGCCCGTCAGCAACGACCACGCCTTCACTGCGAGGCGCCGGGCGGCGAAGGTCAGGCCGAGGACGAGCGCGCCCTCGAGCATTGCCCACGCGCGCTCTTTCCTCTTGCGCTTCTTCGGGTCCTCGAGTGCCCTCCTGATGTCCTCCGCGAGGGACCGCAGGTCCTCGGCGACGGCGTCTCTGGCTTCTCTACGGTTCGCCATGGCCCCAACCTTGCCATGCGAGCGCTGTTGCAAACGCGGAGCTCATCAGCGCGTAACGGAGACGATGCGTGCGCGCCACGCGCCACGCGGCGCCTCGACCTCGACCTCCTCGCCGACCTTTCGCCCGAGTAGCGCGCGTCCTACCGGAGAGTCAGGGGAGACGCCGTCGACGCTCGAGATCTCCAACTGGAGCTTCTCCCCTCCCTCGTCCTCGATCTCGACCTTCGAGCCGATGCCGACGACGTCCGAGGCCCCGGATTCCTCGTCGACGATCGCCGCGCGGTTCAGGCGGTCCCGCAGCATGGCGATGCGGCGCTCGAGCAATCCCTGTTCGTTTTTCGCGGCGTGGTACTCGAAGTTCTCGGCCAGGTCGCCGAAGCTGCGGGCTGTCGCGATTGCCTGCACCGCCTCCGCACGACGTGGGCCCTCCAGCTCCGCCAACTCGGCCTCGAGCTGCTCCTTCTGTGCCTGCGTCAGTTGCTCCGAGTTCTCGTCCGGCACCGCAGGAACGTACCGCGTCGCTACGGCAAGCGCGGCGACAAGCGTGCGGCCAGCAGTCCGGCGGCGATCAAGACGCCGGCTGCAATCGCGAGAAACACGTACGTGATCTCGGTCTGTCCCGGCTTCCGACCGAGCCGCGACCCCAGCTTCTTGTACGCCGCTTGCAACGACTCGGCGCTGCGCGCAGCGAAGAACTCGCCGTCCGTTCGGTCGGCGATCGCCCGCAACGTCGCTGGATCCGGCGGCACCGGCACCCGGCGACCGAAGCCGGGCGGATTCGGGTTCTGGTAACCCGGGTTCCGGAAGCCGAAGTCGAGCGTCCCGTGAGGTGTCCCCAGGGCGACGGTGTACACGGGGATACCGGCCGCCCGCGCACGATCGGCGCCCTGCAACGGCTCGAGCTCACCACGCGTCTGCGCACCGTCCGAGAGGAACAGGATCGAAACGAGACCTTTCGCGCTCGTGTTGGGCGGCGGCGCCGTGACTGCAGCCAGGTTTCCGTTGGGGCCGGCCACCGCCTTCTGGCCGAGGCGCACTGCCTCGGCGAGCGCGTCGCCGATCGCGGTGCCGCCGAAGCTCGGATACCAGCGAATCGTTTCGAGCGCCTGCCGCACGAGCTGATGGTCGACCGTGGGCGGTGCGGCGACAGCCGGCTCGCCCGCGAACGCGATGAGGCCGACCTGGAGCCGCTTCGGGACGCGATCGAGGAACGTGCGCAACGCGGCCTGGGCAGCGCCGATCCTGTTCGGTTTCACGTCCTTCGCCTCCATCGACCGCGAGACGTCGACGACGAGGATCACGGTCGCGCGATCTCGTGGGACGAGCGTCGTCCGCTGCGGTCGCGCCATGCCGACGCACAGTCCCGCCAGGGCAAGCAGGAACAGCGCGAACGGCAGGTATTGCCGCCACCGCCGGCCCCTCATGACGCCTGCCAGCACGTCCAGGTTCGTGAACCTGATCGCGTACCGCATACGCCGCCGTTCCGCCAGCACGTAGAGCCCGATCACCAGCGGAATCACGAGCAGCGTCAACATCAGAAGCGGCTGCTGGAAGCTCATGAGCCGCCCCCGCACACCGCGCCGACCTGGACGATCGCGCGCACGCCCGCAACTGACGACCCGCTGCGCACGCTGACCTGGACACGACCGTTACGAAAGGTCCGTGAGGCCTGCACGCTGCCCACGAGCGCCTGGTTCGGCGGCGAGGCCGTGTAGAAGCCGACCGCGTGCCAG
Organism: Actinomycetota bacterium; assembly: GCA_046727655.1. GTDB lineage: Bacteria > Actinomycetota > Thermoleophilia > Gaiellales > Gaiellaceae > 3-1-20CM-4-69-9. Next base: position 17,845 of record JBKPDB010000087.1, read on the forward strand.
CCGGAGATCAAGCGCTCACCCTTGCCACACGCAGCAATCGCACGCACGGTACCGGGCCGCAAAGAAACGCTCCGGACACGCCGCACTACGGCTTCGCCCGGCGGAAACACAGCCGCGACCCGCCGGTAGGGGACCGGCCCTCCCCCACCGCCGGACCCGGGAATGCAGCCGAGATGTGGACGGAACGTCGGCGGTCGCGAGGACGCGCCGGCATACGTCGCTCCGAACAACGCCGACCTCCCAGTTGTCACGCCGGGACCAACGGGGCTGCCGAGCTTCCCCATGAAGCCGACATCGATCGCGCGGTCGCTCAGCTCGGCGTCCAGACCACCGACCGCGAAGCCGCGCGGACAAGAGAGCTGGAAGTCGACCCGCGCGCGGGGCGTCGCCGCGCCCGAAGAGACGACGACCCACGGCCCCGCAACACGCACGCACACGAGGAGGCCGCGACACTCGTTCGTCGCGGAAGCCGGCTGCGCAGCAAAGGCCGCGCCGACACCGGCCAGCAGGAGCACCAGGACGAGCCGCCTCACGGAACCCTCCGAAACCACAGCGCCGACAGCGCACCGCCGAACAACAAGAGCGCAGCAGATCCGCCCGCGAAGAGATCCGTGATCTCGCGCGACTCCTTGCGGTGCCCCAGACGCGAGCCGAGCTTCTCGTACACCTCGCGGAGGCGCGAGTCGTCCGGAGCTGCGAAGAGCTCACCGCCGCTCACACGCGTCACCGTGCGCAAAGTCTCGGGGTTCGGCGGCACGCGGATCTGCGCCTGGTAACCGCCCGCCAGGGGGACTGTGATCACGCCGTCCTGGGTGCCGAGGAGGATGCCGTAGACGGGAATGTGCCGCGACCTCGCCTGGAGCGCCGCCGCGCCGGGCTCTGTCCGACCCGACATCTGTGCACCGTCGGAGATGACGAGGATCGCCGTCGGCGGAGTCGTCCCGTCCGACGCTCGCAGGCGTCGTCCGAGCTGAGTCGCCAGCGAGACCGCATCGCCGAGCGACGTTCCCTGACCGGGATGCAACGATGCGAGCGCGGTCGGGATCAGGCTTCGATCGTCCGTGGGGGGCAATGCCACGTAGGCGCGGCCCGCAAATCCGACGATCCCGACGCGGTACTTCTCGGGGATCCTCGCGACGAACGCGCGAGCCGCCTTGCGCGCGGCCATCAGGCGAGTCGGCTTGACGTCGTCTGCCTTCATCGAGAGCGACGTGTCGATGGCAAGGATGACGGTCGCCTCTTCGCGTGCGACGTTGACGCTCGCGTGCGGGCGCGCAACGCCCACGACCATTGCGGCCAGCGCGACGAGGAGGACCGCGAGAGGAAGGTGTCGCCGCCAACCGGGCGCGGCGTCGACGAGATTCGGCAGGAGCCCGGGCGTCGTGAAGCGCGACGCGTGCTCCGTACGCCGGCGGTCGCGCACGACGTAAGCAACCAGAAGCGCAGGGACGATCAACAGGCCGATCAACGCGAGCGGCCACTCGAACGTCATCGGCGGCGTCCCTGTCGCAGGTAGACGGCGAGCGTGCGGAGCCATTCGCCCGAGGTCGTGAGCACGATGTGTCGTGCGCCCGACGAGGCAAGCGTCTGCGCAACGACCGCGCGCTCCTGCGCTGCTGCCGCCGCGAAGCGCGCACGCAGTCGCTCGTTGCGGGTGTCGACGCGGAGCTGGCGACCCGTCTCTGGATCGACGAGCCACAGAGGCCCGGCGTTCGGAAGCTCCTGCTCCCGGGGATCGCGGATCTCGACCGCGATCAGCTCGTGACCGCCGGCGAGCTCGAGCAGCGGCCGCCGCCAGTCGAGGGGACCGCGGAAGTCGCTGACGACAACGACGACGGCGCGCTGCCGGGCGAGCGACCCTGTGCGGTGGAGCGCCTCGCCGAGTGACGTCGCACCGACGCGCCGTCCGTTCTCGCTCGTCTCGTCGCGCAACGCTTCGAGCAATCCGACCAGGGCACGCCGGCCCTGCCGCGGGGGAGTCGCGAGCGGCCTGGAGTCTCCGAAGGTCACGACGCCGAGGCGGTTGCCCCGACGCGTCGCCACGTGTCCGACCGCAATCGCCACCCCCTCGGCGACGTCCGCCTTTCTCCGGTCGGCGGTGCCGAACTCCATCGACGGCGACGTGTCAAGCACGAGCCAGGTCACGAGGACCCGTTCCGCGAGCTGCACCCGGACGTGGGGCTCCAGCGTTCGAGCGGTCACGGCCCAGTCGATCTGCCGGACGTCGTCGCCGGGTACGTACGGCCGGACCTGCGCCAGCTCCGTGCCCTCCCCGTGGAGCGTTGAGCGGTAGTCGCCGGCGAGCAGGCCTTCGACGCGGCGCCCGATGGTGAGGTCGAGCGCCCGCAGCAGGGCATCCGGCAGCGGGCCGGGCCCGGGCCGCTCGGGCGTCGGCTCAGCCCGGAGCGACCGGAGCAGGCTCATGCGACGTTCGTCGCCCCGAGGTCGGTCTTGGGCACAGGCACGGTCGACAGCACCTGGTCGAGGATGGTGTCCGGAGACAGCTCCTCCGCCAGCGCCTGGTACGTGAGGACGAGGCGATGTCGGAATGCATCCTTTGCGAGCGCCTGAAGGTCTTCCCCAAGGACGTAGTCGCGGCCGCGGACGAGTGCGAGTGCACGCGCCGCCTGGACGAGGCTGATCGGACCGCGCGGGCTCGCGCCGAACGCGATGTAGTCCTTGAGCCCGGGCACGCCGTGCGAGACCGGCTCACGCGTCGCCGATGCGAGCCCGACCGCGTAGCTCACGAGCGCGGGGTCGACGTAGACGTCGAAGACCGTGCGCTGCAGCGCGCGCAGATCGTCGAGCGACAGCGCCTGGCGGAGCTCCGGATGCGCGACGAGCTGCCGTTGCACGATCGTCAGCTCCTCGTCGTGCGCGGGATAGTCGATGACGACCTTGAGCATGAAGCGGTCGATCTGTGCCTCGGGCAGCGGATACGTCCCTTCCGACTCGATCGGGTTCTGCGTCGCCATCACGAGGAAAGGCACGGGCACCGGGTACGTCGTGTGGCCGATCGTCACCTGACGCTCCTGCATCACCTCGAGCAGCGCCGACTGGACCTTCGCCGGGGCTCGGTTGATCTCGTCTGCGAGGAGGAAGTTGCAGAACACCGGGCCGAGCTCGGTGTCGAATTCACCTTCGCCGGGTCGATAGATCCGTGTCCCGACGAGGTCCGACGGCACGAGGTCGGGCGTGAACTGAATGCGGGAGAACGTGCCGCCGAGCACGCCGGCCGTCGTCTTGATCGTCAACGTCTTCGCCAGGCCCGGAACGCCCTCGATCAGCAAATGGCCCTGTGCAAGCAGGCAGACGAGGACGCGCTCGAGCATGTCGTCCTGTCCGGCGATGATCCGTCTGATCTCGAACAGGGCCTGCTCCAGGCGCTCCTTCGCTTCTGCCGGCGAGTGCGCGGGCAGGTCGGTGCGCGGCTCCGTCACATCGTCTCCCTCCGTCGGTGGCGCAGAGTCTTATACGAGAGCAGGAAAACCTAAGTTTCTCCTTAGAAGAGTACGTTCAACCTGGCCAATCCGTTAGGCCGTCCAACGAGTAGCCTTTCGCTGCCGGCGATACAGCGCGATTGCGGCGATCACAGCGATGCCGGCCGTCGCCGCGGCAGCGATCGTGATCCGGTCGCGCGTCTCGGAGCCGCCGTCCGACGAGACCTCGAGGCGGTGACCGTCCGCTGCGGCGAGCCGCTGAATCGCGCGCGTCGCGGCTTCCACCTCTTTCGTGGCATCCGCGCCGGGCGGCGTCACGCGCGCCAGCACGCGGTTCGCCTTGGGGTCGGGCTTGCCGTTGACCGCGTAGCCATAGCCGTTCGGCATCACGACGAGCAGGCGCCCGCGATAGACGAACGAGATCTCGAGCCCGAGAAACTGTGCATACCGCTGCGGCTTGCGGAAAAGCGAGAAAGCGGTTCCGAGGTCCGTCGGCGCGTGAATGATCGCGGCCTTGATCTTGTAGTCGCCCTTGTCCGCGGCCTTGAGCGTCTCGTCCAGACGCTCAGCGGCTCCCTTGTCGATCCCGCTCGTGAAGGGCAGGAAGCTGTCCCGCACGAGCAGGTAGTCACTCGCCGGGTCGCCGTTCGCGCGCGCGGCGCCGGGGAGCGCCAGGAAGAGGCCTACCGCGACGAGCGCAACCGCGCGTCTAGCCGAGAACATTCGTCGCCAGGATGATCGCCACGACGCACGCTCCTGCGCCCGCGCAGAGGGCGAGCAGCGATGCTGCGAGAATGGCAAGCGGCGATCTCATCCGGCGGCTCGGTCGATCAGAAGGACCTCGAATGGTGCCTGCTTCGGCGGGGTGACCTCGAACGTGAGACCCCAGTGGCCGACCATGACGAGCGCCGGCAGCGCGCGCTCGTAGACGCCCGGCGCCACCTCGGGCAGCGCGTCGCTCTGCGTCCCCATCTCCATGTCGAGCATCGCAAACCTGAGGACGACGCTCTGCATCTTCACGGGCCGGCCGTCGCGCGTGATTCGCACCGAGAAGGTGTTCGGCGCGGCCGCTCGGTTCGGCGTGACCTTGACCTCGAAGCGATAGCCGTTCTTGTTGACGACCTCGGAAACCGCGCCCGGACCGACGCGCGAGCTCGCCGATCCTTCGCTCGCGAGCGCCTTCGCGGGAGGCGGCAGGCTCGAGAGGACGGCCGCGGCGACAACCGCCGAACCGACGAGCAGGACCTCGCCGGCGACGAGGCGGCGGAGCAAGGCGGCAGTGCCGGTGCCGAGCTCCGGCCGCCGGCTGCTCGCAGCGAGGCGCGGCCTCGTGCGGAGGAGATTCACGGCCGCGAGGAGCAGTGTCCCGGAGAGCAATCCGATCTTCACGAGCAGTGTCTGGCCGTAGGAGGTCTCCCACAGGGACGCGAGCGTCGGCACGTGGATGAGCGCCGCACCGACCCCCGAGCCGATCAGCGCGAGGACCGACACGAACGCCACGTTCGAGAACCGCGGCACGCAGACGATCAGGCCGGCCACGCGCCGTGCCACACCGAGGCTCGCCCAGAGGACCAGCAGGCCGATGAGCCCGCCGAGCCAGAGCGACCCTGCAGCGAGGTGCAGCGAGTCGAACGGAAGCAGGGCTGCTTTGGGCGAGTACTGCGCGGCATGCCCCGCAAGGCCGGGGATCGCAAGAGTCGCCGCCGCTGCCGCACCTGCGCCGGCCAGCGCCAGGAGCTCTGCGATCGATCGCCGTTCGCGCTCCGGCCGGTCGACCCACAACGCGAGCCCGGCAGCGATGACGAAGAGCGCGAACGTGATCTCCATATCGAGGTAGCCGCGGCCGAAAGCGGACTGGCGAAAGAGCGGGACGAGTGCGCCGACGTCGAACGCCGAGCGCAACGAGAATTGCGCCGTCGCCATATCCACGTACACAGGGATGGCGACGAGCCCGATGGCGCAGACAACGCCGAAGGCGTTCGACACTGCGCGGAGGCGGCTTCCCGGCACCCTCCGAACGACCGGACGTGCGATCCCGACCCGCAGAACGAACAGGCCGATCGCGGCCATCACCGAGAGGAACGCGACCGACCTGGCCGCAATCAGCCGCGGCGTCGCCGCAGTCTCGGAGATCGGCGGGATGTTGAACTGCGGCGCCGGCCCGGGGTTCGGCCCCACCGCGAACGTGAACGCCCCGCGGACCGGGTGCCCGTCCACGGAGATCACCCGCCAGTAGACGAGGTACCACCCCTGGGCAAGCCGCTCGAGCGGCACGACGAGCGTCGTCGGATCCGTTGCCGAGCGCCGCGGCGCCCCGGCCCGCTGCTGGTTGCCCGCTGCGTCCGTGACGGAGACCACCGCGAACCGCGGCTCCACCGCTTCCGAGTACTTCAGCAGCACGACGGGCGGGGGACGGTTCACGACGACGCTCGCCTGGGGCGACGTGCGCACGAGCACGGCATGAGCCCAAGCGGCCGCGGGCAGCGTCAGAGCCGCCGCGGCCGCGAGGACGAGCAATGCGCCGCGCGCCCGCGCCGTCACGTCAGCGCACGCCTCCCGGAGCGAACGACCAGCGCGGCGATCGCCAGGACGGCAGCCAGCGCCGCGACGATTAGCGCGACGATCGCAAGCGTGTCGCTACCGCCTCCGCCGAGCGAGGACTTCGACTCGATCGACGGCGCCGGCGTATCCGATGACTCCGGGCCCGACCAGTCGACGACGGAACCGTCGGAGTAGACCTGTCTCACCTTGAAGCTGTACGTCTTCGCGGAATCGGTGGATCCGAGGAACTCGAACGTCGCTGCTTCCTCGTGCGGCGTGTTCCCGCCCGACCAGGTGACGTTCTGGATCCGGGTCTCCTCACCCGATCCCGTCTGCTGCACCTTGCGCGTCCAGCCGGGCGACGCCGCGAACGAGTCGATCGAGAAGCCGGAGGGCGGCGTCAGCTCGACGCTGCTCGTGGTGGCGCCCTCCTTTTCCGTGGGCACGGCGAGCGTGAAGACCTGCGTCGTCTTGTCGAGGGCGACGGGCGGGCTCATCTCTGCGTGCGCGAGCGCGTTGCCGACGAGGACCAGCGCGGCACACCCGATCGCAAGCAGGACGCCCACGCGCACGCTTGCGCGCGAATAGCTCATGTGTGTCGTTCTCCTTTGGCTTCGGTGAGTACGGCGTCAGGCGAACGCCGGCGGTGCACGGGGCCCGCCCGAAGCGATGCGTGGAGCGAAGTAAGGCTGGTCGCTGTGCGGTAGCGGCGCAGCGCCGCTGCGCTCCTGCAGCCGCGGCGGAATCGCGCGCAGCGTTGCGAAGGTGCGCCGCATCCAGCGGCCGACGTGCTCGGCAGCGGCGAGCAGCGCCGCGGCGACGAGCGAGAGCGCGCAGTCGATGGGCACGAGGTTCCGGTGGATCGGCCCCGCGATGCAATCGAGGCCGTGCCAGCCCAGTCCTTCGCGCCAGTGGATGTAGGCCTCGAAGAACCCACCGGCGATCGTGGTCACAACCGCGAGGAGGAGGGCCAGCACTAGCATCCGGCCGACTCGAAAACGCGGCGCGGCGCGGTCCTCCAGGAGGGCGCGCTCGCGCACCGCAAGCGATGCGAGCCAGCAGACGATGATCGCCGCCGAAGCGGCGAGCGCGAGCGCGACAATCGCGATCACCGGAAGCGACGGTCCGCCGGCGCGGTGCTCGAGCACACGGGCCGCGATGCCGGGCGTGAGCGCATACGCGATGCTGCGTCCCGTCAGCACGACGAGGACGGCGCTCCCGGCGACGGCGGCGAGCCGGATGCCATGCCCTCTCACTTGACGGTGAGCGTGAAGGGCGCGGTCAGCACGCGCCCGTCGACCTTCGTTTGCAGGAAGAGCCGCCACGTTCCGGAAACGGGCACGAGGACGCCCACGCGTAGCTGGCCGGGTCGCGTCGTCGTCCCGGTGACGCGCGCGCCGCCGAAGATGCTCGTGCAACCGGACATGCCGGCAGAGCACACGTGCGTATGAAAGTAGACGAGCGAGCCGGTGCGGAAGAAGATCGCGTGCGCGAGCGCACCGAACCACGGCGTGAACGTCGCCGGGCTGCCGTCCGGACGTGACACGGTGATCGTCAGAAAGGCGGGCTGGATGGCGTGCAGCCGCGGCGGATGGCGAAGCGTGAACCGGTAGCCGTTGACGGTCACCGTCTGGTGGAACGACGGCAGAGGCCGATTCACGGCCCGTCCTGGGACGGTGATCCAGCGGAACAGCTGGAAGTTCCGCAGCGGCCCTTGGAGGTTCGGATACGCGTCGACGACGAGGCGGTATCGACCGGGCGTGGGCAGCATGAGCTCCTCGCTCACCTTTCCGTCGGGGCCCGGCTTCGGGTGCTTGTGGACGATCGCGCCGAGGTCGCTACGGACCAGGATCACGTGAACGCCCGTGTGCGGGCCGCTGCCGGTCCGGTAGCTCGTCAGCGGTCCGCCGGACGGCTGCTCGATCGTGAACGACAGGCGCGAGGGCTTGCCCGCTGTGAAGCGCGCCGGAGCGAAGTCGACGAGACGGAAGGTCCGGGCCGCACCGACGGTGATCTGCGGGGATCCGCCCGAGGACCCACAACCCACGGGGAGGAGGGCGAGGAGAACGAGGGTCGCCGCGCGCCTCACGTACCGAATTGAAGCAATCAGCCGCGCACAACCCGCGTTGCATCAGCCCGCATCGGGGTCGCGGGCCGCGCCGCGTGGTTGAATGCCCGCGTGGCGAGCCGAGCAGCGCCGAACCTGCCGATTCGGCGCAACACCCTCATCCTCTCGGCCACGATGGCGGTGAACTCGGCGGTTCTCCAGCTCGTCGCGGCGGTGTCTTCACTGACCTTCGTCCTCGTGACGGGCGTTCGGGGCCTACTCGGTCTCGGCCCGGCCATCTTCTTGACGTTCTCAGGCCTGACGGCCGTACCGGCGGGACGCTTGATGGACCGGATCGGGCGAACTCCCGTAATGACCGGCGGCTTCGCGCTCGCGACTGTCGGCTGCTGCGTAACGGCTCTCGCCACGCGGGCCGAGTCGACGCCGCTCGTGATCCTCGGATTCGCGTGCATCGGCGCGGCGAGCGGCATCGCGCTGCTGATCCGGACCGCGGCGGGCGACATGTATCCGCCGGAACGCCGCGCGCGCGGCATCTCCTACGTCCTGTTCGGTTCGGTGTTCGGTGCGATTCTCGGGCCAACGGTCTTCAGCCCGCTCTTCGCCGGCAAGGACGTCGAGGCCAACGCGTTGACGGTCCCCTGGCTCGTCGCGGGAGGGATTGCACTCGTCGCGCTTGCGATGGTGCAGTTCGTGCGCCCCGATCCGAAAAAGATCGCGGAGCTGATCGGCGCACGCGACGAGACGCCGACCGTCACTGCGGCACCGTTGCGCGAGCTCGTTCGCCGCCCGGGGGTCATTCCCGCGATGCTCGGCGCGCTGGCGAGCTTCGCCGTAATGGTCTCGGTCATGAACCTGACCGGCTATGTGGTCGTCGAGCACCACCATCACAGCCAGGACTCGGTCTTTCCGATCATCGGTGCGCACGTCTTCGGCATGTACGCGCTCGTGCTCGTGATCGGCACGGCCATCGACCGCATCGGCAGGACGATCGCGCTCGAGATCGGCCTTGTCGTGATGGCGCTCTCCACGATCGGCCTGCTCGAGGCCGAGAGCGTCTTCGCGACGGCGGTGCTCCTGCTCGGGCTCGGCGTCGGCTGGAACATCTCATTCGTCGCCGCGACCGCGCAGCTCGCCGACCGCACCAGCCCGGCGGAGCGCGGCAAGCTCCTCGGGTTCAACGATCTGCTCGGGGCGCTGCTCGGCGCAGGCCTCGCCCTTCTCGGCGGCTACGCGCTCGACGCGATCGGCGTCGCCGCGATGGCGATCGGCGCGACCGTGATCGTGATCGCCCCGCTGCTACTGATCGCACGTCCGGCTCACCGGATCGAAGAGGTCGCGTAGCGATGCGCCGAGCGTCGGTCATCGGCGTGGCGGCCCTCGTCGTCTTCGGGTGCGCGGCCGCCACAGCCGCCCCGCGCGGTGCAGCGCCGTATCGCGCGTTCGTGTCGCGCCCGGACCTGCGGCCACCTCGAGTCAAGCTCTTCGCGCTCGAAAGGAGCGTGTTGCCCGGCTACATCTTCATCGCGCCGAAGAAGAAGGTCGAGCAGGCAGGGCCGCTCGTCCTCGACAACCGAGGCCGTGTCGTCTGGTTCCTCCCGATGGACGCGAAAGGAGTGACCGACTTCCGCGTGCAGCACTACCGCGGGAAGCCCGTGATCACCTGGTGGAACGGACGCTCGGCCGACGGCAAACGCCTCGGCCGCTACTCGATCTACGACAATCGCTATCGACTCGTCGCGCACGTCCGGCCCGGCAACGGCATCGCCGGCGACATGCACGAGTTCCTGATCACGAAGCGGAACACGGCGCTGATGACGCTGTCTCACGTGGTGCGCGTGAAGAGCCGGAAGGTCCTCGAGGGTGCCCTCCAGGAGGTAGACATCAAGACCGGGCGGGTGCTCTTCGAGTGGCACAGCATCGGCCACGTGCTGCTCGTCGAGTCCTACTACCGCCTTCCGAAGACCCCGAGCAAGATCTACGACTACTTCCACATCAACTCGATCGACGTCGACCACGACGGGAATCTGCTCGTCTCCGCGCGCAACACTCACACGATCTACAAGATCGATCGGCGCACGGGGGACATCATCTGGCGCCTCGGCGGCAGGCGAAGCGACTTCAAGCTCGGACGCGGCGCGCGCTTCGGCTGGCAGCACGACGCACGGCGGCTGCCGAACGGCACGATCTCGCTCTTCGACAATGCCGCCGCGCCGAAGCTGCGGCGGCAGTCGCGCGGGTTGGTGCTGCAGCTCGACGAGCGCCGCAAGATCGCGACCGTCGCCCGCACCTTCGTCCACACACCGCCGATCGTCGCGGTCGACCAGGGGAACATGCAGATGCTCCCGAACGGCCACTACCTCGTCGGCTGGGGCCACGAGCCGTGGTTCACCGAGTTTGGGCCGCAGGGCGTGGCCCTCCTCGACGCGAGGTTCGCGCGCCACGGCGCCGACTCGTACCGCGCCTACCGCTTCACGTGGGTCGGCCGGCCAAGGCGGCCCCCCGCCGTCGCCGTCGTGCGCGACAAGGTCTACGTGAGCTGGAACGGAGCGACGGAGGTCAGTACATGGCAGCTCCTCGCGGGTGCGGACAAGAAGAAACTACGGCCCGTGCGCACCGTCCCGAAGACCGGCTTCGAGGAGGCCATCTCGCTGCCGCGCAGCGCGGCGTGGGTTGCAGTGCGCGCACTCGACCGGCTCGGCCACTCCCTGGCGCGCTCGAGCGTCGTCGGTCGCGACTGAAGCGCCGTCTATGCTCCGGGACGTGAAGCGTGCGGCCCTGCTGGCAGTTGCGGCGGCGCTCCTGGTCGTCGGCTGCAGCGCCGACAAGAAAGCGGCGCAGCAGCCTGCCAAGAAGCCGGCGGCAGAGAAGCCGGCGGCGGAGCAGCCGGAGCCGAAACCCGGCCCGGCCATGACGTTCGTGTCGCGCCCGGACCTGAAGCCGCCTCGGGTTCGCATCGACGTCCCGGCAAAGGGCACTGCGCCTGGTTACGTCTTCCTCGGAGCGAAGATGGCCGTCCGCCAGGCGGGGCCGATGATCATCGACAACCGCGGCCAGCTCGTCTGGTTCCACCCGCTGAAGTTCACGAAGGGGATTACGGACGTTCGCGTCCAGCGCTACCGCGGCCAGAGGGTGCTGACGTGGTGGCGCGGGCGCCTGTCGAACGTGGGCGTCGGCAACGGGTGGTACGTGATCTACGACCAGTCCTACCGGCCGATCGGAGAGGTCAGGCCGCGCAAGGGCCTCGCCGGCGACGTGCACGAATTCCTGATCAGGAACGACAAGGCTTTCATCACCATCTACCACCGGAAGACGGTCGACCTTCGTTCGATCGGCGGCCCGAAGGACGGGCGCATCTGGGACGGGATCGTGCAGGAGATCGACATCCCGACGCGCCGCGTCCTCTTCGAATGGCACAGCTATCCGGAGATCGGCGTCCAGGAGTCGTACTCGAAACCGCCCAAGAAGCAGCTCGGGACGAAGCCGTTTCCCTACGACTACGTCCATCTGAACTCGATCGACGTGGAGCCGAACGGCAACCTGCTCGTGTCGGGCCGGAACACCCAGGCGGTCTACGAGATCAGCCGCCGCACGGGAAAGGTCCTCTGGCGGCTGGGCGGCAAGAAGAGCGACTTCAAGCTCGGGCCGGGAGCGAGGTTCGCGTGGCAGCACGACGCGCGCCGGCAACCGGATGGGACGATCACGATGTTCGACAACGGCGCCGCCCCGCCGGTGGAGAAGTTCTCACGCATTCTCGTTCTGCGTGCGGACACGAAGACGAAGCGTGCGACATTGGTGCGTAGCTACCGGCATCCCAGGAAGCTGCTCGCCCCCTTCGAGGGCAATGCACAGTTCCTGCCGGACGGACACGTCTTCGTCGGCTGGGGCGGCTGGCCGTACGCGACGGAGTTCGACAAGAGCGGCCGCGTCCTCTGGGATGCGTACTTCGGCCACGGCAAGCCGCCGGGCCAGGACGCGGACTCGTACCGCGCGTACCGCTTCGTGTGGCACGGCCATCCGACGGACCGCCCTGCATTGGCCGTGAAACAACGACCGGCGGTGACCACGTTGTACGCGAGCTGGAACGGCGCGACGGAGGTCGCACGGTGGGCCGTCTATGCGGGCGACAACGCCGACAAGCTGAGTCGCATCGGAGCCTGGCCGAAGTCTGGGTTCGAGACCGCGATCACCGTGCAGAACGACGCGAAGTTCTTCGCGGTCGAAGCGCTGGACAAGGCCGGCAAAGCCGTCCGCCGCTCGGGACCCGTCGCGGCGAAGAGCTAAGCCGCGTCCGTGCCTACGGGCTGAGCCTGAACGGCGGGTACTGATCCGTCACGAGAGCGAACGCGTAGCCGATCACACGGTTCGTCCACCGGAACACACCCTCGACGAAGTTGAAGAGGTCCCGCGGATACCGGCCCGTGAACAGGATCGCGAACCACGTGATGATCACCACGACGATCGCCGCGAGCCACAGGAACGCGAGCACGATGTAGTGCGGGATCGCGAGGAACCACTTCACGAGCGGCAGCCAGCGGTTCAGCCCCTCTTTCGCATCCGGATAGACGTAGTCGAGCCTGACGTTTTGCAGCTCGTCGGTGGATGGATACTGATCGTCCATCAGGGCCAGGTAGACCCCGATCCGGTTCGAGAACCGCTGGAACTCGAGGTTCCAGTCGTACCACCAGCGTGGGTACTTCTGGCGAAAGACGATCATCAGCAGCGGCGCAAAAAAGAGCAGCCCGCCTGCCCCGGACGCGGCCGTCCAGCCGTAATGACCGTAGCTTCCCTCGTTTCCACTGAGTGCGGCGGCGACGATCAGGATCGGGATCGCGACGATGATCCTGAACGCCGTCGTCAGGCGGTTGAGGGAGCGATCGGGATACGCGACCGCAAACTCGACCGGATACCGGCCTTCGTCCAACTGCCTATTCACTTCCATCCTGCTCCGCCTCCTTCGATTCCCTAGGTCACAGAACGAGCTCGGCCATCGTGCGAACGGCCGTTACGTCGTGCGTTGCCACGAGCAGCGTCGTGACGTCCGCTTCGCGCCACGCCTCGAGACGCTCGGCGATCCGCTCCCGCGGCCCGACGAGGGACACGTCGTCGATGAGCGCGTCTGGAACGGCCGCCATCGCCTCGCGCTTCTTCCCGTCGAGGTACAGCTCCTGGATCCGGTCCGCTTCGGCTTCGTAGCCGTAGCGGCGCACGAGCGCGTTGTAGAAGTTCACTCCGCGCGAGCCCATGCCGCCGATGTAGAGCGCCAGCATCGGCCGCACGACGTCACGCGCCGCTGCGACGTCGTCGCCGACCACCACCTGAACGGAGGGAGCGATGTCGAAGCTCTCCCGCGGCTCGTAGCCGAACGCGTTCCGCGCGCGCTCCGGCGAGAAGTAGATCGGGAGCCAACCGTCGGCGATCTCGAATGCGAGCCGAACGTTCTTCGGGCTGAGCGCCGCCAGGTAGATCGGAAGCTCGGCACGATGCGGCCGCAGCATCAGCTTCAGCGGCTTGCCGAGGCCGGTCGCACCCTCGCCCGAGTACGGAACGTCGTACTCGTCGCCGTGCAGCTCGAGCGTCTCGCGCCGCAAAGCCGCCCGGACAAGCTCCACGTATTCGCGCGTCCGCGTCAGCGGCTTGCCCCATGGGTGGCCGTGCCAGCCCTCGACGACCTGCGGGCCCGACGTCCCGAGGCCGAGCAGAAAGCGCCCGCCGGACATGAGATCGAGCGTCGCCGCCGTCATCGCCGTGTTCGCCGGCGAGCGGCCCGGCATCTGCATGATCGCCGAGCCGATGCGCAGGCGGGTCGTCGTCGCGGCGAGCCACGAGAGGACCGTCACGGCGTCCGTTCCCCAGGCCTCCGCAGCCCACGCCGAGTCGTACCCCAGCCGCTCGGCCTCCTGCGCCAGCGCGATCAGCTCCAGCGGGTTCGTCCCCGGCGGCGCGTAGCCCATGTAGAAGCCGAGGCGCACGGCCTGCGATGCTAAACGCGATGAACCGTCGGATCACGCTCGCGTCGAGACCGGTGGGCGTCCCGCGGGAGTCGGACTTCGCGCTCGACGAGGTCGAGATTCCCGAGCCGACGCCGGGAGAGGTGCACGTCCGCGCGCTCTACGTGTCGCTCGACCCGTACCAGCGGGGGCGGATGAGCGAGGCGCGTTCCTACGCCAGATCGCTCGAGCTGGGGGACGTGATCACGTCCCAGACGCTCGGCGAAGTCGTCACGAGCCACGATTCCCGCTTCCAGCCGGGCCAGCTCGTCGTCGGCCAGCTCGGCTGGCAGGAACACGCGGTCGCACGCGGCGGCGCCCTGCGGCCGGTCCCGCCGGGCCTCGAGCCGCCGACGCTCGCGCTCCACGTCGTCGGCGCAACGGGCCTCACGGCGTACATCGGCCTGTTCGACGTCGGCAAGCCGCAGCCGGGCGACACGGTGGTCGTCTCGGCTGCACACGGCGCTGTCGGTCAGATCGCGGGGCAGCTCGCCAAGCTCGCCGGCTGTCGCACGATCGGCATCGCCGGCGGCGCGGAGAAGGTGCGGGAGCTCCGCGAGCTCTACGGCTACGACGTGGCGATCGACTACAGGCAGGACGACGTCGCCGCCGCGCTGCGCGGCGAGACCGTGAACGTCTACTTCGACAACGTCGGCGGCGACCTCTCGCACGCGGTTCACCGCCGCCTTGCGATCGGGGCACGGATCGTCATCTGCGGACAGATCTCGCAGTACAACGTCGAGCCGCCGCAACCGACGTTCCACCCCGGCGCGCTGATCGTCTTCCGCGCGCGGATGGAGGGTTTCCTCGTCAGCGACCACGCGCACCGCTTCGGCGAGGCGTCGACACGGCTGGGCGCCTGGGTCGCGGACGGAAGCGTCCGCTATCGCGAGGACGTCACGGACGGCCTCGAGAACGCGCCTCGCGCATGGCTCGCGATGATGCGCGGCGAGAACCGCGGCAAGGCGCTCGTCAAGGTCGCGGATCCGAGCTCCCGCGAGAGGGTATCCGGGAAAGGAGTCATTGGTGGCGACGCAGACTGACCTCGAACTTGAGATCAGTTCACTCGCGCTTGTGGACACGCACGAGCACTTGCTCCCTGAGGATCAGTGGGCGGGCGACAACGCGAAGCTGATCGAGCGAATGAAGGAGGCTGGCGAGTCGGGGTGGGGCGACGATCGTCCCGACATCCTTCAGGACCTCTTCATGAACTACGTGCCGAGCGATCTGGAGGTTGCCGGTGCGACGAAGGAGGCGATTCAGCGGCTGTTCGACCCGGCGGCTGGCGATCTCGAGGCGCGCTTCTCGGGGATCCGCGATGCCTGGGAGGCGACGCAATACACCGGCTACGGTGAGGCCGTTCGGCTGATTGCGCGGGAAGTCTATGACCTCGATTCGATCACGCCGGCGGGCTTGGAGGCTGCGCAGCGGCGGCTAGAGGAGCTTCGGCGGCCTGCCGAGCGGCTGCGCCTGCTGC
>JBKPDB010000088.1:0-4239 GCA_046727655.1 Actinomycetota bacterium
TGACCGTCACGTACTACGTGAACCAGAAGAACATCAACGCCACGTACGGAAAGAACGTCGGCGCGCAGTACATCCCGATCTGCGCCGGCACCTTCAGGGTCGTCAACGGCGTGATCACGCCGTGTACGAACCCCAACGACACCACCGACACGACCGGTTGGCCGGCGGACGAGATCGACAGCAACGGCCGCTTCACCGGGACCGTCGGCCACGCGATCTGCCGGTCCGACGGTCGCTACTGGGGCATCGTCCCTTCCTTCCAGGACAAGACAAATCCTGCGGACGGTCCGCAGACGGTCTCGTGGGGGAGCCAGATTATCGATGGCACCACTTACCGATCGTTCACGATGGCGGTGCCGTCGCAGTGGGACTACAAGGGAGGCTGCTAGAAGAACAGGTCAGGAAGCGAAGAACGGTCGAGGCCTCCGCTCCCGCTCAGTGCGGGGGCCTCGGCAGCTGCAGGACCGCCAGCTTCGCGACGATCGCGTCACGCTCGCGTTCGAGGTCGGCGATCGGCCCACCTACCATCTCGCCCAGCTGACCCAAGGCGTCCAGCGTCAGCGCCACCTCGTAGTCGGCGCTGCGCATCCCGATGTTCTCCCCTTCGAGCCGCGCGAGGCTGAGGCTCTCGTCGAACGCAGCGCCGGCCCCCTCGAGATCCCTCAGCTGCATGAACGCCCAGCCGCGCAGTCGGTGCAACATCGCCGCGAGGATGGCGACGCCGGGCGTCGACTTGGTGCGCTCGAGCGCGTCGTCGGCGAGCGCAAGCGCCGCCGTGCTCGCCCCTTGGTGAACGAGGGATTCCACACGCCAGACGTCCGCCGCCAGCGCCTCGACCTCGTCCCCCTCGGTCGAGAACAGCTCGCGTGCCTCGGCGAGGAGGGAATGCGCCTCTTCGAAATTCCCGATCCGTCCGGCGAAGCGGCCGAGCTCACTGGCTGCATCAGCGACCTTGAGCGGATTGCCGGCAACGCGGCGGAGCTCGAGGCCGCGGCGGAACAGCGGCTCTGCGTCCTCCAGCCTGCCCTGGTCGGAGCGGATACACGCAACGTTGAGGCCGGCGACGGTCGCGTTCATCTCGTCGCCGATCCGTAGGAAGGTCCTGCGCGCGCGGTCGGCATACTCGATCGCTTCGTCCCACCGGCCCGCGAGGTACGCACGACCGCCCATGATGTTAAGGGCCCATGCGAGACGGTCGAGGGCGCCGAGGCCCTCGTAGATCTCCACGGCACGGGGGGAGTAGACGGCCTCGTCGCGGCGCCCGAGCGCCAGATACGCCCAGTCGAGAATGAAGTACGCCTGCGCAAGTGCGTCCTCGGCGCCGGAGGCCTCTGCCTCGGCGATCGCCCGGTTGCACCAGGCGATTGCATCACTCGGACGCCACTGGTGCTGGAGCACGCCGGCGTACCAGTTGTACAAGTGCGCCCGCTGTGCCGCGGCGGCGACGCCCTCTACGCCCTCGATCAGGCGGAGTGCCTGGCTCAGACGACGCAGCGCCTGTGGATAGTTCCCGAGCCGCAGCCGCACAACGGCCTCCTGCTGCATCAGGCGCGCCTCCTGCACGGCATCGCCGCGCCAGAATGCGCGCGCCTCGCGATACGCGCTCGCCGCCTCTTTGTATGCCGCCATCCGCATTCTCACGTCGCCGAGCAGCTCCCACACGCGCGCGACTTCGTCGGCTGGTGCCTCGGCCCATGCCTTCGCCCCCTCGAGCGCACGTTCGAGGAACTGTGCCGTTTCGACGTTCGAGTACTTCTCCTCGGCCCTCCTCGCGGCCTCGACCGAGTAGCGCCACGTCTCCGGCCAACGCTCGGCGCGGTGGTAGTGCAGCGACAGAAGCTCCGCCGACTCGTCGGCCTGATCCGCCTCGCGCCCCTCGATCACATCCGCAACGCGCCCGTGGAGCTCCCGACGGCGTCTGTACGACAGCCCTTCGTAGGCACCGTCGCGGATCAGGGCGTGCCGGAAACGAAAGCCGCCAGGGACGTCCGGGTCGCGCTCGACGAACTCGCCCAGGCGGTTCCATGCCTCGGAATCGGACGCAGCCGTCGGATCCCCTTCGAGCACGTCCGCGATCACTGCACCCGAGAACGACGCACCGAGGACCGACGCCCAGCGCAAGAGGGCACGGTCAGCAGGAGCGAGCCGGTCGATGCGCGTCGCGACGAGCGCCTCGACCGTGTCCGGCAGTTGCTCCGCCGTCTCGCCAGCCTCCTCCGGAGCCGCCAGCTCTTGGAGGAAGAGCGGGTTGCCTGCACCTCGCTCGAAGATCGCGCCCAGCTCGTCCTCGGTGAGCTTTCTGTCGCCGGCTGCCGCTCGGATCAGCGACTTCGCGTCGTCCGGCGGAAGCGGCTCGAGCCGGAGCGTCAGCGCTGGCAAAGGCGGCGTCCCTTCGGCAGCCAGGAAGCCACCATCGCCCGCCCGGCGAGTCGTGCAGGTCAGCCACGGGCGCGTCGGCAGCTGCGTCCCGAGGTGACGCAGGAGCTCTGTGGACGCGTCGTCCATCCAGTGGACGTCCTCGAACAGGAGCACCGTCGGCGCGCCGAGCAGTCGCCCGAGCAGCGACCCGAGCACCCCGTGCAGCCGTGCTCGCCGGAAAGAAGGGTCGAGGTCGTCGACCTCCGGCGTCGAGTCGACCTCCGCGTCGAGCGGCGCACCGAGCAGCGGCGCCCACGGCACGAGCTCCTCGTCTACCGTGCGCAGGCGCTCGCTGAGTGCGGCACGATTCTTCCCGCCGTCGTCCGTAAGGGGCACGTCGAGGAGCGACCGGAGGAAGGGCCGGAAGGCGTGGTATGGCGTCGACGACTCGTACTGCTCGCACCGGAGCGTCACGAGCTCCATGTCGTCGCAGTGCGTGCGCAATTCCTCGGCGAGACGTGACTTTCCGATCCCGGGCTCGCCGATGAGCTCGACGAGCGTTCCGAAGCCCATTCGCACCGGGGCGACCGACGCCGCGAGCACCGCACGCTCACGTTCGCGGTCGACGAACGGGAGTTTGTCGGCGGGCACTTCACCTGTCCGCTCGGATTCGGGCAGCAGGTCGCCGAGCACCACGGCGCGAACGGCGTCCGCTTTCCCCTTCACCTGGAACGGCTCGAGCTCCGTCGCGGCAAACGATCCGCCTCCGCGGGAGAACGCCTCCGCCGCGACCCAGATCTCGTCCTCGCCCGCGCGAGCCATCAACCGTGCGGCAAGCGCCGCCGTGTCGCCGAGAATCGTGTACGTGCGGCGGAACGGCGCACCGACCTGACCGGTGAACACGCGTCCTTCGCTGACGCCCACATGCACCGGGAGCGGCAGCCCTGCGTCGACGGCAGCTCGGAGCGTCCGGAGGAGCCGCTCCTCGTCGTCTCCAAACGTCTGCGGCGCGCCCGAGACGAGGATGATCCGGCCGCCGTCCCGATCGACATCGCTTTCGAGCACCGTCACCTGGTGCTCGTCGGCGGCGCCCTGGATCCGCTCCATCAACAGCTCGAGCGCCTCAGTTGCCGCTGCACCGCCCTCGGTCGCGACGATCTCGTCGGTTCCCGCGTAGCGGACGAACGCGACCGCCGCATGCCGATGCTCGCCCTCGAGCGGACCGACCTCGAGCAGCTGCGCGCGCAGCGGCGCCGGCACCGCGACCTCGATCGGCGTTTCCTCCACGTCCGGCATCGGCCTGAGCTCTCCGCGGGCGGCCGGGGCTGCCTGTAGGAGCCTTCCCGGGCCCTTTTCCTCGCCGATTGTCTGCGGCTCGAGCAAAGCCGCGGTTTCGGGGCTTACGAGGATCTCACCGGCCTCCGACGCCGCCTCCATCTCGACGACCCGCGTCGCCGCGGGTCCCGTCACGAGCAGCTCACGGTGCGAGCCTCCGACGAGGAAGAACTGGAAGCGCCCCGAGTGGAGGCCCGCGTGCATCTTCAGCGTGACCGATCCCGCGGACGTTCGCGGCCGGCCGATTGCGCGCAGAGTCCGGCGCATCTCGAACGCAGCCCGAGCCGCGCGCGCGGCGTGGTCGTCGCCCTCGTACAGGAGCAGCAGCGCGTCGCCGCCGAACTTGAGCAGGCCGCCGCCTTGGGCGTACGCGACATCGAGCAGCGCCGAGAAGGTCGCATTCATCACCTCCGTCACCTCTTCGGCACCGGCGCGGCCGACGTTCGACAGCCGCTCCGACATCGCCGTGAAGCCGGAGATGTCGACGAACGAGAGCGTCCCCTCCAGCTCGAGCCAGCGGAGGTCAGGGTTCTTCTGCAGCCACTC
>JBKPDB010000089.1:0-10824 GCA_046727655.1 Actinomycetota bacterium
GTGAGGGAGGCCGTCGAGACGACGTCCTGACGGGCGATGTACACGCTCGCGAAGCCGATGGCCGTGAGCAGGCCGACGACGACGAGGAAAGCGAGCTCGCGGTTGCGCGCGCTCAGAGGAGGAACCTCAGGATGAGGAACACCGCAATTGCGGCCGCCAAGAGCAAGAGGACGAGCCAGGCGACAGGGCGTCTGCGCAGGTCCCGGGGCCGCGAAGCGGGCTCTTCACGCGCCTGGGCGTTGATCTCGTCGAGCGAGATCACGGCCGTGTCGACCACGGGCACGCCGTCCGCTTCTGTGAGCGTGTCTTCTTCGGCCGAAGCAGTCTCGCCCGGAAGGACCTGCTCGCGCGTGTCGCCGTCGCTTGCGAGCGGTTCGTCGGTGATCTCGAATGCGACGACCGTGATGTTGTCCTGGCCACCGCCGCGGTTCGCCGCTTTCACGAGCGCGCGCAGCGCCGCCTCGATGTCGTTCCTGTTCCGCTCGACGACGGAGAGAATCGAATGCTCGGAGACCATGTCCGTCAGGCCGTCGGAGCAGAGCAGGAAGAGGTCTCCCGTTCGTGCCGGGACGCTGAACGTGTCGACGTCCACGTCAGGATCGGTGCCGAGCGCCCGCGTGATGACCGAGCGCTGGGGATGCACCTCGGCCTCCTCTCGCGAAAGCCTCCCCGTCTTCAGGAGCTCGTTGACGAGCGAGTGGTCCTCCGTCAGCTGCTCCATGCTCGCGTCGCGGATGAGGTACGCGCGCGAGTCGCCGACGTGGCCGAACGCAACGGATCCGTCCTCGACCAGGGCGACGGTGATCGTCGTGCCCATGCCGGAGGTGTTCGGATCGGTGCTCGAGCGGTCGTAGACTCGCCGGTTCGCCTCCTGGATCAGATCGACGATGCGTTGCTCGCCCCAGGTCTCGACGCCGCCTCCCTCGCGCAGGGCGGCCGTGGCGAGGCGCGACGCGATCTCGCCCGCCTGAGCCCCGCCCATGCCGTCTGCGATCGCAAACAGAGGCGGCTCGACGACGTACGCGTCTTCGTTCCGGCGGCGCTTGCGCCCCGGATCCGTCACCGCCCCGACGCGCCCGATCACGCGTCGAACCTCAGGTCCGTCTCGCCGACGCGGATGATGTCGCCGGGCGCCAGACGCCGCGGTTGCTCGAGACGCGCGCCGTTCAGGTACGTCCCGTTCGTCGAGCCGAGATCCTGCACCCACACGCCGTCCTGGCGCGGCTCGAACCGCGCGTGCCGCGCGGACGCGTACTCGTCCGCCGCGATCGCGATGTCGTTTCTCAGGCCGCGGCCGATCGTCACCTGGGAAGAGTTGAGCGCGAAGTCTTCGCCCTCGTCGAGGTCGACGCTCTTGACGACGACGAGGCGTCCCGTCGGCGAGCCCCGGCGAGACGCCTGAACCGCGCCGGAGCCGCTCGGCGCCATGATGAAGCTCTCCTGCGGCAACCGAAGATCGCGGCTCGCCGTCCGCACGATTCGCCAGATGAAGAGGTAGAGCAGGACGAGGAAGGCGATCTTCAGGACGAGTAGGACCTCGTCCACCGTCGCGGAGTCGTAGATCATTCGGTTTGACGCGAGAAGACCACGTCGGTCGACCCCATGGTGACCTTGTCCCCGTCGCGGAGCTTCGCGCGCTTGACGCGCTTCCCGTTGACCTCGATCCCGTTCGTCGAGGCGAGGTCGACGATCCAGTACGACGCACCCTCCTGCCGGAGCTCGGCGTGTCGTCGGGACACGTTGGCATCCGAGAGCTGGATGTCGCAGTCGCGCGAGCGGCCGATCACGAGCCGTCGCTGCTTCACCTCGTGCCGCGTTCCGTTGACCGTCAAGCTCACGAGCTCCCGCTCCATGCCGAGCTCCTCGGCGGAGACGGCCTCGGTCGGCGCCGCCTTGGGCTTGTAGATCATCGTCGCGCCCGGCTCGGGCTCCTCCACCGGCTCGCCCGCACGACGGTGCTGGGGTTGTGCCATCCGCGTTGCGATGCCGAACTCGCCGACATCGAGGTCGTCGTCCGTCTCGAACGCGACACGCGGCGACGTCAGCAGTGCGTAGTCCTCGCGCCGGGCATGCTCGGAGAGGTATTCCTGGAGCTCTCCGCGGAGACTGTCCTCGTACCCCTGGAACTGCTCGCGGTCGCCGGGGGAGAGGTAGACGGAGTACTCGTTGGGCACGTAGACGCGGGACACCGAGACCGTGCGGTGGTCGTCCATCTCCTTCGCCAGCTTGCGGGCGAGCTCGACCGGCTGGACATTCGTTCTGAAGGCGCGACCGAAGATGCCCTCGAAAAGGGCCTCGAGCTTGTGTTCGATGGCGCGGAGAACCATGGGCCGGCAATACCCCGGCAAGCGATGCTAACGCACGACTATGGCGGCACAGGTGGCCCAAACGGCGAGGGCAAGCGGCACCGCGGCCACGCTGGGGACCGGGAGCAGGGCCGTCGTGAGGAACGCGGCCCCGAGCGCCGCTGCCGCCCACGGACCGCGGGAGCGCGCGAACGGCAGGAGCACGGCGACGCCGGCCAGCACGAGCGTCTCGACGGCAAGAGCGGGTCGCGACAGCAGGGCGTCCCAGAGGACGGAGACGACGTCGAGCGGATCGCCCACGGCGGCAACGCCGAGGTCGTGAGGTGCGGTCGAGCCGTCGAACGGCAGAGGCACGCCGCGGATGCCGGCGACGATCCCGGCGGTGAGGACGGCCGCGGCCGTCTGCAGGCCGCGCCGAACCGGCGAGCGCATGGAGAGAGCCGCAAGCGGCAGCAGCGCGAGCGCCGCGAGGGGAGCAAGGAGCGGCCCGAGAGAGAAGAAGAGGCCGCTCTCGGGCTCTCGCCACGAGAGCACGAGCAACGCGAGAGCCGCGACAACGTAGAGCGCCGCCGCCCCTGCGGCGAGGTTGCCCAGCGGGAACACCGGCACCGCCAGCGTGAACGCGAGGCCGATGCGAGGACGGAAGAAGGTGAGCACCGCCGCCAGCGCGGCGAGGCCGAAGGCCCAGCCGGAGGGATAGAAGGGGATCGCCCAGGCGGTCCAGCCGGCCACGAGCGCTGCCAGGGCGGCCGGGACGACCCGCGGTGCGGCCTCAGGGATCGCGAGCGCGGGGCCGCCTCGCCGGGAGCGAACCCGCTTCTGGGCGGCGAGCCGAAGCGTCGCCGCGAGCGAGGCGGCATCGGGACGACGCGAGACGTCGAGGTGGAGCGCGCGGTCGACGGCGCGCAACAGCGACTGCGGCAGATCCGGGCGGACCGAGCGAAGGGGCGGGGCACCGGACTCGATCGCGCGGGCGGTCTCGAGCAGTGAGCTCTGCCAGAACGGGTGACGGCCGGCGAGTGCCTCCCACAGCATCACGCCCACCGCCCAGACATCGGCGGCTCCGGTCGTGACACCCCCGGCGAGCCGCTCCGGCGCTATGTACGCCAGCGTTCCCGGGACGTCGCCCTGCGCCGTCAGCGTCTCAGCCTGGTTCATCTTCGCGAGCCCGAAGTCGAGAACGCGCACGGACACCCGCTTCCCCTCGGCGAGCAACACGTTCGAGGGCTTGATGTCGCGGTGCACGATCCCGCGGTGATGCGCGTGCGCGAGTGCGTCGAGTACCTGCGCGGCCGCTTCGATCGCCGAAGCGTCGTCGAGCCCCCCGCCGCGGAGGGCTTCTCGAAACGTCCGGCCGGGGACGTACTCGTAGGCGATGTAGACGTGCCTCGAGTCGCGACCGAACGCGTACGCGCGCTGGCAAGCCGGGTGTCGGAGCTGGGTCGCCGCCTCGGCCTCGCGCTCTGCGCGCGTTCCCGCCTTGCCCTCGCGGGCCACGATCTTGAGCGCCACGTCGAGCCCGTTGCTCTCGTCACGAGCCAGCCAGACGGAGCCCGAGCCCCCGCTGCCGAGCGGCCGCAGCGGGCGGTAGCGGCCGAGGACGAGCTCGCTCTGCTGCGGGGCTGCGGCGGCGTTGGACACGGAAGTTTCTCGTTGGCGCAGGCAGCTGCAAGTCCTTCACCGGCCGCCTCACCGGATCCTGACGGCGGCTCCGGCTGGTACCCAAGGCCCGTTGGCCGACAGACGGACCAATTAGAGTGACCCCGGCTTTCGGCCCTTAAAGCCCGGCTCTTGCGACCATGACCGAGCGCGATACAGACATCGAGTTCGACTTCTTCGACGAGCCCGAGACCGAGGAAGCGACTGAGCGCGTGCGCGCTCCCGGGCGTCCCGCGCCCGGCGGCCCACGCCGGCCGATTCGCCCGCCCGCCGGCATCATCCCGATGCTCCGGCTCGCGGGACTGATCGCATTCCTCATCCTCGCGGCCGTGCTCCTCGTCGTCCTCGTCCGCGGCTGCGCTTCTGACAGCAAGCACGCAAAGTACGAGGGCTACATCGACGACGTCCGCAGCCTCGCGACCGGGTCCGGGCAGATCGGCACGCAGCTGAACCGGACGCTTGCGGCGACGGGGATCAAGGAGAGCCAGCTCGAGACCAGGATCCGGGGCTACGCGGCGCAGCAGCAACAGCTCGTCGCGCAAGCCCGTGAGCTGAACCCGCCCGGGCCGCTTCGCGTCGAGCACGACCACCTGATCGAGGCACTGCAGCTCCGGGCCAGCGGGCTCAGCCGGCTGGCCGATGCGTTCAGGCAGACCGCGACCTCGAAGAACGCGACTACGGCGGGGAGGCTGCTCGCGGACCAGGCTCGCCTGCTCGTGGCAAGCGACGTCAACTACGACTTCTACTTCCAGGAGCCGACCCAGCAAGAGCTCTCCAATCAAGGAATTCGCGACATCGGCGGAGTGCCGAATTCCACTGTCTTCCCGAATCCGGAGCTCGCGAGCACCGCCGCGATGGTGAATGTGTGGCAGCGCGTCCACGGCGCCGCCACGGGTGGAACGCCGACCGGCCTGCACGGCAGCGCGCTCGGTTCCGTGACCGCATTACCGGACGGCAAGAAGCTCACGCCGGGTGGCTCCGCCACCGACAACGAGATCAGCGTGTCGACGGATCTCGCCTTCCAGGTCGCGGTCGAGAACTCCGGTGACTCGCAGGAGTTCAACGTGGGCGTGACGCTGACGATCCAGAGATCGCCGCGGCCGATCGTCCTCCGGAAGACGATCCCGACGATCAACTCGGGCGAGACGAAGACGGTGACCTTTACGAACATCGACTTGCCGGCGGACCTGTTCGGCCAGCCGACGACGATCAAGGTCGACATCCGGCCCGTGCCGGGAGAGACGAAGACGGACAACAACTCCGCGGAGTACCCGGTCATCTTCTCGCTCGGCGGCTAGCTGCCTGGATGTCTCTCTCGACCGCGGAGTGGATCGCGATCGGGGCGTGCGTGGTGGCTGCCCTCGCACTCGTGGTGGCGTTCTTGGCGTGGTCGAAGCTGCGAGCCGTCCGGACGGCGCAACGCGTCCTGCTCGGCGGTGGAAAGCAGGATCTCGTCGACTTCGCTGTCTCGCTGCAGGGACGCATCGACGACCTCCACCGCGCCGTCGACGAGATCGCGGGCGGGCTCTCGCGCGTCGACCGCCGCGTCGACACGGCTGTGTCGAAGACATCGCTCGTGCGCTACGACGCGTACGAAGGCGCAGGCGGCCACCAGTCGGCGTCGATTGCGTTGCTCAACGCAGCACGGAGCGGCGTCGTCGTCAGCGCGATCCAGGGACGTGACTACGCGCGGATCTACGTCAAGGAGCTCGACCGCGGCCGTCCGAACGTCGCGCTCTCGCCCGAAGAGGAGGAAGCAGTCGAGCGAGCGATGGCGACTTCCTAGCGGGGGTACGGCTTTCGTATCGCCTCCGTTAGCTAAATTTCGGGCCGTATGCAGCAGGTTCTAGTCCTGAACGCAAGCTACGAGCCGCTCAACGTCACGACGGTTCGGCGCGCGCACGTCCTGGTGTTCAAGGGCAAGGCGGAGGTGATCGAGGAGCTCGCGCAGCCGCTCCATTCGGCGTCTGACACGTATCCGTGGCCACACGTGATCCGGCTGATCACCTACGTACGGGTTCCGCGCGCCGTCCAGCGGAAGATCTCCCGGCGAGCGCTCTTCGCGCGCGACGACTGGCGCTGCGTCTACTGCGGCACGACGGCGAGTCGGCTGACGCTCGACCACGTCGTCCCGAGATCGCGGGGCGGCGAGTCGGTGTGGGAGAACGTCGTCACCGCCTGCGCGCCGTGCAATCACCAGAAGGGGAACCGCACGCTCGAGGAGGCGCGGATGGAGCTGCGCCATCCGCCGAAGGCGCCTGCGCCGGTCCTCTTCATCCGCCTGGCAGCGCCGAAGATCCCGCACGGCTGGCAGCCGTACCTCGCGCACTTCGGCGCGGCGACGGCTTAGAGGCGGGCTCTCAACCGCGTTCGACCGGCAGATCGCGCTGCTCCCACTCGCTCCACGAGCCGGGATACAGCTTTCCGTCGCGCCCGGCGAGATGGAGGCGGTGCAGGGTCACGGCCGCGGTCACGCCTG
Organism: Actinomycetota bacterium; assembly: GCA_046727655.1. Taxonomy (GTDB): domain Bacteria; phylum Actinomycetota; class Thermoleophilia; order Gaiellales; family Gaiellaceae; genus 3-1-20CM-4-69-9. The sequence goes on from JBKPDB010000089.1 coordinate 6,445, forward strand.
AGCCGCAGTAGGCGACGAGCTCCCCCGGCGGCAGGTCGGGGACGCGCTCGTCCCACGGCGCGTTGAGTGCGCCGGGCACGCGACCCGGGATCTTGTCGATCGGGTTCGCCTCGCCGCGCCAGCGGCTCGGCACGCGCGCGTCCACCACGACGAGCTCGTCGGCGCGGGACAGCAGCTCCTCGGCGTCGATCGTGTCGTCGGCGCGAGGTCGCAGGGTGAGCTCCCGCCCCTCGACCTCCTCCTCGCCCGTCGCAAGCGGCCCGCGCCAGGACTCGAAGTCGATCACCGCGCAGTCGTCATGACCGAAGTGGCGCAGCAGCCACCAGAGCCGCTCCGCCCCGCCCATGTTGCCGTAGGCGACGACGAAGATGCCGTCGCCGATGCCGGCTCGGCCCGCAGCATCGGCGAAGTCCTCAGCCGCGGGCAGGGGATGTCGTCCGCCCGGTCCCGGCGGCGCCGCAAGATCCGTATCGACATCGAGAAAGCTCGCGCCCGGGATGTGCCCCTCGAGGTAGAGCTCACGTCCGCGCTCAGGGTCGCCGAGCTCCCACCTGCAGTCGACGAACTGGTAGCGCGTGGCTACCAGTTCCCGCCCGGCGACGACGGGAGCGGCACGTTCGCCGGATGGACGACGTAGACGATCCCGCCGCTCGCCGCCATCCACGCGTCCTGAGTCAAGAGCAGCGCGACGAGCGCAAGCGTGCCTCGGACCACGGACGCGATCGTACGACCTCGGTCCGTCGGGGGTCAACCGGCCTGACCGAGGTGCGCCAGCACGAGGAGGTGGGCGCTCGCGCCGATGATCGCCGGCTCTTGCTCGACCACGCGCGCCATTCGCAGCAGCGTCTCGAAGACCTGCTCGTCGACGGGCACGTCGGGCCGGCTCCACCCCGGCCCCTCCACGCCGAACAGGGCGTCGACCACGAACCCGGCGTCCTCGACTTCGCCCTGCAACTCGTCCGGCCGGTGGAAGTAGGCCGTCGTGAAGAGCTCGACCTGGCGCCCCAACCGGCCGATGCTCCCCGTGCTCCAGGTCGGACTCGACCACGGCCCACCCCACCTCGTCGAGCAAGCCGCGAAGAAACCCGTCCAGCAGCGAGGCGAAACGGGAGATCGCCGCAGCCGCGAGCAGCCCGCCCGGTCGAAGCACGCGCCGCGCCTCGCGGAGCGTGTCGACCCGCTCCTCACGCTCGAGTAGGTGGTAGAGCGGGCCGAGGAGCAACACCGCGTCCCGCGACGCATCAGCTACGTCCAAGCTGCGTGCGTCGCCGACGACGGCGCTGAACCGTCCCGCGGCGAGCTCGGCCGCCTGCTCGACGTGGAGAGGCATCGCATCGACGAGCCGAACCTCGTAGCCGAGGTCGGCGAGCCACGCCGCATACGCGCCGGGACCACCGCCGACGTCCAGCACGCGGGCAGGTGGGGGAGGCAGGAAGCGCGCGAGCAGCTCCTTCGTCCTTTCGAACTCGATGCGCGAGTAGCCCTGCGTGAGGCGGGCGCGCTCGAGCCCGAGCTCGTAGTACCTGCGGATGTCCTCGTCCACGGTCGAAAGCTAGAGGACCTTGCCGCCGTCCGGATTGTGGTTTACCCTCGTTGTGATGGCACGCGCCGCGACGACTGGCATCACCCCGTTTACCGTCGTCGTCGCGCGCGTCCTTACGCGCTAGCCGGCGTTTCGTTCCTCCGCCGACGCCGGCTAGGTCGCAACAGCAGGCGGAGAGTCCACACTCGGAGAAGGGCGCAAACGTGCACCCGCCGCTCGACAACCCTCGTCGCGAACGCGACGCCTGCGGCATCGGCTTTCTCGCCGATGCAACCGGTCGCGCTTCGCGCACGATCGTCGACGGTCTCCTCGAAGGGCTCGCCCGCATGCGCCATCGCGGCGCCGTCGCAGCCGACCGCCGAACCGGCGACGGCGCAGGCCTGCTCTTGCCGCTGCCGCGCATCCTCCTCCCGGCAGCGTGGTGCGGCCTGGCGATGGTGTTCATCCGGGACAACTCGGTGCGGGCAGCCCTCGAGGAAGCATGTCTCGCGGAAGGGGTCGGCCTCGGCGGCTGGCGCGAGGTGCCGACGGTGCCCGAGGCGATCGGGGTGCGCGCACGCGCGACAATGCCGCGGATCGAGCAGCTCGTACTGCTACGGCCGTACGGCGACTCCCTGGACGAGGCGGAGGCGCGGGCGTATCGCGCCCGGCGGCGCGCGGAGCAAGCGGCAGGTCTCTACATCGTGTCGATGTCCTTCCGCACCGTTACCTACAAGGCGCTCTGCGCCGCCGACCAGCTCGCCTCGTTCTATCCGGACCTCCGCGAGCCCGACCTCTCAGTGCCGTTCGGGATCTTCCACCAGCGCTTCGCGACGAACTCCGAGCCGTCGTGGGAGCGCGCGCAGCCGTTCCGGCTGCTCTGCCACAACGGCGAGATCAACTCGATCGACGGGAACGTCGCCTGGATGCGCGCCCGTGGCCACGAGCTCGACGGCGACGGGTCCGACTCGACCCTGCTCGACAACGCCCTCGAGCTGCTCGTCCGCGGCGGACGCGACATTCGCGACTCGGCGGCGATGCTGATTCCCGAAGCGATCGACGCCGACCCGAAGCTCGATCCCGACGTCCGCACCTTCTACCGCTACCACTCCACGCTCCTCGAGCCGTGGGACGGCCCCGCCGGGGTCGTCTTCACAGACGGGCGCGTCGTCGGCGCAACCCTCGACCGCAACGGCCTCCGGCCGCTGCGCTACGCCGTCGCCGACGAGCGTCTCGTCGCCTGCGCCTCGGAGGCGGGTGCCCTCACTCTCCCCGGGAGCGCCCGCCTCCGGCGCGGACGGCTCGGGCCCGGCCAGATGCTCGTCGTCGATCCCGCCACCGGGGTCGAGGAGAACCGGGCCGTCAAGGAGCGCTTGGCCCGCAGGCGGCCGTACGCGCGGTGGCTTCGCGCCGCGGTGCGGCCGCTGGACGCAGGTGTGCCGGTAAAGCCGCCGACGGAAAGCCTGACCGCGCGCCAGGTCGCGGCCGGCTATACACGCGAGGACCTGTCCCTCCTCCTCCGTCCGTCGGCGGCCACCGGTCACGAGCCCACCTCGTCCATGGGAGACGACACGGCGCTGCCGCCGCTGGCGGGGCGTGCACGTCCGCTGACCTCGTATCTCCGACAGCGGTTCGCACAGGTGACGAATCCGCCGATCGACCACCTGCGAGAGCGCTCCGTCATGTCGCTCCGGACGCTGCTCGGCGCCCGGCCGCCGCTGACCGGCGAGCACCCCCGGGCTACGACGCTCCTCGAGCTCGAGAGCTTCTTCCTCTTCCCGTCCGCCGCGGCCGAGGTCTCGCGGCGAGGAGTGGTGCTCGACGCCACCTTCGACGAGCGCGAAGGGCTTCGCAGTGCCTGCGGCCGGCTCGCCGACGAGGCGGCGTCTACGAGCGCCGACGTGCTCGTGCTCGACGACGGCGCCGGCCGGCCAATAGTCCCGCCCGTGCTCGCCGTCGGGGCGGTACACAGTCGGCTCGTCGCGGCCGGAACGCGCACCAGGACTTCGATCGTCGTCGTGAGCGACGAGCCGCGCGAGGCGCACGACTTCGCCTGCCTGCTCGGCTACGGCGCCGACGCGATCTGCCCGCGGCTCGCGCTCGAGACGGTCGCGGCGCTCGCCGCCGACGACAAGCTCGGCGGCGATCATCCGTCGCCGGCCGAAGCGCAGTTGCGCTTCCGCGAGTCGGTCGAGGACGGCGTCCTGAAGATCCTGTCCAAGATGGGCATCGCCGACGTCTCCTCGTATCGAGGGGCCCAGCTGTTCGAGGCCATCGGCCTCGCAAGAGACGTCGTCGATCTCTGCCTGACCGGCACGCCGGGCCGCATCGCGGGCGTCGGGTTCGCCGAGCTGGAGCGAGAGATCCTGGGCCGACGTACCGCCCGGGCGCAGCTCGAGAACCCCGGCTACGTCAAGTTCCGGAAGGGCGGCGAGCCGCATGCCACAACCCCTCCCGTCGTCGAGGCGCTGCAACTGGCAGCGCACGCCCTCCGGCGCGGTGACTACGACCGCTTTGCGGCGATCGTGAACGACCGTCCGCCGCTCGAGCTCCGCGACCTGATCGACCTCACTCCCGCCGACCGGCCGCTCCCCCTCGACGAGGTCGAGCCGGCCGAATCGATCGTCCGCCGCTTCTCGAGCGGGGCGATGTCACACGGTTCGCTGTCGGCCGAAGCACACGAGACGGTGGCGATCGCGTTCAACCGGCTCGGCGCGCGATCGAACTCCGGCGAGGGCGGCGAGGATCCCGACCGCTTCCGCACGGAGCGGAACTCGCGCATCAAGCAGGTCGCTTCCGCGCGCTTCGGCGTCACGCCGGAGTACCTCGCCTTCGCCGACGAGCTCCAGATCAAGATC
>JBKPDB010000090.1:0-46976 GCA_046727655.1 Actinomycetota bacterium
CGTGGGCTCGGAGATGTGTATAAGAGACAGATCATGATCCTGCCCGCGATGGGGATCATCTCGGAGGTCATCCCCGTGTTCTCGCGCAAGCCGATCTTCGGCTACAAGGCGATCGCGTTCTCCACGGTTGCGATCGGGTTCTACTCGATGCTCGTGTGGGCGCACCACATGTTCAGCGTCGGGTTGCCGAGCTTCCTCAACGTGTTCTTCATGCTCTCGTCGATGGTCATCGCCGTCCCAACGGGCGTGAAGATCTTCAACTGGATCGCGACGACGTGGCGGGGAAACCTGATCTTCGACACTGCGATGCTCTGGGCACTCGGGTTCGTCGCCGTGTTCACCATCGGCGGGCTCAGCGGGATCTTCCTCGCGGCGTTCCCGGTGGACTGGCAGGTGACAGACACCTACTTCGTCGTGGCGCACATGCACTACGTCCTGTTCGGCGGCGCCGTGTTCGGCGTGTTCGCTGCGATCTTCTACTGGTGGCCGAAGATCTTCGGCCGGTTGCTGGACGAGACGCTCGGGAAGGCGCAGTTCTGGCTCGTGCTCATCGGCTTCAACCTCACGTTCTTCCCCCAGCACCTGCTCGGACTGATGGGAATGCCCCGGCGGAACTTCACCTACCACGAGCACGGGCTCTGGTTCGCGTACAACCTGATCTCCACCATCGGCTCCGGCGTGATGGCCATCGGCCTCCTGCTCTTCGTCGTGAACGTCGTCAAGACCGCGCGGAGCGGAGCCCGCGCTGGTAACGATCCGTGGCTTGCCGACACGCTCGAGTGGTACACGACGTCGCCGCCGCCGCCGCACAACTTCGACCGCATCCCTTACGTCACGAGCGCTCGGCCGCTTCGCGACCTTCGGCGGCGGCTTGCGGAGGCTGGTCGTGCCTAGCGGCGTGCCGCGGCCAGGTCCTTGGCTCCGCCTCACCGCGCTCGCGGCGGCGTTCGCGACCCTGTTGGCGGTAATCAGCGGCGCGGCGTCGCTCGGCGCGGCGCACCGTCTGCTCGCGGCGCTCGCGCTCCCGCCGCTCGTCGCCCTGGTCGTGGCTGCCTGGATCGCGCACCGCCGGCTGCTCCTCCTTGCGGTCGGAGCGCTCGTCCTCTTCGGCGTCGCTGCACTCGTGACGGCGCCCGGCGCCCACTTGGCGCTCGCGGCGTTGGCATTCAGCGCGACGCTGGTCCTGACGGCAGCCACGTATCGAGGCGCGCCCGCGCCGCCCGAACGAGCGCGTGACTACGTGACGCTCACGAAGCCGCGGATCATGACTCTGCTGCTTCTGACCGGGCTCTGCGGCATGTTCGTCGGGGCGCGCGGGGTTCCGTCGGTGGGCTTGATCGCCGTGACGATGGTCGGCCTCGCGCTGGCGTGCGGAGGCGCTTCAGCCCTGAACCACGTGCTCGACCGCGACATCGACAGGTTGATGGGAGAGCGGACGCGGACGCGACCGGTCGCGGCCGACCGCATCCCGCCGTCGCGCGCGCTCGAGTTCGGGTTGGCCCTGTCGGCCTTCTCGTTTGTGCTGCTCGCCTCGACCGTGAACGTCCTGACGGCAGCGCTCGCGCTCGTCGGGAACCTGTTCTACGTCCTCGTCTACACGCGCTGGCTGAAGCGGGCGACGCCGCAGAACATCGTCATCGGCGGCGCTGCGGGGGCGGTGCCGCCGCTCGTCGGGTGGGCGGCCGCAACCGGCAATCTGACTCTGCCTGCCCTCTGGCTCTTCCTGATCGTGTTCCTCTGGACGCCGCCGCATTTCTGGGCGCTCGCGCTTCTGATTCGACGCGACTACGAGGCCGCCCGGATTCCGATGCTGCCGGTCGTGCGCGGTGAGCGCGAGACGGCGCGCCAGATTCTGCTCTACGCCGTGGCGCTCGTCGGCGTGACCCTCGTGCCGTTCGTGTGGGGGCCGCTCGGGCTCGCCTATCTCGCAGCGGCTGTGGCCCTGGGAGGCACGTTCATCTGGCTGGCCTTGAAGCTCTGGCGTGAGCGAACACCGAAGCGTGCTGCGACGCTCTTCCACTACTCGCTCCTCTACCTCGCCCTCCTGTTCGTAGCGATGGCGCTCGACCCGCTCCTCTGATGGCGGAACGGCTTCCGGAACCGCCGCCACCCCGTACGACGACCGAGCCGATCGAGCCGACCGGCGAGGTTGCGAGGAAGAACATCGTGCTCGCCCTCGCGCTGGTCGGCGTCGCCATCCTGCTCGCCGGCGGGGCCGTTCTCGTCTCGTTCATCTACCTGCTGTACGACTAGCGACGGACGGCATCTTCCTCGCGCGGCCCGAGCAGCCGCTACCCGGGATCCCTCTCGCAGTCAAAGACCTCCTCGACACGGCAGGTCTGACCACGACGTACGGGTCGCCGATCTTCGCCGACCACGTCCCAACGGCGACAGCAGAGGCCGTGCGTAGGCTCGAAGCCGCCGGCTACGCGAATGTCGGCAAGACGAACCTGCACGAGTTCGCGTATGGCATCACCTCCGAGAACCCACACTTCGGGACGGTCCCGAACCCGATCGCTCCCGGACGGATCGCCGGCGGGTCGAGCGGCGGCTCGGCCGCAGCGCTCGCCGCGGGCCTTGCGGAAGCGGCACTCGGGACGGACTCGGGCGGGTCGATCCGGATCCCGTCCGCGTGTTGCGGCGTCGTCGGCCTGAAGCCGACGTTCGACCTCGTCCCGGCGACGGGCTGCTTCCCGCTCGCGCCGACGTTCGACCATGTCGGCCCGATGGCGCGCGACGTCGAGGGCTGCGAGCGAATGCTCGCGGCGCTCGCGCCGGGCTTCGAGCCGATTCGGGTCGAGAGCCTCGAGGAGGTCGCGGTCGGCGTGTGCTGGCTCGAGACGGCGGACGAGCTCGTGCGCACACGTGTCGAAGAGGCATCGGAGCGGTTCGTGCGGCGGCGGCGACTCGACGTGCCGCGGCCGGAGGTCAGCCCCTTGTTCATGCGTGAGGTCGCCGACGTGCATCGCGAGCTCTTCGACGAACATCGCGAGCTCTACGGCGAAGACGTCGCGGTGAAGATCGAGCGCTGCCTGCGCGTCTCCGATGCGGAAGCGGCAGCTGCAGAGCACTCGCGCACCTCGTTTCGCGAAACGTGCGACGAGCTCCTCGGCGACCTCGACCTGTTCCTCACGCCGACGATTCCAGTCGTCGCGCCGCCGACGGGCATCGGCGATGCACGGCTCCGTCCGATCCTGATCAGCAACACGCTGCCGGTGAACGCCCTCGGCTGGCCCGCGCTGGCACTTCCGTGCGGCCCTGCGGAGGACGGGCTCCCGGCATCGGTTCAACTCATCGGCAGGCCCGGCACCGACGCTTTCGTCTTGGCCGTCGGCGCACGCCTCGCGGTGGAGATGTCGAGCTCGACGGACTGAGTGTCTGACGGTTACTGGATCGCGCGGAGTACGCGCCGGCCCAGCTGCTCGACCCGCTTCGGCAACAGCCGTCGCTGCTTCTTGAGGCCACTCGAGCCGAGCCAGAAGGCGGTCTTGACGCCGAGGACGTAGCGATTCCGCGCGCGGTCGAGGACGGTGTTCTCCTCGACCTTGCGCGCGACCGTCAACGAGCCGACGACGAACCTCGCGTCTTTGAAGCGCCGCGAGCGGTAGACGCCCTGGCCGACCACCTTTCGTGGTCCGGCAGTCCAGGTGGTGTCGTGGAACGCGACCCAGCCGCCGTCGACGACCTTCGGTACCCACTTCTCGAAGTCCTCGAGCACGAGGTCGTACTCATGCGAGCCGTCGACGAACAGGAGCTCGATCGGCTCCTCGAACCCGTCGGCGGCAGGCTGCGACAGCGACGCGATCGGCCGCACAAGCTCTGCGATGCCCGCGCGGTCGACGTTCGTCTTGAAGTCGCCGAACCGGTGATCGGCGTGCGGATCGATCGCATAGACCGGTAGGCGTCCGCCGTCGTCCGAACCGACGCCGAGGCAGACCGTCGACTTGCCCTTCCAGGAGCCGATCTCGACGATTACGCCCTTGCCGGTGCAAGAACGCGCGAGCTCGTACAGTGCCTCGCCTTCCTCGTCGGTGAGCCAGCCCGGCACGTCCGTGATGAGCGGCTTGACCTTCGCCTGGAAGAGGCTCACTTCAGGGCGCCGCGGACCGCGTCCTCGTAGATCCGGTCGCGGTCGAAGCGGTCGAGCTCTTCGGACAGGAGGTCGGCCGGAGCCGGGGGATCGCCCGGCGGAAATGGCGCAGCTTCTCCGTCGATGGCGACGCCCTCGAGGCGATCGGCCGGCTCGTGCTCGAGCTCGATCTCGCGGTCGAGGCGCGTCCGAAGCCAACCGGCGAGAAGATGTGCCTGCGCGCCAGTTCCGGTGACGCGGATTCGCGACATGCCGGCGATGCTCGGCCAGAGCGACGCGAGCTGCGGCCGCCAGCGGCTCGTTCGCGCCCATGCGATGTCCGAGACCACCACGCGGTCGAAGACATTCGTCAGCCCTTCGTAGTCCGCCGGCAGATTCGTCCATTCCGTGCTGTCGACGATCAGCCGGTCGACGACGTCCACGAGCCCTTGGAACGCTGGATCGCCGTACGGCGGCACGCCGCGCCAGCGCAGGAACACCGGTAGGTCCGGCAGGAGGAGCGGCTGCACGACGCTGGCGGGCGCCGCGGCCCGCGGCCCCTTGAGCCGGATGCGGATCGTCTCGGTGCAGATCTGGCGCCCGCCGCCCACCGGAAAGACGTCGATGTCGACGTCGGCGTCGAGCCCGTCTTCCTCGTCGGGCTGCGGGTAGAGCACGATCGTGCGCGAAGGGTGCCGCTCGGCGAGGCCCGCGAGAACGTTTTCAGCTGCGTCGACCCATTCCGGCGGCACCCAGGCGGTGTGGGTCATCACGCTCGTCCGCTGGTACGGCTGGTCGGGATCGGGCCCCAGGCGCATCGCAGTGACCGCCCGCTCGATCTCGCGGACCGACGCTAGTGCTGCCGCCATCTGAGGCTCCGCTTGCGGTGCCGCTTCAGGAGGCGCGGGCTATGCCCGTGCCTCCGTCGGAAATCGCCCACCTGGTGCGGCTGAACTCTCAGTGCTGCCGCCATCTGAGGCTCCGCTTGCGGTGCCGCTTCAGGAGGCGCGGGCTATGCCCGTGCCTCCGTCGGAAATCGCCGACCTGGTGCGGCTGAACTCTCAGTGCTGCCGCCACGAACGCCCGTCGCGGTGGAGAAGCTCGTCTGCCGACGGTGGGCCCCAGGTGCCCGCCGCGTAGTTCGGGAACGCCGGCCGGTCGCGGACCCACGCCGCAATGATCGCGTCGACGAGCGACCACTGCTCCCCGACCTCGTCGATGCGCGTGAACAGCGTCGCGTCGCCGAGCATCGCGTCGAGGATCAGCCGCTCGTACGCCTCCGGAAGGCCGGTGCGGAAAGCGCCGCCGTAGAGGAAGTCCATGTGCACCGTGCGGATCGTCATGCCGTGCCCGGGCACCTTCACGCTGATCGCGAGCGAGATGCCCTCGTCGGGCTGCACGTGGATGATCAGGACGTTCGGACGCAGGCCCTCCGCAGCGAGCTCCTCGAACGGCGGATGCGGCGCCTTCTTGAAATGAATGGCGATCGTCGTCTCGCGACGAGGCAGGCGCTTGCCCGTCCGGACATACCAAGGCGTGTCGGCCCAGCGCCAGTTGTCGACGTAGAGCTTCGCGGCGACGTAGGTCTCCGTCATCGACTGCGGGTCGACGTCCGGCTCCTCGCGATAGCCCGGAACTTCCCGCCCCTCGATGAACCCTCGCCCGTACTGCCCGCGCACGAGCGACTTCGGGCCCGGGGTGTGAATCGAGCGGAGCACCTTCACCTTCTCGTTGCGAACGGCATCGGCGGTGAAGTCGATCGGCGGCTCCATCGCGGTGATCGCGACGAGCTGCAGCAAGTGGTTCTGGACGATGTCGCGGATCGCGCCGGCCTGCTCGTAGTAGCCGGCTCGTCCCTCGATGCCGATCGACTCCGAAACGGTGAGCTGGATGTGATCCACGAACTGTCGGTTCCAGATCGGCTCGAAGATCCCGTTTGCGAACCGCAGCACCAGCATGTTCTGGACCGTCTCCTTGCCGAGGTAGTGGTCGATGCGGAACACCTCGGCCTCGTCGAAGTAGCGCGTGATCACGCTCTGCAACTCGCGCGCCGACTGCAGGTCGTGACCGAACGGCTTCTCGACGATCAGGCGCGTCCAGCCTTGTGTCGTGCGGCGCTTGCCGACCTCCTGCACCACCGTCGGGAACACGCCGGGAGGAGTTGCGAGGTAGTAGACGCGGTTCCCGCGCGTGCCCCGCTCCTCGTCGAGCTCGGTCAGAGTCGCAGCCAGTCGGTCCTCGCCCTCCTCGTCGGCGAAGTCCATCGCGACGTAGCGCATCCCGCCCGCAAGGAGCTCCCACACGTCGTCCCGAAGCTCGTCGCGCCCGTACTCCTGCACCGCCTCCTTCATGCGCTCCTTGAACTCCTCGTCGGTCTCCTCGGAGCGTGCGACGCCGACGACGGCGAAGTTGTCCGGCAGGAGACGCCTGAACGCAAGCGAGTAGAGCGCCGGAAAGAGCTTCCTCTTCGTCAGATCGCCTGACGCGCCGAAGATGACGAGGATGCACGGGTCGGGCTTGCGCCGAAGCTGCAGCCCCTCGAGAAGGGGGTTCTCTTCGAGAGTCGCGATGGTCACCGCGGATCCTGGCCTGCCTTCGCGCGCTCGACCGCCTTGACGGCGTGCCCGCCGAACTGGTTGCGCAACGCCGCCGCAACCTTGGCGGAGAACTTGATCTCGTCGCGGGAGGCGAACCGGGCGAACAGCGAGGCCGCGATCACCGGCGCCGGCACGTTCTCGTTGATCGCCTCGTTGATCGTCCAGCGGCCCTCGCCCGAGTCCTCGACAAAGGGGGCGATGTCTTCGAGCTTCGCTCCGTGCTCCTCGAACGCCGAATGCAGCAGCTCGAGCAGCCACGATCGAACGACGGAGCCGTTGCGCCAGATTCCCGAGATCTGATGCGAGTCGAGGTCGTACTCGGAGTGCTCCATGATCTCGAAGCCTTCCGCGTACGACTGCATCAGCCCGTACTCGATCCCGTTGTGGACCATCTTCACGAAGTGGCCTGCACCTGACGGCCCGACGTGGGCATAGCCGTCCTCCGGTGCGAGCGTCTCGAAGATGGGCTCGAGTCGTTCGACAGCCTCGTCGTCGCCGCCGACCATCAGGCAAAAGCCGACCTCGAGCCCCCAGATTCCGCCCGACACACCGGCGTCGACGAAGTTGATCCCGTGTTGCATCGCCTCGGCGTGGCGCCGCTTCGAGTCGTGGAAATTCGAGTTGCCGCCGTCGATGATCGTGTCGCCCTCGTCGGCGATTCGGAGCAGCTCGTGGAACGTGTCCTCGGTGATCTTGCCGGCGGGGATCATCATCCAGAAGGCGCGAGGCGCAGCCAGTTGCTGCTTCAGCTCTTCGAGCGAACCGGCCGTCCGCGCATCCACGTTCGGGTCGTACGTCTCGACGTCGTGCCCACCCTCGCGCAGCCGCGCGGTCATGCCGGAGCCCATCCGCCCGAGGCCGATCATTCCGAGCTGCACTAGAGGTCCTCCAGTCTCACCCGTACGATCGTCCGGCCACGCTCGTCCAGCGAACGGAAGTCGCCCTCGGCCTGCGCGCGGATCAGCCGACGGAAGCCGAAGTCCTGGCCCGGAATCGGCACCTCGTCGCCCGGATCATCGACCACCTGGACGAACAAGCCGGTCGGAGGCCCGCCCTTGTGCAGCTGGCCCGTCGAGTGCAGGTAGCGGGGCCCTAGCCCCTGCGTGACGACACACCCGCTCTCGCGTGCGCGCGACGCGAGCGGCGCCAGCTCTTGCTCCCGCGCCGGATCGATGAACGCCTGGATCGCGATGTAGCTCGGCGGCGTCGCTTCGGCCAGCAGCTCGTCGAGCGAGCCGTCCGGCTCGACCGCGGGCTCGTCTCCAGAGGCGAGCACCTCCTTCGTCTTGTCCTTCGCAGCCTGCACGTCCGGCTGGTCGAAGGGGTTGATGCCGAGAATCGAGCCGGCAACGGCGACGGCGAACTCCCAGCGGAAGAGCTCCGCGCCGATGTCGTACGCCTCGTCGAGGTGGACGTCGGCCGCCTGGCGGTCGGGACCGTCGGGGGCCTCACCCGGAGCGGGAACGAGCCCCTTCCCCTGCTTCCCCGTCGACTCGGCGATCAGCTGCTCGGCCCAGAGGCCGAAGCGACCGTCGGTTTCGGGGATGCAGACCTTGTCGCGACCCTCGCGCCATCCCTCCCCGAGGTGCAGGCCGAGCGTGAGGCCCGGGCTCGACTCGCCCCTGCACGCTTCGGCCATCTGCTCGCCGCCGCGAAGGAGCCGCTCGCCGTCGATGTCCATCAGCGCCGCGGGCACGATGCCGAACGGCGACAGCGCGGAGTAGCGTCCGCCGATCGTCGGCTCGCCGGCGAAGACGCGCATGCCGCGCATCGCCGCGAGCTCCTCAAGCGAGGAGCCGGGATCGGTGATCGCGACGAACCGGCCGCCGTCGCCGCCCGTCTTCTGCCAGAAGTACTCGAACTGCGAGAGCGTCTCCAGCGTCGTCCCGGACTTCGAGGAGACGACGAACAACGTTCGGTCCAGGTCCAGCAGCCCCTCGGCGTGCCGGATCATCGCGGGATGCGTCGTGTCGAGAACGTGGAAGCCCTTGCTCCCGAACGTGCGCTTCAGGACCTCGGGCGCGAGCGAGGAGCCGCCCATGCCGAGCAGGACGAACGTGTCGAAGCGCGTTCGCGCCTCCTCGGCGAAGTCGCGAATCTCGGCGATCCGCTCCTGCATCCGCTTCGGCTCGTCGAGCCAGCCGAGCCAGCGGTCCTCGTCCGCGCCGGTCCAGACGGTGGCGTCACGCGCCCAGATCCGCTCGACGAGCTCCTGTTGCGAGGCGACCGCCATTGCTAGGCGGACGCCGGCGCCAGCTCGCCGCGCTTGGCGCGGATTCCTTCGAGCAACTCCTCGAACGAGTCGGCGAACTTCTCCACGCCTTCCCGCTCGAGCGTCTCGGTCACGTCGTCGTAGTCGACGCCGAGCGCGCCCAGCCGCTCGAATACCTGTTGCGCGCCGTCGATGTCCTCCGTCAGCGTCAGCGCCAGGCGGCCGTGGTCCTGGAAGGCACGGATCGTCTCCTCCGGCATCGTGTTGACCGTCTCCGGGCCGATCAGCTCGTCCACGTAGAGCACATCGCTGTACTCGGGGTTCTTCGTCGACGTCGACGCCCAGAGGCAGCGCTGCTTGTGGGCACCTTTCGCCTCGAGCGCCTCCCATCTCGGCCCCGAGAACACCTGCAGGTAGTTCTGGTAGGCGAGCTTCGCGTTCGCCACCGCAAGCTTCCCCTTCAACTGCGTTGCGTCGCCGCCGATCTCGTCGAGCCGCCGGTCCGCCTCCGTGTCGACTCGCGAGACGAAGAAGCTGGCGACGGAGTGCACGGTCGCGGGATCGCCGCCGCTCTCGACGAGCCGCTCGACGCCGCGGATGTACGCCTCCATCACCTCTTTGTGACGCTCGAGCGAAAAGATGAGCGTGACGTTGATGTTCTTGCCCGAGGCGATCATCTCCTCGATCGCGGGGAGGCCCGCCTTGGTGGCCGGGATCTTCACGTAGAGGTTCCGTCGGTCGATCCAGCCGTGGAGGCGACGCGCCTCGGCGACGGTCGCATCGGTGTCGAAAGCGAGATTCGGATCCACCTCCCACGACACGTAACCGTCGAGCCCCTGACCCTCGTCCCAGACCTTGCGGAGCAGGTCGCATGCATCGGCGATGTCGTGAGAAGAGAGCTGGAGGAAGATCTCCTTCGCATCCTGCTCGCCGCTGTCGAGGATGTCCTTGAGCTGGTCGTCGTAGGCCTCGCCTTCGGCGATCGCCTTCTGGAAGATCGTCGGGTTCGACGTCACGCCGACGACGGCATCCTCTTCCATCATCTGCGCGAGCTTCCCGCTGCGGAGCATCTGCCGCGAGAGGAAGTCGATCCAGACACTCTGGCCGAGCGCCGAGAGCTTGTGCAAGTTCGAGTCAGGCATTTGCCATCAACCTTTCGAGTTCTTCGATTTTCTTCAGTCGCCTCACGTAACGCTCCCCGCCGTCGAACTCGGCCGCGAGAAACGCGTCGACGAGGTCGCGCGCGAGGGACGGGCCGACGACCTCCGAGCCGAGGCAGAGGACGTTCATGTCGTCGTGCTCGACTCCCTGGTGCGCGGAGTACGCGTCGTGACAGATCGCGGCGCGAATCCCGGGGAGCTTGGAGGCGGCGACCGACGCTCCAACGCCGGACCCGCACACGAGCACGGCACGCTCGGCTCTCCCGTCGATGATCGCCTCTCCGACCTCGCGCGCCTTGTCCGGATAGTCGACAGGCGGCGTCGCAGTCGGGGTGCCGAGGTCGATGACCTCATGGCCCGAAAGCGCCTCGAAGACGGCATCTCGCAACCGGACGCCGCGGTGGTCGAAAGCCGCTGCGATCCTCACCCTTGGACGGTACCCCACCAGCGTGGAATCAGGCCTCGGCCGGCCCGCCGCGCAGGCCGCACCCCGGCTCCTAGAATGGCCGAATGGACGCGAGCGAGCTTCGCGAGCTGGGCCAGCAGTACCGCGTCGATTCCATCCGCTGCGCCGCGGCCGCGAAGTCGGGACACCCGACATCCGGCATGTCCGCTGCCGACTTGATGGCGGTGCTGGTCGCGAATCATCTTCGCTACGACTTCGACGAGCCGAAGAAGGCCACGAACGACCGCCTGATCTTCTCGAAGGGCCACGCGTCGACCCTGCTCTACGCGATCTTCCGATCAGTCGGCGCGATCAGCGACGAGCAGCTGATGACGTACCGGCAGTTCGGGAGCATCCTCGAGGGACATCCGACGCCGCTCATTCCGTGGGTCGACGTCGCCACCGGCTCGCTCGGCCAGGGTCTGCCCTACGGCGTCGGCATGGCGCTTGCGGGCAAGTATCTCGACCGGCTGCCGTACCGGGTCTGGGTCCTGCACGGCGACAGCGAGACGGCCGAAGGCTCGGTGTGGGAGGCCTTCGAGCACGCGTCTCACTACGAGCTCGACAACCTGACCGTGATCCTCGACGTGAACCGGCTCGGCCAGCGCGGCGAGACGATGGTCGGCTGGAACACCGGTGTCTACGTCGAGCGGGCGCGCGCCTTTGGCTGGAACGCGATCGAGATCGACGGGCACGAGGTCGAGGAGATCGACCGCGCCTACAAGGAGGCCGCGGAAACGCCCGGCAGACCTACCGTCATCGTCGCGCGCACCCTCAAGGGCAAGGGCGTCAAGGCCGTCGAGGACAAAGGCGGCTGGCACGGCAAGGCGCTCGACGACGCCGACGAGGCGATCGCGGAGCTCGGCGGCCTTCGCAACATCCACGTCGACGTCGCCGAGCCGGAAGACGCAGAGCCGCACCGCTTCCCGGACGGCGAGCTCGAGCTTCCGCGCTACGAGCTCGGTGACGAGGTCGCGACGCGGAAGGCGTACGGCGAGGCGCTCGCCGCGCTCGGGACGGCACGCGGCGACGTCGTCGCGCTCGACGGCGAGGTGAGCAACTCGACGTTCGCAGAGATCTTCGCGAAGGCTCATCCCGAGCGGTACTTCGAGATGTACATCGCCGAGCAGCAGATGGTGGCCGCAGCCGTCGGGCTACACGCGCGCGGCTGGAATGCCTTCGCGTCGACGTTCGCCGCCTTCCTTTCGCGCGCGTACGACTTCATCCGGATGGCCGCGATCAGCCGCGTCGACCTACGGCTGTCCGGCTCACACGCCGGCGTCTCGATCGGCGAAGACGGCCCGTCGCAGATGGCGCTCGAGGACATCGCCTCGTTGCGCGCCATCCACTCGAGCGTCGTTCTCCATCCGTGCGACGCGAACCAGACCGCGAAGCTCGTCGCGGCGATGGCCGACACGCGAGGGATCGTCTTCCTGCGCACGCTCCGCCCGAACACGCCGGTGATCTACGGGCCGGACGAGGAGTTCGAGGTCGGCGGCAGCCGCCTGTTGCGCTCGTCGGACGACGACGTCGTGACGATCGTCGGGACCGGCGTCACCGTTCACGAAGCGCTGAAAGCCGCGGAGTCGCTCGGCGACGACGGCATCGGCGCACGCGTGATCGACGCGTACTCGATCAAGCCGATCGACGCGGAGACCCTCGCGGCGGCCGCGGAAGCGACCGGGCGCGTCATCACGGTCGAGGATCACTTCCCGGACGGCGGACTGGGAGACGCCGTGCTCGCGGCGCTTGCGGAGAGCGACGAGCAGGCGCGGGTCGTCAAGCTCGCAGTCAACGACATGCCGCGGTCCGGCAAGCCGGCGGAGCTCATGAACGCCTACGGCATCGACGCCGAGCACATCGCCGCCGCAGCGCGTCAGCTCGTAGGCGCGGAAGTCACAGCCTCGTAGAGCCGCCGCTGCCGCTCCCGCGCACGGCGATACGCCTCTGCGCGATCCGGACGCGGCTCGACGACACGCCCCAACGGCGCCGGCGCCGGTGTCTCGCCGAGCCGCTCGAGCGCAAGGACGGCAGCACCTCGCAACGACGCCTCCTCGACCCCCGAGGTGACGATCGGCCGGCCGAGCGCGTCAGCGACGATCTGCACCCAGTCGTCATCGTGCAGGAGCGCGCCGCCCGTCGCGACGATCTCCCGTACCTCCGGCATCAGATCGGCGATCTCGGCGAAGCGGAACGCGACGCCCTCCAGCGCCGCCTGGCGAACGTCGAGCGCCGTCGTGTCGAACGTGAGCCCGGCGATCGCGCCCTTGACATGCTCGTGCCAGCCGGGGCTGCGCTCGCCGCCGAGCAAGGTCACGAACGTGAGGCCGTGCGAGTCGGGATCGCGGTCGGCGAGCGACCCCTCGGGATCGCGGAGCGTGTCCGCCAACCAGCTCGTCAGTCCACCTCCATCCGAGAGCGAGCCGCCCTCGACGACGCGCCGCCGGTCGAGCCGGTGCAGGAAGAGGCCGGGCCTGGGTACCGGCCGCACCGCCTCGTAGACGGTGCGAAAGGCGCCGGAGGTACCGATCATCAGCGCGGCGCGATCGCGCGTGACGCAACCTGCGCCGACGTTCGAGCACGCTCCGTCGAGCGCCGCGGGGAACCAGCCGGCGACCGCGTCGTCCGCAAGCGCGGGCAACTGCTCCGCCTCGACGGCCAACGTCTCCAGCAGCTCCTCGTCCCACCGCCTAGTGCTCAGGTCGAGCAGCCCCGTCGCCGAGGCCATCGACAGGCTGGCGGGAACCTCGCGTCCCAGGAGCTGCAGATACAGGTAGTCGCAAAACGAGGCAAAGCGCCGCGCCGCGCGGAAGGTCTCGGGTTGCTCACTGGCGAGCCACGCCAGCTTCGCCGGCCAGTAGCTCGTGTGGATGTGGCAGCCCGTGCGCGCATGGACCGCTGCGTCGTCGACGTGGCGTGCGAGCTGGTCGGCCGCATCGGCCGAGCGTCTGTCGCGCCAGCCGAGGACCGGTGTGAGGGGACGCCCCTTGTGGTCGAGCGCAACGAGGCTGTGCCCGAAGCAGGAGGCGCCGATCGCATCGGGCGTCGGACCGCCGGCCTCGTCGAGCACCTCGCGCACGGCGGCGACGAGGCGATCGGGGTCCGCCTCGCCGACGTACTGGCGCTTCGCCGGCTTTCCGTCCTCCGTCGCTGAGGCGTCGAAGCGTCCGGCGCGAACGGACGACGTGCCGACGTCGAGTGCAAGGACCTGCGTCACGGGCCGTACCCTTACCCGAATGGCTGTCGTGATCGCATCGGGGCTGCGCAAGGAGCTCAGCGGAGATCCTCTCTTCGACGGCGTCTCGTTCAAGGTCGAGCGGCGGGACCGGGTCGCCCTTTCGGGCCCGAACGGCGCGGGTAAGACGACGCTGCTGCGCGCGCTCGTCGGCGAGACGAGCCTCCAGCGCGGCGACCTTGCGTTCCAGAAAAGCGCCCGTGTGGCGCTGCACGACCAGCGTCCACCGCTCGAGCGGCGCCTGACCCTGCGCGAGTACGTCCTCTCTGGAGCCGGCGACCTCGTCGCGCTCGAGGAGGAGCTCCGCGCCCTCGAGCAGGACATGGCTGCGGGCGACCACCGGCCGGCCACGATTCGCCGCTACGGGGAGGCACAGGCAAAGCTCGAGCACGCCGGCGGGTATGACTGGCGCGAGCGTGCCACAGCCGTCGTCCGCGGTCTCGGCTTCCGGGACGAGCACCTCGATCGACCGCTCGAGACGTTCTCCGGCGGCGAGCTGACCCGCGCCTCGCTGGCGCGCGCGCTGGGCGGCGACCCCGATCTCCTCTTGCTCGACGAGCCGACGAACCACCTCGACGTCGAAAGCCTGGAGTGGCTGGAGCGCGAGCTGCAGTCGCTCGACGCGGGAATCATCGTCGTCGCGCACGACCGATGGTTCCTCGAGGCCGTCTCGACCGCGGTCCTCGAGCTCGAAGCCGGACGCTCGACCTACTTCGCCGGTCCGTGGCACGCCTGGCGGATCGAGAAGGCAGCGCGCCTGCAGGCGGCGACGAAGACGGCCGACCGGATCGGCCGCGACATCGAGCGCCTCGAACGCTTCGTCGCGCGCTTCCGCGCATCGACGGAGAAGATGGCGCGCAAGGCGCAGGTCAAGCTGACGCAGATCGACAGGCTCGAGAAGGAGCGCGCGAAAGCGACGGATCAGGTCGGCCTGCTCACGCGCAAATCACGACGGCTCGGCTTCGAGTTCTTCAAGCCGGCACGTAGCGGTCGCACGGTCGTCGAGGCGGACGGCGTCACCCTCCGCGTCGGCGATCGCGTGCTCGTGGAGGACGCGGGGTTCGCGATCGAGCGCGGCGAGCACGTCGCGCTCGTGGGGCCGAACGGATCCGGGAAGACGACGCTCCTCGAGACGATCCTCAGGAAGCGCGACCTCGAGACGGGCTCCGTTCGGCTCGGCCACGGCGTCGAGCCCGCCTACTTCTCGCAGCAGGAGATGGAGCTCGACACGCGCGGCTCGGTGCTCCAGTGCGTCCAGCGCGCAACCGGGCTGCAGCGGCCCGACGCCCAGAACCTGCTCGGCCGGTTCCTCTTCTCGGGCTGGTCCGAGCACGAGAAACCCGTCGTCGCGCTGTCCGGCGGGGAACGCCGCCGGCTTGCGCTCGCGCTCGTCGTCGCGTCAGGTGCGAACTTCCTCGTGCTCGACGAGCCGACGAACCATCTCGACCTGGAGAGCCGCGAGGCGCTCGAGGAGGCGCTCGACGCCTTTCCCGGCACCGTCCTCCTCGTCTCACACGACCGAGCGCTACTCGACGCGGTCGCCGATCGTACGCTCGCGATCGAGGGCTCGCGGGTCAACTCCTACGACGGCGGCTGGGCAGAGTACGTGCGCCGCCGCGAGGAACGGCGAGCGTCCGCGCCGCCGCAGCCCGAGCCGAAGCAGTCGAAGGCACGCGAGACGACGCCGAAGACGAATCTGTCCGCGCCGTCGGAGCTCGATCGGCTCGAAGCGGAGATCTCGGACCGCGAGACGGCGGTTGCCGATCTCGAACGGCGCCTCGCGAAAGATTGGACCGACACCGAGACGCTCGCTGCCCATCGCCAAGCGCGCGACGAGCTGCGAGCGCTGCTCGACCGCTGGGAAACCGTGTTCGAGCGAGCACAGTCGTGACGCAAGACCCGCCGATCCCACCCGCACCGACGAGCCGCTGGACCGGGCTCGGAGAGGCGCTCAAGCGGATGGCGCTCGGAGCGGTCGCAGCGGCAGTCGCGCTGGGTCTGCTCGGCGCCGTGATCGGTTGGGCGAGCAGCCGTGTCACCATTGCGACCGGCATCGCTGCGACGTACTACGTCGTCGGCGCGATCCTCTTCCTGCTCGGCATGTTCCCGACAGGAGGCTTCTCGATGATTCGCGGCACGATGAGCCGTCGCCGTCCGACCGGCTCGCGGCAGGAGCCCGTCTTCCTGCTCGGGATCGTGCTGATCGTGCTCGGCATCATCGTGGACTTGTTGTTCTAGCTTTCGCCGAACGTGGCGATCAGCGCCTCCGCGACGACCTCGAGCGGACGCCCGGAGATCTGGCTCGCCTTACGCAAACGTGCGAACGCGTCCTGCTCGGACAGCCCTTCCTTCTGCATCAGAAGACCTTTCGCACGCTCGATCGCCTTACGCGCAGCGAGTGCCTCCGCGAGCGACTCTGCTTCGTCCCGCAGGGCCGTCAGCTCTTCGTGCCGCACAAAGGCCGTACGGATCGCGGGCAGCAGATCCTGCTCGCGGAAAGGCTTCACGAGGTAGCCGAAGACGCCGGCCTCGGCCGCACGCTGGACGAGCTCGTCTTGACCGTACGCCGTCAGCATCACGATCGGGATCGGGCGCTGGTCGAGGATGTGCCGCGCGGCCTCGATGCCGTCGAGCTTCGGCATCTTGACGTCGAGGATTGCAAGGTCGGGCCGCTCCGAGCGGGCTAGCTCGACGGCCTCCTCGCCGTCCCGAGCCTCCGCGCACACCTCGAAGCCGGCGCGCTCGAGGAGGGCGCGGAGATCGAGCCGGATGATGGTCTCGTCCTCGGCCACGAGGATCCGCAGCGGCCCGGCCGAGGCGGTCATGCGTCCATTCCTCCGTGCTCGAGCCTCTCGTCTATCTCCGCAACTTCCCGCCACCTGTTCTCCTTCAGGCGCGCAAACGGGTCGTTCACGCGGGGAAGACGACCTCGGCGCGCGTGCCGCGGTCGCTCGTCAGCTCGAGCCTGCCCTGAAGCTCGTCGCGCACCAGAGCCCGGACGATCGACAGGCCGGTCCCGGCCGCGTCACCGTCGATACCCGAGCCGTCGTCGGCAATCGCCAGCACGACCTCACCGTTCCGTTGCGCTAGCTCGATCTCCACAGCTTCGCCGCCGTGCTCGAGCGCGTTCTGGAGCAGCTCGCTGAAGACGAGCGCCAGCGCGGTGGCGCGGTTGCCAGCGAGGGAAACGGGCTCGAGGTCTGCGTGCACTTCCTTCGCGCCGCCGAGCCCCTGGACGAGCATCGAGCGGAGCCGATCGAGCAGCTCGCGGAGCTCCACCACCTCGTCCCGCTGCTGCGTGAGGACCTCGTGGACCGCGGCGATCGCGAGGATGCGATTGACGGAATCCTCGAGCGCCTTCCGTGGATCCACGTCGCTCGAGTGCGCCTGCAGCCGCAAGAGCGACGCCACGGTCTGCAGGTTGTTCTTCACTCGGTGGTGGATCTCCTGGGCGAGCACGCCTCGCATCACGGCGCGACCGTGCTCGAGCGCAACCGCTGCATGGTGCGCGATCGATGCCAGAAGCGCCTGCTCGTCGGCCGTGAACGGCGTATCCCGGTCACACACGAGCTCGCCGATCTGGCGGCGCTTCCAGCGAAGCGGCAGCCGTACGTTGTACGTGCCGGGACGGCCCTCGGGCCAGGCGATCTTGCCGTCTTCCAGCACGAGCGCAGCCCCCGTCGCCGCGACCGCCTCCATCGTCGTCTTGACGATCGCCTCGAGGGACTCTTCGAGGTAGAGCGATTCGGAGACAGCCTCCGAGATCTTGGCCAGGGCCTCCAGCTCGGCGACGCGCTGTTGCGCCTGCGCGTACAGCTGCGCGTGCTGGATCGTCTGCGCAACCTGGTCGGCGATCGCAACGAGCAGGTCGATCTCGTCACGCGTGAACTCGCGCGGCTCGAGCGTGCGGACATTCAGTGCACCCGCAAGATGCTCCCGCGCCAGGATCGGGACCGCGAGGATCGACTGGTACTCGTCCTCGGGTAGGTTCGCAAACTGCTTGAAGCGCGGATCGAGGTGCGCCTGCGAGGGGATCATCACCGGCGCGCGCTCCGCCGCCGCCGTGCCGGTGATCCCCTCGCCCACCCGCATGCGTGGACGCCTTGTCATCTCCTCGACCCTCGTGCCATGCGTCGCCCGGAGAACGAGCTCGTCACTCGGGTCGTCGTAGAGGTAGACGAAGCAGGCCTCGGTGCCGAGCGCGTCGGCGACCTTCCGTGCGACGAGGCCGAGCACCTCCTCCAGGTCGAGCGTCGAGTTGACCGCCGCGATCGTCTCGGTGAGGAGGCGCAGGTGACGCTCTCGTGCGTCCACCTGGCTAAGGCACCGCTTGCGGTGCCGACCTCAGGATCGGAGGCTCTGCCTGCGATCCGTCTGAACTGACCGGTCGACACATTCCGAACGCTCTACACATCCGCTCGAATCCGTAGGCTAGCCGTCGTGGATCGCTACCAGTGGCTGCTGTTCCTGCACGTGGCCGGTGCGTTCTTCCTCATCGGCGGGATCGTGATCGCGGGCGTCTTCAACCTCGCCGCGTTGCGACGCGAGCGACCGAGCGAGATCGCGACACTCCTCGGGCTGACACGCTTGGCCGTCGTCTGCATCGGCATCGGCATGCTCGCCACCCTCGGGTTCGGGCTCTGGCTCGTACACCACGTCGGCTACGGCTGGGGAGATGCGTGGATCATCGCGGCACTCGTCCTCTGGGCGCTCGCCGGATTCCTCGGCGGCCGCGGGGGTCGCTACGAGCGCGAGGCACGCGAGCTGGCCGAGCGCCTAGCCACCGAAGGAGATGCGCCGAACGAGGAGCTCCGGTCGAAGCTGCGCGATCCGAAGGCCCTCGCCCTCAGCTGGTCGAGCGGCCTCGTCGCGTTCGCGGTCCTCGGCCTGATGATCTGGAAGCCGGGCGCCTGATGCTCGCCCTCGTGCGACCCGACAGCTGGAACCTGCCGCTCTTCCTCCACGTGCTCGGCGCGACGATCCTCACCGGCGCGGTCGCAGCCATGGCGATAGCCGCAAGCAGGTCGGGCAGCTCGCTGCTGCTCCGACAGGTCGCTTTCCGCACCGTCGTCTTCCTCGTCATTCCGGCCTGGATCCTGATGCGCGTCGCCGGAGAGTGGACGAACTCGCGTGAGGACATCCCGGGCGACCCGGGCTGGCTCGGAACCGGCTATATCGTCAGCGACGCGGGCGTGCTCTTCCTCTTGCTGTCGCTCATCTTCGGTTGGCTGAGCGTGCGGAAGCCGGACCGCGGCTGGCCGGCGCGAACGGTATTAGCGCTCGCTCTCATCTACCTCGCCGCGCTCCTCGTAGCCATGTTCGCGATGAGCGGGAAACCCGGTACCTAAGCCGTTCTTACAGAACCCTTACCGGGGGGAGGGTTTTTCCTTGCAGACGGGGAATACCGTCGCAACATCTCCGCTCTCGCTCTGAATCTGGTGGACACGACGGGTTTCCTGGTAGCCGACAACCGCGGCCGGGTAGTCGGCCGAGTGGAGTGCCCGATGTACGGCACCCTCCCGGACGTCCCAGACGCCCTGTCGGTAAAGAGCGGTTTCCTGTCCCGCCAGAGGCGCTTGGTCCCAGCAGACACAATCGCCGAGGTAGACCACAGTTCGAACGTGGTAGCACTCAGGGTCCCAAGAGAAAACGTCCGCCGCTTCCTCTAGAGCGGTTTATCCAACTAGGTAACGGACCGTTCCGCGCGCGGAGGCGTGACCGCGCTCACGCCGCAGCGCCACCAAACATCGGCCCAGCCGTGTAGGCCTGAAAACGAGCTGCAACGCAGCGTTTTCGGGCCTTCAGCGCGCGGAGGCGTGACCGCGCTCACGCCGCAGCGCTACCCAACATCGGCGTCCAAGATCAGGCGCGAAAACATGGTGCGAAGCACCGTTTTCGCGCCTTAACGACCACGAGCTGCGCGATACCGCAGCAGCTCGCAGTCGGCCGTCAGTTGGGTCCCGCGGGCCGCAGGGGTCGGGGACCGAACGCCATTCTCGCGCTTTTTCAGAGAACCGACAAGTACTTATCGAGCTCCCACTGGGACAGCTGCACCCGGTACTCGTCCCACTCGCCGCGCTTGAGCTCCACGTAGCGGTCGAAGATATGGGGCCCGAGCGCCTTACGGACGAGATCCGAGTTGGAGAGCTCCTCGATCGCCTCGCCCAGTGTCTCGGGCAGGGACACGATGCCGCGCTCGCGACGCTGCTCCGGAGTCAGGTGGTAGAGGTTCGTCTCCATCGGCTCCGGCAGCTCGTATCCCTGCTCGATGCCCTCGAGCCCGGCGTGCAGAAGTGAGGCGAACGTGAGATACGGATTGCACGCCGGATCGGGGCACCGGATCTCGGCGCGCGTCGCCTGCTCTGCCCCCGGCTTGTAGAGCGGAATGCGGATCAGCGCCGAGCGGTTGCGACGCGACCAGGCGACGTACACCGGCGCCTCGTACCCCGGCACGAGCCGCTTGTAGGAGTTCACCCACTGCGCGAAGACGGCGCTGATCTCGCGAGCGTGGCGCAGCTGCCCGGCGATGAACGCCTTGCCCGCCTCGGAGAGGTGCCACTCGTCGTCCGCGTCGAAGAAAGCGTTCCGCCCGTTCTTGAAGAGCGACTGGTGCGTGTGCATGCCCGAACCGTTCTCACCGAAGATCGGCTTCGGCATGAAGGTCGCGTGGTAGCCGGCCTTCTTCGCGATCTCCTTCACGATCAGGCGGTAGGTGACGGTGTGGTCGGCCATTGCGAGCGCGTCCGCGTAGCGCATGTCGATCTCGTGCTGCGAGGGGCCGACCTCGTGGTGGACGTACTCGATCGGGATGCCCATCGACTCGAGCGCCCGCACGGTCTCCTGCCGCAGCTCGCTCGCGGCGTCCATCGTCGTCATGGCGAAGTAGCCGCCTTCGTCGAGCGTCTCGGTCCCTTCGTCGTCCTTGAAGAGGAAGTACTCGAGCTCCGGGCCGACGTTGAAGGTCTCGAACCCGAGCGAGGACATGCGCTCGAGCGCGCGGCGCAGGACGTAGCGCGGATCTCCCTCGTACGGCTTGCCGTCAGGCGTGACGATGTCGCAGATCATCCGCGCGACCTTCGTCTCCCCCTCCTTCCACGGCATCAGCTGGAAGGTCTCGGGATCGGGGATCGCAACCATGTCCGACTCCTCGATCGCGTTGAAGCCGGTGATCGACGAGCCGTCGAAGCCCATCCCGTCGTCGAGCGCGTCCTCGACCTCGCTCGGCGTTACCGCAAAGCTCTTCAGGTGGCCCTCGATGTCCGTGAACCAGAGGAGGACGAACTCGACGCCCTCCTCCTTGATGCGACGGAGCACGCGCTTGCGCGACTCCTCACTCGACGTCGCCCTGTTTCGTGTCTCGACCTGCGCCATGAAATCCTCCCTAGAAATGCGAAAGCCCCAGGCGCGAACGGCGCGCCCGAGGCTCCGTTGCCTCGCTCACGCTCTGAGTCTATACGGTGACCGCATGCGGCTTCTAGTCACCGGGGGCGCGGGCTTCATCGGCTCGCACTTCGTCAAGCGCCAGCTCGCGGCCGGCGAGGACGTCGTCGTGCTCGACAAGTTCACCTACGCCGGCAATCCGAGGAACCTTCCGGAAGGAGTCGACTGCCGCCGCGGCGACATCGCGTCCCGCGACGACGTCGACCAGATCGGCCAGGTGGACGCAATCGTCAACTTCGCCGCGGAGACGCACGTCGACCGCTCGATCCTGGGCCCGGAGGAGTTCGTGAACACGGACGTGCTCGGGACGCTCGTCCTGCTCCAGGCAGCGGAGGAGATGGGCGCACGGTTCGTGCAGGTCTCGACGGACGAGGTCTACGGGGACGTGGAGCCCGGTTGGTCGTCGCGCGAGGACGACCCGCTGCGGCCGTCGAGCCCGTACAGCGCATCCAAGGCGGGCGGCGACCTGCAGGTGCTCGCGGCCGTGCGCACGTACGGAGTCAACGCGTCGATCACGCGCGGCTCGAACACGTACGGGCCGAACCAGTACCCGGAGAAGATCCTGCCGCTGTTCGTGAGCAACGCTCTCGACGGGGAGGCTTTGCCGCTGTACGGAGACGGGAAGCAGGTCCGAGACTGGCTCCACGTCGAGGACCACTGCGCCGCCATCGACCTCGTCCTCCGTCAGGGAGAGGCCGGCGAGGTCTACAACGTCGGGGCCAACGAGGAGCGCGAGAACATCCAGCTCACCCGGCTCATCCTCGAGCACCTCGAGGCCGACCCCTCACTCGTCCGCCACGTCGAGGACCGCGCCGGACATGACCGCCGGTACTCGCTCGAGGCGACGAAGATGCGCGGGCTCGGTTGGCAGCCCCGCCGCAAGTGGGACGACGGAGTACGCTCGACGATCGACTGGTACCGCGACAACCGTGACTGGTGGGAGCCGATCAAACGCTCCGGCGGCTTCCGCGAATACTACGAGCGGCAGTACGCGGCCAGGCGCAGTGCCTAGCACTCCTCCTCTGCCTGCGCCCTCAGGTCGTCGATCTCCGATCGGTGGCCCTGGATCGACTCCGACCGGTCGAGCAGCTCGAGAACGCCGTCGCAGCTACCGAGTTGGAAGCGGGTGTAGGCGAGGTTGAAGCTCGCGTAGGCCTCGTCGAGGGAGCGCGTGCCCTGCAGCCGCTCCACGGCTCGCTCGAGCAACGGCAGCGCGCCCTCGTAGTCACCGAGCCGCATCCGGATGTAGCCCGCGTTGTTCAGCGCTGCACCGCTGGCGCTGTTTCCCAGCGACGCCGTCGGTGGCGGCTGCGTCGGGGTCGACGGTGCGGTGGTCGTGACGGTGACCGGGCGCTCGACCGTCGTGACGCCGCCGGGGCTCGTCACCGTGCGCTCGCGCGTCAAGACGGTCGTCCCCTGTGTCGCGTCACCACCACCGCCGCCGGTGAGGAAGTAGGCGAGGAGAGCTCCGGCGATGGCTCCGACGACGAGGACGACTGCGAAGATCGGCCACACTGCGCCGCCACCGGGTCGCTCGGACGGCGGTGCCACGTCGCCGTCGTCGCCGCGGCGCAACGGAGCGGTCGGCTCCGTGACGGGTGGGACTGGTGCGGCGAACAGGAGCGCCCGCGTGGCGCCGGCCGCGTCGGCCAGCGCGGCGCGAAGCTCGGCGACGAAATCGCCTGCGGTCTCGTAGCGCTCGCGTGGATCCTTGGCGAGCGCTTTCGCGAAGACGGGATCGAGCTCCCGAGGAAGGTCGCTGTGCTCGCTGATCGTCGGAACGGGCGCGCTGACGTGCGCCGCGGCCTCGGCCGTCGGACTCTCCGACTGGAACGGGCGCGCGCCCGTGAGGAGCTCCCAGGCGACGACCGCGAGCGCGTACCGATCGCTCGCCGGCAGCGCACGCTCCCCCTGCGCCTGCTCCGGCGCGAGATACCCCGCCGTGCCGAGGACCGTTCCGGTCAGCGTCAAGGACTCCATGTCGGCGGCGCTCGCGATGCCGAAGTCCGCCACACGCACGTGTCCCTGGTCATCCAGCATCAGGTTCGCGGGCTTCACATCGCGATGCACGACCCCTTGTCGATGCGCAGCATCCAAGGCGTCCGCGGCTTCCTCCAGCCACTGGAAGACGCGCTGAGGCGGTTGCACGCCGTCGCTCCTTAGGACGTCGTCGAGCGAGCCGCCGCCCAGGTACTCCATGACGATGTACGGGCGGCCGTTGTGATCGCCGACGTCGTAGATCGTGACCGTGTGGTGCTCGCCCGACAGGCGCGCGGCCGCAAGCGCTTCTCGCGTAAAGCGTTCGCGGATCGCCGTGTCCTGCGCGTACCGGTCGGCGAGGATCTTGATCGCGACTTCGCGCCCGAGCATCGAATCGGTTGCGCGATAGATGTCGCCCATTCCTCCGCGTCCGATCCGTACGGGATCGCGATAGCGAGGCGGGAGAAGATCGGTCGTTACGGCCATGTCGTTTGTAGAACGGCTCTGCCCCTCGCGCAGTGTCGCAGACGACCGCAGAGCGGGTGAGGGCTCTGTAAAGAGAAGCTGCTGCTCACAGGGCACTTTGGTAGCCTCGGTCGGCCCGCCCGCGGCCCGCTCGATGCGTCGATCGCTCCTACTCGCCTCCGCGTTCCTACTCGTCGCCACTGCGGCGATGGGAGCACGCGGCGCCGCACCGGTTCCGGCCTCGGCAACGTTCGTCATCACCGGCCACGGCTGGGGCCACGGAGTCGGCCTCAGTCAGTGGGGCGCGTACGGATATGCGCAGAAGGGTTTCGACTACTCACGAATCGTCCTGCACTACTTCCCGGGCACTCAGATCGGCGCAGCGCCGGTTTCGAGAGTACGAGTGCTGCTCACGAGCGGCGTGAAGACGCTCCGGATCGGCTCGACGCAGGACTTCCGCGTGCGTGACGCGACGGGCGCCGTCCACGACGTGCTCGCGGGCAGCTACACGCTCACGACGGCGCTGAAGCTGAAGGTCGACGACGCGACGACGGCCCACGCTTTGCCGGGACCGCTGCTCTTCCAACCTGGCACGGCGCCGCTCGAGCTCAAGAATCCGTATCGCGGCTCGCTGCAGGTCGACGTCGTGGGCGGCAAGCTCCGAGTGATCGACATCGTCGGGCTCGAGCAGTACCTCTACGGCGTCGTACCGGCCGAGATGCCGTACACGTGGAGCCCGGAGGCGCTCAAAGCTCAAGCCGTCGTGGCGAGGTCATACGCCCTCGCGACGCGCCGCACAGGCCCGTTCGATCTCTATCCCGACACACGGAGCCAGATGTACCTCGGCGTCGAGCACGAACGGCCCGCGACGAACGCGGCCGTGAACGCGACGGCGGGAAAGGTCGTGCTCTATGGTGGCCAGGTGGCGAAGACGTACTTCTTCTCCACGTCGGGCGGCCGAACCGCCTCCGCCCAGGACGCTTGGGGCGAGTCGGTGCCGTATCTCGTCTCTGTGCCCGATCCATACGACTCGCTCTCGCCGCATCACGACTGGGGTCCGTACACGTTCACGGGAGCGACCCTTGCGAAGCGGCTGAAGCTGCCGGGGCAGATCCTCGATCTGCAGCCGCAGATCAACTCCTCCGGGAGGATCAAGGCGCTGACGGTGATCGGAACCAAAAGCACCATCTCGGTGCCTGGGAATGACCTTCGGCGCAGGCTCGGGCTCCGCTCGACCTGGTTCAGCGTCGGTGTGCTCGCGCTCAGCGGGCCGCAGCAGGCTGTCCTCTACGGCCAGCGTGCGCGCCTGAACGGCGTGGCACGCGGCCTAGGCTCGGCGGTCCTGCAGGAGTGGAAGGGAAGCGCCTGGCAGGCGCTCGGAGCCTTGAAAGCAAGCACCAGCGGTAACGTGAGCGTGGTCGTGAGACCAGCCGCCTCGACGCAGTACCGCCTTGCCAGCGGCAAGGTCGCCGCCGCACCGGTGCGTGTGCCGGTGGCGTCACTGGTGCGGTTTCATGCGCCCCGCACGCAGGACGAGCTGCGCGGGTACGTCCGCCCGGCGACGCTTGGAGGCGGACGAGTGGCAATCCAGCGTCAGCACGGATCCGGCTGGGCGACGGTTGCCGGTGCGACGATCGACGGCGCCGGAAACTTCATCGCCAAGCTTCAGCTGACGGGAGGCGTCTACCGGGCACGCGTCTCGCCCGGCCGCGGCTTCGCCGTAGGCACGAGCCCCGCGCTTCAGGTTTCGACGCCGTGAAGACAGCCTTGGTCGTGTTGCTTGCGGCGTTGTTGGCGCCTGCCGCAGTCGCCGCGACGCTCCGCACGGGCTTTGCACCGACCGATCCGTTGGCGCCGCGGCAGTACTACCTGGCGCAGGACCACGCCTGGGACGGGTTCGGGCCGGAGCTGCCGCCGGTCGCTCCGGTCCGGGTCGCGATCATCGACTCAGGGATCGACGGCGGCCATCCGGAGTTCCGTGGTCGCATCGCAGCGTCCCGTAGCTGGGTTGGCGGCAGCGCCCTGACGGACGAGGAAGGCCACGGGACGTTCGTCGCCGGCGTCATCGGCGCCTCTCTCAACAACAACGAAGGGATCGCGGGAATGGCTTTCCCCGCACAGCTCATCATCGCCAAGATCGCGCGAAGCGACCAGACGATCGACGTGCGCGACGAAGCCGAGGCGATTCGATGGGCGGCAGACAACGGCGCACGGGTGATCAATCTCTCCATCGGAGGGCTACGTGACCCGTTCCACGCGCGCCGCGACACGTTCTCGCGGCTCGAGGCGAATGCGATCGAGTACGCGGTCCGGCACGGCGCTGTCCTCGTGGCTGCGGTCGGCAATGCGGACGAGGCGCCGGAGGCGCCCTGGCCGTACGCGAGCTACCCGGCGGCGCTGCCGCATGTGCTCGGTGTCAGCGCCCTGACGCCGTCGGGGAACGTGCCGGGCTTCTCCAACCGCGACCGCATCTACAACGACATCTCCGCGCCCGGGCAGGAGATCTACTCGACGCTCCCGCGCGCACTCACGTCGTTCCGCCCGCTCTGCCAGAACCAGGGCTATTCGGACTGCGGTCCCGACGAGTTCCGCCACGCCGCCGGGACATCGTTTGCGGCGCCTCAGGTCACGGCGGCGGCGGCCGTGCTGTTCGCGCTGAGGCCGACGCTCCAACCTGACCAGGTGATCAACATCCTCGAGCGCTCGGCTACCGACGTGAACGCCTCGAACGGCTGCAAGCCGTGCCCCTTGCAACGCGACGCCTACAGCGGCTGGGGGAGGCTGGACCTCGGCAAGGCGATCGCGTCGCTCGACGGCGTCCTGCCCACCTCCGACCGCCTCGAGCCGAACGACGACGCCGGCAAGAACGCGATGAGGCTTTCTCGAAAGGTCACGTCCGTCAAGGCGACCATCGACTTCTGGGACGACCAGGTCGACGTCTACCGCATCTACCTGCGGAAGCGACAGCGAGTGCGCCTGACCCTCAGCGGTCCCGCCCGCACGAACTCGAACCTCCTTCTCTGGCGGCCCGGGACGAAGCACGTCGACGATCTGCGGACGCAACACATGCGAGCGGCCCAGGCGATCGGTCCCGGTGCCATCCACAGGCTCGCCTACCGCGCGAGGTCGAGCGGCTGGTTCTACGTGCAGGTCAAGCTGGCGACGCAGGGCGTCGGCACGTACGACCTCTCGATCAGGCGCTCCTAGGCGCGAGCAGCTCCTCGGGCGGGACCTCGCGGAGGATCCTCGCCGGATTGCCGACGACGACGACGCGCGGCGGGACGTCTCGGACGACCACCGCGCCCGCACCGACGAACGCCTCCTCGCCGATCTCGACGCCCGGGCAGATGACTGCGCCGGCTCCGATCCGCGCGCCGCGGCGGATGGTCGGGCCCCTGCGGAGCGCGTGTCGCCGTTCCGTCCGGCCCATGAAGTTGTCGTTCGTCGTGATCACGCACGGAGCGATGAACACGTCTTCCTCGAGTATCGAATACGCGGTCACGTAGGCCATCGCCTGAACCTTCGTGTTCGCCCCGATCGACGTGTCGTTCTCGACGAGCGCACCTCGCCCGATGACGACATCGTCACCGATGTCACACCGCTCCCGCACGCACGCCTGATCCCCGACGATCACACGCGCGCCGAGGCGTGTCCCGGCGAAGACGATCGCTCCGGTGGACACGATCGTCCAAGCTCCGAGCTCGAGCGGCGCCAGCTCTTCCTGCCTCGCAGTCGACCGCGGCGAGAGCGTCGGCAGCTTGCCGACGACGGCGCCGTCGAGGATCTTGCACTCCTCCCCGATCACCGTCCCCTGGTGGACGACGGCAGTCGGCGCGATGTCGGCGTTCACGCCAGAACGGTCTCGAGCGATGCCTGCAGCTGCTCGAGCGCGCGGACGACGAGCAAGCCGTCCCGCGCGGGCCGCCTGGCGTCGCCCTCGCCTCTGACGAAGCTCACGAACTGCTCGCACTCGAGCCGAAGCGGTTCCATCGTCGCGACCTTCGGGCTGTAGATGTCACCGGTGCGCGTCTTCCATTCGCCGTAGCGTGTCGCCGGCTCCTCCGGCGCCTTGTCGTAGACCGTCACCTTCCGCTCCGGCTCCATGTCGTCGAAGACGGCCATCTTGTCGCGTCCGACGACGGTGATCCGCCTGATCTTGTGTGGGTCGAGCCACGACAGGTGCATGTGGGCGATCTTGCCCGACGGGAAGCGCAGGTAGCAGAACACGATGTCCTCGACCCGGGGGTTGAGGAAGGCGTGTCCATGTGCCCAGACCTCGCTCGGCTCCTCCCCGATGAGGAAAAGGAGCACCGACAGGTCGTGCACGCCCAGCGACCACAGGGCGTTCTCGTGTGTCCGGATCGTGCCGAGGTTCTGGCGGTTGCCGTAGATGCAGAGCACGTCGCCGAGCTCGCCCGAGTCGACGATGCCTTTCAACGTGCGGACGGCCGGGTGATACAGCAGCAGATGGCCGGGCATGAGCACACGGCCGCGCTCCTCCGACAGCTCGCACAGCTCCTCCATCTCGCCGCCTCGCATCGCGGGGGGCTTCTCGACGAACACGTGCTTGTTCGCCTCGAGCGCCTGTCGCGCGAGCTCGTAGTGCGTCGGTACCGGCGTGGCGATCACGACGGCGTCCACCGCGTCGTCGGCGAGCACGTCGTCGAGACGCGACGTGACGCGCGCCGCGGGATGCCGCTCGGCCGCCGCTGCGGTCTCCTGTTCGTCGACATCGCAGAGCCACGCCACGTCGGCGAGCTCTCCGAAGTTGCGCAAGAGCTTCTTTCCCCATTGGCCCAGCCCGACTTGGCCGATGCGGACGGACTGCGGCGGCGTCACAGCTTCCACACTTTCTCGTTCCCGGAGCCGTTCCTCCCAGTCGCGTTCCGCAGATCGACGACGACCTCCGCGCGCTCGACCAGATCGTCGTAATCGATCGAGCTGTGTGCCGTCACGATCACGACGCAGTCGTAGTTCTCAGGTTCGTACGCCGCCGACTCCAGTCCGTCGAAGCTGGGCACATGTGGGTCGTGGTAGCGGACATCCGAGCCGGCCTTGTGCAGGAGCTGAATCAACTTCTCCGCCGGAGATTCCCGAACGTCGTCGATGTCGGCTTTGTAGGACACGCCGAGCACGAGCACGCGGGAGCCCTTTAGGGACTTCTGCGAGCCGTGGTTCAGCGCCTGCGAGATCAACGAGCGGCAGAAGTACGGCATGTTCGCGTTCACCTTCCCCGCGAGGTCGATGAACTCGGTGTAGAAGTCGTACTCGCGCGCCTTCCAGGTCAGATAGAAGGGATCGATCGGGATGCAGTGACCGCCGAGCCCCGGTCCCGGCTTGAAGCTCATGAAGCCGAACGGCTTCGTCTCCGCCGCCTCGACGACCTCCCAAACGTCCATGTCCATCCGCTCGCAGAGCTGCGCGAGCTCGTTGACGAGCGCGATGTTGACGGCCCTGAAGATGTTCTCCAGGAGCTTCGTCATCTCGGCTGCATCCGGCGACGAGAGGGGGACGACGGTGTTCACGGCGTTGCGATACAGCTCGGCGGCACGCTCCGTGCAAGCGGGCGTGAGCCCACCGACGAGCTTCGGCGTGTTCTTGGTCGTCCAGTCGCTGCGACCGGGGTCGACCCGCTCCGGCGAGAACGCGAGGTGGAAGTCCTCGCCCGCCTTCAGGCCGCTCCGTTCGAGGATCGGCTGGACGACCTCGCGCGTCGTCCCCGGATAGGTGGTGGACTCCAGGACGACTACGTGGCCTTTCCGGAGGCGCGGCGCGATCTGATCGACGGCGCTCTTGACGATCGAGAGATCCGGCTCGCGCTGACTGGAGAGCGGCGTGGGGAGTGCGATGAGAATCGCGTCGGCCTCCTCGAGGACACCGTAGTCGGAGGTCGCAGAGACGAGGCCGGCATCGACGAGCTTCTTCAGGAGGTCCGACGGGACGTCCCCGATGTGGCTCTCGCCGCGGTTGATCCCGTCGACGACTTCCTGGCTTACATCGACGAGCACGACGTTCTTGCCCGCGTCCCCGAAGACCTGGGCCAGAGGCATTCCGACGTAGCCGGCACCGACGATTCCAACGTCCCTTGGCATGACGCCGAAGGCTACTTTGCGCGTCGAAGTCCGGCTCGGCCTTCGGCCGAGCCATCACGACTTCGACGCGGTCCGCTACCGGCAAGCGGTTGAGGCCGAACTGCTCTTTTCCAGCGCTACACTTCGCTGCCGCTCGGGCCGTTAGCTCAGCTGGTAGAGCAGGGGACTCTTAATCCCAAGGTCGAAGGTTCGAATCCTTCACGGCCCATAGCGGTTTCGATTCAGGCCGTTGCGGCCGACGCCGGCTAAGCCGGCATCGGCGGAGGATGGTTGGCTCGACGGGCGGGGATCCCGGCTCACAGCTGCGAGATCCCACGCGGAACGCTCGGGGCGATCGAACGAGATCTGGGAACACTGTCTCGGAGAGCGAAGGTTACGACTGTCAACGAACCAGCAGGCCGCGCGCAGCCGGGCGGTTTTCTCAGTGCCTCGGGATGGCGATCAGCAGGAACGCGAAGAAGATCGCAGCCCACACGACGAGCGTACCGAGGCTCCACAGCCAGTTGCGTGTCCGCATTGCTGCATTATCGCGCCGTGCCGGAGTTGAAGTGGCTACCTCTGAAGCTCGTGCCAGAGGAGCCCGCCCGTAGCCGTCGATTCGACCAGTGGCCAACGATCTTCGTGAGCGCCGTCGTATGTGGCGACCTCTGTGAATGCCGACTTCGAGACGGCTGACTGCCACTTGGCGGGCGTCCACGCCGTCATCTCGTGGATCTCCTCGACGATCTCCCCCGCGCGCGGGCCCTCCAGGATGTGGATTCGCGATCGCTGGATAGAGCGCCCGGCGGCCACGTCGAGCTCTTGTTCGACCCAGTCGATCTGCAACCGCGTATCGCCACGCGTCGCCTCCCAGTGTGAGCCTGCGTCGGGCTCGTGCTGTTCCGGGTCCAGCAGGTCGACCTGCACGAGGTAGCGCGCCCCCGGCTTCAGATGTCTCGCCATTGCCTCCAGATGACGATGGAGCTGCCCAGGCCTGAGGTGGATCACCGTGTTGATCGGGGACACGGCGCCGTAGAACGCTCGACCCAGGTCGAAGTCGGTCATGTCGGCAAGATGAGCCTGGCCGCGACCGTCAAGCCGTTGACGCGCAAGCGCGACCATTTGCGGCGACGAGTCGATACCGACAACCTCGAGACCGTGCGACGCAAGAGCAGCGAGGATCCGGCCGCTCCCGCATCCGGGCTCGAACACGCTTCGACAGCCCGGCCCAAGGCGTTCCAGCAGCCATTCGACTTCGCGGCTGACATCCCAGTCGAATGCGATGTCGTAGAGCTCGGCGTCGTCCGTGTACAGCCTCGTCATGCACGCATCATCCTGCGCCAGACATGAGCAAGCACACCGTCGAGCGGCCGCGGAACTTGCCCGAGATCGAGGGCGTCGACGAGCAAGCGCGCGTACCTGATCTTGCGCCTGCCGCCGCTGCCCATCCAACGGCGAAGCTGGTCCTGCATCGGCCGGCCTTGCCACGCAGCTTGCTTTTGCAGAGTGCGGAAGGATCGAAGATCGCCCTCGGCGTCGGCAATCCGTTCGACCGCCTCGACGCCGACCGCGCGGATCAGCTCGTCTTCCAGGTCTTCGACGCACACATAAAAGCCGCGGGACTCCATCTCTGCGAGGGTCAAGTTGGAGCCGAGCCCCGCGCGCTCGAGCCCGCGGCGGAAGTCACTCTCCTCGCCCGCGTCACAGAGACCCGCGACCGCGATGTCGAGCCCGTTCGGGCCGTAGTGATCCAAGAAGCGCCCGATCGCTTGCGCACCGCCGATCGGCACGACGGAGATGGCTTCGTCCCGGAGATTCCGCCCACGACGCGCCGCGAGCGCTTCGAGCGCTAGCTGGTCGCTGATCCCTTCGACGAGCACAACCCCACGCAGGGCATCCAATCGTGACGTCTCGTCCACGCCGCTATTTCACCTGCGCCGCCGCTTCCCACACGAAATTCATAGGAGTAAAGTCCGTCACCTCGCGGCGACCGGGAGTCCACAACTGGCGACTCAAGACATCGAACGACAAGTTTTCGAGCAGGCTGATCGGCTCTATGCGGACGAGCTCATGCGGCTCAGGCTCCTCCTCGAGGCGTCCTCCACGCTGCTCGGCTCGCTCAGCGTCGAGGCGATGCTTCCCGAGATCCTGGATCTCTCTCGTCGCACCCTCGCCGCCGACGGCTACGCGATGTGGCAGTACGACGGGGCCCGAGACTCGTGGAGCATCGCGGCCCACTCCGGCCTCTCGGACACGTTCGCCGCGAGCGCCGGGCGTGCCGTTCAGGGCCGCGCGACCACCGTTTCCTTGAACGAACCAATAGTCGCCGAAGACATCGCGGACGCCGAGTGGCTGACGCCGTCTCTTCGCGCGGCCCACGCGGCCGAGGGCAACCGCTCGATACTCGGCGTCCCGTTGGGGTACGGCGACCGCGTTGTCGGCACCCTCGCGTTCTACTACCGCGAGCCTCACTCGTTCACGGTCAGCGAGAAAAATGCCGCCTCGCTGCTCGCGAACCTCGCGGCCGCGGCGATCGGCGCGGCTGAGCTCTACCAGAGGCAAGAGCGGGCGGCCGAGGACCAGCGGTTCATTGCGGAGGCCAGCGAGCTTCTTGCGTCGTCGCTCGAGTTCGAGACGACTCTCGCCAACCTCGCCCGTCTCGCGATTCCTCGCTTTGCCGACTGGTGCTCCATCGACATGGCCGAGCCCGATGGGTCGATCCGCCGCCTCGCGGTTGCGCACGTCGACATGGACAAGAGTCGCTCTGCCAACGAGCTCGCCGAGAAGTATCCGCCTGACCCGAGCGGCGCGTATGGAGTCCCCAACGTCATCCGCACCGGAAAGGCGGAGCTCTTCGCCGAAATTCCCGAGGACCTGCTGCGCGGGGCGACACGCGACACGCCGGAGCTGTACGACCTCTTGCGCGAGCTCGGGCTCAAGTCCTCGATGTGCGTGCCGTTGACCGCAAGGAATCGCATCTTCGGGGCGATCACCTTCGTTTCGGGCGCGAGCGGCCGCCGGTACGGCGAGGACGATCTCGCGACCGCGGAGGACCTCGCGCGTCGAGCCGCGATGGCGGTCGACAACGCGCTCCTCTTCCGCGAGGCGGAGTCTGCGCGCACGACGGCACAGGAGTCGCTCGCCGTAGTCGACGCGGTGTTCGCAGCCGCACCGATCGGCCTCGCGTTCATGGACTCGAACTTCCACTACGTGCGCGTGAACGAAGCGCTCGCGGAGATCAACGGCCTCGCGGCGAACGAGCACTGCGGTCGCAGGCTCCGTGATGTCGTCGGCGACGAATTGGCCGACGAGATCGAACCGCTTTACCGTCGCGTCCTCGAGACAGGGGAACCGATCATCGACATGCAGATCGAAGGCCGAACGCAGGCCGCCCCGGGCGAAACGCGCAACTGGCTGGTCAGCTACTACCCGGTTCGGAACGTCGCCGACGAGATCATCGGCATCGGCGTCATCATCACCGATGTCACGGAGCGGGAGCGCGCGCGAAGCGCTGCCGAGGCAGCAGGCGCCCGGCTCGAGATGCTGGCCGAGGCGAGCGAGCGTCTCGCATCGACACTCGACCACGAGACGACGCTCGCGAATCTCGCATCGGTCCTCGTGCCGCGATTCGCGGACTGGTACGCCGTCGACGTCGTCGACGACGACGGGACGCTCCGGCGACTGGCGGTCGTCCACAGGGACCCCGCCAAAGCCGAGTGCATCGAGAAGTCTCATGGGCTGTACACGGCGTTTCCCGACGAGCCCGAGGGCGCGGGCCGCGCGGTCCGAACAGGCGAAGTGCTGCTCTACCGAAGGGTCACGGACGAACTGCTCGCGAGGTCGACGAGGTCACCCGAGCGTCACAAGGCCCTGCGCGAGCTCGGGATGGAATCAGCCCTCGTCGTCCCGCTGACCGCCGGAGGCCGGACTTTCGGCGCGGTCACGCTCGTGTCCGCCGACCCACATCGGCTCTACGACGAGAGCGACCGCGACTTCGCCGTCCAGCTCGCAAGGCGCGCAGCCGTCGCTGTCGACAACGCGCGGCTGTACCGCGCTTCCGAGGAGCGTGCTCGCTCGGCGCTCGTCGTCGAGCACGTCGCGGACGGCGTCTGTCTCGTGGACGCCGACGGCGTGATCCGCCTCTGGAACCCGGCGGCGGAGCGGATCACGGGCCTGCCGGCAGTCGACGCGGTGGGTCGGCAGGCGGAAGACGTCTTCGACTCGTGGAGTGCGATCGAGTCGCTGTCGCAGAACCCGCGCCTACCGGCCACGACCCAGGCGGTCGAAGTCGAGGGCCGCGAGCTCTGGCTTTCGATCAGCGGCGTCGGCTTCGAGAGAGGGAGTGTCTATGCGTTCCGCGACCTCACCGCCGAGCGAACCGTCGAGCGGCTGAAGACGGACTTCGTCTCGACCGTCTCGCACGAGCTCCGCACGCCGCTGGCCGCGATCTACGGCGCCGCCTTGACGCTTCGGCGTAACGACGTCCGTCTGAGCGAGCCGCAGCGCGAGGGCCTGCTCGAGGTCGTCGCCAACGAGTCCGACCGTCTCGCGCGGATCGTCAACGACATCCTGTGGGTGAGCCGGCTCGAGTCGGGCGGTATGCAGACGCTCGTCGAAGCGTGCGACGGCGTGGAGCTCGCCCGCACCGTTGTCGACGCCGCGCGCACGTACGTTCCGCCGGGTATCCAGCTGGAGGTCCACCCGCCGGCCGACGCACCCCCGATCGCGGCGGACCCCGACAAGACCCGCCAGGTCCTGGCCAACCTCGTCGACAACGCCGTCAAGTACTCGCCCGACGGCGGCGTCGTCACGGTCGACATCACCGTCGAGGGACAGCACCTTCGCTTCGCCGTCCGAGACGAGGGCCTCGGCGTCCCTCCCTCCGAGCACATGAGGATCTTCGAGAAGTTCTATCGCCTCGACCCCGACCTCACCCGCGGCGTCGGCGGGACGGGCCTCGGTCTCTACATCAGCCGTGAGCTGCTCGAGCGGATGGGCGGCCGGATATGGGTCGAGTCGAGCGGCACGGGCGGCTCGACGTTTGTGGCGGAGCTGCCGCTCGCCGCCTGAGACCCAACCCACCCTAGAAAAGCGGACCGCACCGTGACAGAGTGCGGCTGTGGGCGGGCGATCTGTTCTGTGGGCTGAGGAGCCCCCGGACGACTCTGCGGACAATCACCCCGAGACGGAGGCACATCGCGCGCTGGACAACGCAGTGAAGGAACGCCGCCTCCGCCGCTGGCTCAAAGGCATGTTCGGCGGCGAGCGCGACGCCGAGAAAAGCGAGCCCGAACGCCGGAACCGATAGCTAGAAACGAATGCAACGAGACGGCGCGAAGGCCGTCTCGCCGCAGACTCTAATAACGAGGTTCCGGCGGGGGACCCTCGTCGACGTAGGTGCGCCGGCGCGTCCAGTAGCCCGGCCCCGCCCAGGACTGCCAGAAGAGCAGAGAGAGCAGGACGCTCGCCAGGCCCACCGCCATCAGGATCCAGCCGACCGCGTCCACGTTGACCGTGCTCGAGGACGCGTTCACCGCAAACGTCAGGATCGCCCCGACGGCGATCAGGAAGATTCCAACTCCGAGTCCCATTCAACCTCCTTCGGTTCGAGTCTCGGATTCCCCGCTCATCCAGTCCGGAAACCGCCGCACCCCGCGGTCCGAGTCAAGTAGGCTCGCAGCGTCCGTGCGCAGGGGCTCGCTCGTTCAGCTCGTCTTGTTCGCGCTCGTCGCGTCGGCGGCCGGGGTGACGCTCGCCCTCGTGCCCGCATGGTTGCCAACGTCCGCATCGGACGAGGCGGGACGCATCGACTTCGTCTTCTGGTTCGTGACGGGGATCTGCGTCTTCATCTTCGCCATCGTCGCTTCGGTCCTCGTGTATGCCGTCTTCAAGTTTCGAGTCAAGCCGGACGACGACTCCGACGGTCCGCCGATCCACGGTCACACCGGTCTCGAGATCGTGTGGACCGCCGTGCCGGCCGTCCTGGTGACCTCGATCGCAGTCGTCAGCGCGATCGTCCTGGCGAAGGACGACGCCGAAGGGGCGAACCCACTCCGGGTCGACGTGACGGCACAGCAGTTCTTCTGGAGCTACAGCTATCCGGGTTTCGACAACAAGCAGTCGGCTGTCCTGCGCCTGCCGCTCCATCGGTCCATCGTCCTCAGGATGACCTCCAAGGACGTCATCCACTCGTTCTGGGTGCCGGAGTTCAGGCAGAAGCAGGACCTCGTGCCGGGGATCCACCCGACGCTGCACATCACGCCGAACAAGCTCGGCACGTATCCCGTCGTGTGCACGGAGCTGTGCGGCCTCGGCCACGCGCTGATGCGCTCGCGCGTGATCGTGATGGAGCCTGACGCCTTCGAGAGGTGGGCGAGCCAGAAGTGACCGCGGTCGCCGAGCACTACGAGACGAAGGTCGTCCACCACGGTCCGCCGCCCCCGCCGCGGGGTT
This sequence comes from Actinomycetota bacterium, assembly GCA_046727655.1. GTDB lineage: Bacteria > Actinomycetota > Thermoleophilia > Gaiellales > Gaiellaceae > 3-1-20CM-4-69-9. Next base: position 36,128 of record JBKPDB010000090.1, read on the forward strand.
GGAGGCGGCTCTTCTACCCCGGCTTCGTCCGCGCAGCATGGATGACACCGCTCTTCTTCGGGATCGGCTGCGGGATCGTCGTGCTGTGCCGCTGGTGGGGTGGGTGGCATCCGTACTGGTTCGGCGAGATCATCGTCCTCGTCGCCGCACTGATCGCGGCGCCGATCGGTTTCCTGGCCGGGATCGGCGCCTTCGACTACTGGGTTCGGTACGCGATCGGCGAGCCCACGCAGCCCGAAGATCACTCAGGGCACGGCGCGTACAGCTGGAGGGACTACTTCCGCGTCAACACCGATCACAAGGTGATCGGCATGCAGTACCTCGCGACGACGATCTTCTTCTTCCTCGCGGCTGGAATGCTGGCGATGCTCGTGCGCGCGGAGCTCGCGAAGCCGGGGATGCAGTTCTTCGACAACCAGACGTACAACGGCCTCTTCTCGGTCCATGCCTCGCTGATGATCTTCCTCTTCGTGATCCCGGCGTTCGCCGGGCTCGCGAACTTCGTCGTCCCGCTCATGCTCGGCGCGCCGGACATGGCGTTCCCGCGGCTGAACGCGCTCTCCTTCTGGCTGCTGCCGATTGCCGGAATCATGATGCTCTCTAGCTTCCTCGTTCCCGGCGGCGCTTTCGCGGCCGGCTGGACGGGCTACGCGCCGCTGTCGGTGCACCAGCCCATGGGGACGATCTTCTTCAACATGGGCGTCCAGTGGGCCGGCGCTAGCTCGATCATGACCGCCCTCAACTTCCTGGTCACGATCATCACGATGCGTGCGCCCGGGATGACGTTCTGGCGCATGCCGCTGCTCGTGTGGGCGAACTTCACGACGTCACTGCTCGTTGTCATCGCAACGCCGTTCATCGCCGGCTCTCAGTTCTTCGTCATGTTCGACCGGGTGCTGCACACCGATTTCTTCGAGCCCGCAGGCGGCGGGTACGCGCTCGGCTACCAGCACATCTTCTGGTTCTACTCGCACCCGGCGGTCTACATCATGATGCTGCCCGGGTTCGGGATCGCATCCGAGGTGATCTCCGCGCTCTCGCGCAAGCCGATCTTCGGTTACCGCCTGATGGCGTTATCGCTGCTCGCAATCCTCGTCCTCGGCTTCTCGGTCTGGGCGCACCACATGTTCGTGTCAGGGATGGCGCCGTGGCTCCGCGTGCCGATGATGGTCACGACCCTGCTGATCGCGATCCCGACCGGGATCAAGGTCTTCTCCTGGTTAGCCACGATCTGGGAAGGAAAGATCAACTTCGCCACGCCCATGCTCTGGGCGCTCGGCTTCGTCTCGATGTTCGTGATCGGCGGCCTGTCCGGGATCTACCTGGGCGCGGTTCCGATCGACATCCACGTGAGCGACACGTACTTCGTCGTCGCGCACATCCACTACGTGCTGTTCGGCGGCTCCCTGTTCACGATCTTCGCCGGGATCTACTACTGGTTCCCGAAGATGACAGGCCGCATGTACAACGAGCGCCTCGGCAAGCTGCACTTCTGGCTGACGTTCATCGGCTTCAACCTGACCTTCTTCCCCATGCACCTCATCGGCACGCAGGGAATGCCGCGGCGAGTCTCGGATTACGACCCGATGTTCGCCAACTGGAACCTCTTCATCTCGATCGCGTCGTTCGCGCTCGGCGCGTCGACGATCGTGTTCCTCTACAACATGGTCATCAGCCTGCGGCGCGGCGAGCCTGCGGCCGCGAACCCGTGGCGGGCACTCACCCTCGAGTGGCAGGTCTCCTCACCTCCGCCGGTCTTCAACTTCGACGAGATCCCGCAGGTCGTGGGCAATCCCTACGAGTACGGCGTCCCGGGAGCGCGCCACGCCGTCTTGAACGGCGATCGCGCCGCTGCCGCGGCCGAGGAGGAGGTGCCCACGCACTGATGCATCTGCTCGTCGTCGCAAACGAGACCGTCACCGGCCGCGAGCTGATCGAGGCGGTGGAGCGGAGAAAAGGAGCCGGTGATCTGCGCGTCACGGTGATCGCCCCCGTGAACCAGCCGCAGCGCGGCTACGTCGTCTACGAGGACACTCGGCGCGCTGCCGCAGGGCGGCGACTCGACCGCACGCTCGGGATGCTCCGGGAGGAAGGGATTCCCGCGCACGGGCTCGTCGTCGAAACGGACCCGGTGACGGCAGTCCGCGATGCCCTCGCCCAGCTCGAGCCTCCCATCGACGAGATCATCGTCGCAACGCATCCTCAGCAGAAGTCGGGCTGGCTGCGCAGGAACGTCGTCGACAAGATCCGCGACACCGCCGGCGATGTTCCGGTCGAGCACGTGGTCGTCGATGTGACCGCCGAGAGCGGCGACGCGAACGTGCTCGTGATCGCCAACGAGACGGTGATCGGCGAGCCGCTCCTGGAGCGCATCCGAGAGCGAGCAGCGCGGAGCAAGGCCTCGTTCCTCATCATCTCGCCGCAGAGCGATCCGACACAGGCGGAGCACCCCGAGGCCGAGCGCCGACTGCGACAGGCCCTGGCGAGTCTGCGGGGAGCCGGGATCGACGCCCACGGCCAGGTCGCGCACCCGGATCCGTTCTCGGCCGCGCTCGACGCCATCCGCGAGGAGCGGGTCGACGAGATCATCGTCTCGACCTTCGCTCCCGAGCGCTCGCCCTGGCTCCGACGCAACCTCGTGCAGCGGCTGCACAACGAGACGAAGCTGCCGGTCGAGCACGTCGTCGTTCAACCGCAGGAGCTCGAGGAGGCGGCGCAGGCCTGATGGCCGCACACGCCGAAGCCGCGCATCACGGGCCTCCGGTCGCACATCAGAGCTCGCGCGTCAGCGCGTCCGTCCTCGGGATGCTCCTCTTCATCGCCTCCGAGGTGATGCTGTTCGGCTCGTTCTTCACGGCCTACTTCTTCGTCCGCGTCGTGAACGGGATTCCCTGGCCGACGCCGCCCTTCCATCTGCCGGTGTTCGTGGCCGGCGTCAACACGGCCATCCTCGTCACCTCGAGCTTCACGATGCACTGGGCGCTGCAGTCGATCAAGCGCGGCCATCGCGCCGGTCTCCAGGCGGGTCTCCTCCTCACGTTCCTGATGGGCCTTGTCTTCCTCCTGACCCAGGCCCGCGAGTATTCGCGCGTCGGCTTCGCCCCCCACGACGGGGCGTTCGGGACGATCTTCTACTGCCTCACCGGGCTCCACGGCGCCCACGTCTTCGTCGGGCTGTCGATCCTGCTCTTCATGACGATCAGGGCATTTCGCGGCCACTTCTCTCCCGAGCACCACCACGGCGTCGAGATCGGGGGGATCTATTGGCACTTCGTCGACGTAATGTGGATTGTCGTGTACTCCACCGTGTACATCATCTAAGGACGCTGCCATGATCAACCCGCTCCGAAGCGAAGCCGAGGCATTCAGGTTCCTGATCGCGTCGATCGCTTACTTCGGAGCGATCGTGATCGCTGCCGTTGCGGGCGGAAAGTGGTCGGGTCTCGCGGTCTTCGTGGTGCTGAGCGCGGCCGCGGTGGGATGGTGGCTGCACGCACGCCGCGACGAGCGTCCGCCGCAAACCGCACCGCGTCCGCACGCGGAAGGCGAGCGCCGGATCCTCGTCGTAGCGAACGAGACCGTCGGCGGGCAGACGCTGCGCTCGATGATCCTCGAGAAGAGTCTCGACGTCCGCGAGGAGGTGCTCGTGGTGACGCCGGCGCTGAACTCGCCGCTGAAGCACTGGGTCTCCGACGAAGACGATGCCCGCGCGGCAGCGCAGGATCGCCTCCAGGAGAGCCTGGCGAAGCTGTCGGAAGCCGGCGTCGAGGCTCGCGGCGAGGTCGGTGACGGTGATCCGCTCCAGGCGATCGAGGACGCCCTCCGAACCTTCGGCGCAGACGAAATCGTCATCTCGACCCACCCGGAGGGCCGTTCCCACTGGCTCGAGCGTGGCGTCGTCGAGAAAGCACGCGAGCGCTTCGCCGTCCCGATCACACACGTAGTCGTCGACCTCCAGCGAGAGCAAGAGCACGAAAGTCCGGCTCCGGCTGCGCCGGAGCCATGATGACTTTCGCGCTGTTCTCGACCTAGGGCCGTTGCGGCCGCGACGGGCAAAGCCCGCCGCGGCGGCGATTAGCCATAGATGAGTAGCTGCGTGCAGCGGAAGAGGGCCACTGTCTTGCCGTCCTCGTCAGTGACGGTTGCATCCCAGACTTGAGTCGTCCGCCCACCGTGGACGCGTTTCGACTCGCAGTGAAGCGTTCCGTCGAGTGCTGTCCGGAGGAAATTTGTCTTCAGCTCGATCGTGGTAAACCCCGTGGCTCCCTCCGGAAGAGATGCAATACAGCCGTAGCCGCAGGCGGAGTCGGCGAGCGCCACCACGGTTGCCGCGTGCAGGTAACCGTTCGGAGCCAGCAGTTCCGGCCTCAAAGGCAGATGCATGCGCACCGCGCCCTTCTCGACCGAGTCCACCTTTACGCCGATGAGACCCGGGAGCCGATCACGCCCGAGCTCGACGAACTGCTCGATGTCGAACGGCACTACTTGCCGGCGTTGTCGGCTACGTATTTCGAGACTGCTTCGATCTGGGCGTTGCTCAGGGTGTCTTTGAACGCCGGCATGACGGCGCCGCCGTTGGTGACCTGTCTCCGGACGGTTGCCAGCGGCGGCTTGAGCTGATCCAGGTTCGGTCCGACCGTCCCCGTCGTGCTGGCCGCGGCGAGCGTGTGGCAGCTTCCGCACTTCGCCTTGAAGATCGCCGCACCGTTCGTCCCGCTGACGGCGACCGGCTCGACGAAGCCGTTCTTCCCGGCATTCTCGGCCACGAACGCCGCGACGTCGGCGAGATCCTGCCCGCTCACGAGGTTTGCCGGCATGTTGGCCTGGAGCGTGTTGGCGGTGTCCCCGGTGGCGTACTGGCCGGGGTTGCGGATCTGTCCGGCGACGATGTCGCGAATCGACGATTCCTTGAAGCCGTCCGATCGTGCCTGGGCGAAGGCTGCATCGAGGTTCGGCCCGACGGTCGACTGTGTCTGCGCAGCCTCGAGCGTGTGACAGCTGCCGCAGTTCTCCTGGAAGACCTTCAGGCCGTTCTGAGCACTCCCCGTCGCGACGGTGCCGCCGGTGCCGCAAGCGGCAAGCGTGAAAGCCAGAGCCACCCCGATCGCGGCGGCTACAAGCGCACGCAACAAGGCTACGCGGGAGGCTTGTCGGTCGACTTTACCTGCACGAGCGCCTCGTCGCGCGTCGGGTAGATGGTGAAGACGCGGTCGAGGCCCGTGATCTCGAAGATCTTGGTGATGTTCCTGTCGTTACAGACGAGCGAGAGCTGGCCGTCGTTCGTGCGGAGGCGCTTGACCCCGCCGACGAGGACGCCGAGCGTCGTCGAGTCGATGAAGGTCGTGTCGCTGAAGTCGACGACGACCTGCTTCCCGCCTTGGCCGATCACCTCGAGCAGCTGCTGCTTGAACTCTGGTGCGGTGTAGAGGTCGACCTCGCCGGCAAGCGAGATCACGTAGGCGTCGTCCCCGAGCTGCTCCGTCTTGATATCGAAGTTCATGGTCTCCCGCGTTCCGTCGCCGAGCCTCTTTCCGTCGGCGCGGAGTCTAACCGCCGGCCGAAGCGCCCTGAGTCGACTGCTGCAGCGTCTTGATCCTCGCCCGGATCTGAGCCGCCGTGGACGGGTCGAGTTTGAACCTGAGCAGCCGCTGGTACGCCTGGATCGCGACCGGGGTATTCCGGAGCGTGTCGGCTGCCTGCGCCAGCGCGAACACGGACTGCTGGTCGTCGGGAGTCAGCTTGACGACCCGCTGGAACGTCGAGACCGCCTTGCCGGACATCGTCTGGTACTTCGTCGACGCTTCCTGAAGCTGGGTGCTCGCCCTCGTCGAGACCGCGTTCGCAATCGGGTCTTGGCCGATCGACCGACCGAGCTTCGAGGTACTCGAAGGGGTGAAGGGAGAGTTGGCGCCGGCCTGCTGCTGGGCAAAGGCGGCGAGCTGAGCGTCTTGGAGATAGCGATCGGCCTGGCTCAGCTCGAGCTGGCCTGCGTGCCGGAGCGCGTTGACGTCACGCGGCCTGAGCCTGAGGTAGCCCTCCCAGGCCGTGATCGCCTCCGGGATCATGTTCTTCCGCTCATAGACGTCTGCCAGCTTCTGACGCGCAATCGGATTGAAAGGGCGCTCCGCCACCGCGTTCTGCGCACCCGAGATGGAGCCCGTCGAGGCTCCCTTGTTCCCGAACGCATCGCGCAGCAGCTGGCCCAGGTCGAGCCCGCCCGAACCGACGCCGAGAAAGACGAAACCGCCGGCAAAGACGACGATCAGGAACACGAACGCCCACTTCGCCTGGTTGCGCAGGCGAGGGAAGAACATGGTGTTCTCGGCTACGCGCGCGGAGCCGCTACCGGCCGTGCGGCCGGCGGGACGGCGAGCATGGCGCGCCTCGCGCTGTGCGCGGCGGCGGTCAGCTCGTGCCAATCCATTCCTCCCTTCTCGTAGCGTGGTTCCCCGTCGACATAGGTCGCGAGCACCCGGCCGGGCGCCCCGCCGAGGACGACGGCGGCCGCCGGGTCCTCCCAGGGTAGATACTCCGAGCCCGCGAGGGAGACTACGGCCAGATCGGCGCGCTTCCCCGGGGCTAGCGATCCGATCTCGTCGTCCAGGCCCAGCGCCCGAGCCGAGCCCAGCGTCGCCAGCTCGAGTGCTTCGGCACAGGAAAGGACGTTCGGCCTGGCAGCCCGTGCCCGGGCCGAGAGGAGGACGCTTCGCAGCTCCTCGAAAAAGTCGAAGGAGGGCGCCGAGGCCGGACTGTCGGTGCCCACCCCGACTCGGGCGCCGGCCTGACGCAACTCCGGCAAGGGAGCGATTCCGCAGCCGAGAGCAGCGTTCGATCGCGGACAATGCGCCACCCCGGTGTCCGTGGAGGCGAGCAGATCGATCTCGTCGGGCTCGAGCACGACGCAATGAGCCGCGACGACGTGTGGCCCGAGGAGGCCGTGCTCCGCCAGCAGCCGCGTCCCGGTCTCGCCGGGCGGCTCGACAAGCAGGTCGGAGTAGGCGCCCCACGGCCCCTCGCCGTGGAGGACGTACTTCACCTCCGCAGGGCTCTCCGAGATGTGGGTCGCAACCGGCAGCCCCAGCTCACCGCAGGCGCGGTACAGCTCGGGCGAGACGGAGTACGGGGCATGCGGCGAGATGCCCGGCCGCACGCGGTCCGAGAACGCCGGCTCCACTCGATCCTTGACCTCCGCGAAGTGCTCGAGAGCGGCGCCGACGTCGGAGCCGAAGACCTCGAGGTACACGTTTGCGCGGAGGCCCAGCTCGGCGCACGCCCTGGCGGCCGCGCCGCTGTAGCTGCAGTCCCCCACGGTCGTCACACCGGAGGCAAGACACTGCGCGGCTCCGAGGCGGGCGATGTCGACGTACTCCTCCCAGCCGATCCGGGCCTTGCGCTCGATGTGGAGGCTGATCCACTCCGCGAAGTCGCCGAGGCCGTCGCCGAAGGCGGCGTAGACGGCGTACTCGAGGTGAGAGTGGGCATTGACGAGTCCCGCCACGATCGCCGCGTCGTCGTGGTGAGTGGCCGGACCGAGCGCGTCCGCAGGGCCCACGGCGGCGATGCGGCCGTCCTCGATCACAACGGCCCCGTCTTCGATCGGGGGGCCTTCGATCGGCAGGACCCAGTCGGCGGAAAGAACCCGGTTCACGGGTCGGTAAGGCTAGCCGCTTCCGCTCGCACCGCTCTGCGCTCGACCAGGATCGCAAGCCAGATCGACGCCTCGTATAACGCGATCAGCGGGATGATCTCGAAGGTTGTCGTCACGGGGTCGATGCCAGGCAGCAGCACGGCGACGACGGCCGCGATGAAGTAGCCGAGCCGGCGGTTTCGTCGCAGGGTGTACGTCGAGAGCACGTCGAGCCGCACGAGCGCAAGCAGGAAGATCGGCAGCTCGAAGACGATGCCGATGGCGAGCATGACCGTGATGACGAACGAGTAATAGTCCCTCGCTCGAAGCTGCGCGTTGTAGTACTGGTCGTCGAAGTTCGTCAGGAAATGCACGGCCTTCGGCAGCACCACCCAGTAGCCGAAGGCGATTCCCGCCACGAGCAAGACCGTCGCCAGTAGGACGAACATGAGCACCGTTCGCTCTGCATGCGGCTCGACGGCAGGCGCCAGGAAGCTCCAGAGCTGCCAGAGGACGACCGGGAACGCCAGGGCGAGCCCGGCCAGGAGGCTCACCTTCATCGAGGTCAGGAACGGCTCGGCAGGGCTCAGCGTGATCGGCTTCTGCTTGTCACCCGGCAGCGGTGCGTTGAGCCAGTGGAGCAAGTGGCCCCTGAAGACGAAAGCGACGGCGAAGCCGATCGCGAGGGCCCCGAGGGCGACGAAGATACGAGTTCGCAGCTCATCGAGGTGCTCGACAAGCGTCGCCTCTTCACCGTGACGGAGGCGCCGCGGCAGCCGCTTCATGCGCGAGGTCTAGGCGGGGTCGCGCTCGCGCTCGCGCGCTGCGACGTTGGCGTCGGTCGTCTGCATCGGCAGCTCGGCCGGCTCGTCGTCCTGATCCTTGCCGCTGACAGAGTCCTTGAACTCCCGCATGCCGCGCCCCATCGAACGTCCGATCTCCGGGAGCCGCTTGGCGCCGAAAAGGAGCAGCGCCAGCAGGAGCAGAAGGATGATCTCCCACGGGCCAACGTTTGGCATGTACTCAGGGTAGCGGTTTGGCGACCCCGGCGTGGGAAAGACGAACGGCGAGGTGCGGAGGAAGAAGCCCCTCTCCGAGCAGGTCGTCGCCATCGGCGGCGGCTCCTACGGCTTCGGCCGGGCAATTGCGGTCGCGGCGGCGAGGCGGGGCGCGAAAGTGGCCGTCGGGGCCCGGACGCCGGAGGCCCTCGACGGCGCACGCGCAGACATCGAGGCTGCGGGCGGCGAGGCGCTCGTCGTCGAGATCGACGTCGCCGACCGGGCGCAGGTCGAGAGGTTCGTGGCAGCGGCCGCCGACCGCTTCGGGCGGATCGACACATACCTCGCGAACGGGATGGTGACCGTCTACGCCGAGACGCACAGGCTCGCGGATGACGAGCTCCGGCGCGTCTTCGACGTGAACTTCTTCGGCGGCGTCTACGGCTACTGGGCTGCGCTGCCGCACCTGCGGCAGAGCAAGGGCACTTTCATCCAGGTCGCCTCCGCGCTGTCGTATCGCGGCATCCCGCTGCAGGCCGCGTATTGCTCGTCGAAGGCCGCTCTCCGCACATTCTTCGAGAGCGCGCGGGTCGAGCTCCAAAAGGAGGAGGCAGGCGTCGACGTCTGCGTGATCCTTCCCGCGGCCATCAACACGCCGCAATTCGACCGCGCACGCGAGAAGCTGGGATTGCAGCCGCAGCCGGTGCCTCCGATCTACCAGCCCGAGCCGTTCGCGGACGCCGTGGTCCGGTGCTGCGAGCGGCCGGTCCGGGAGCTGCCGATCGGCTGGGGCGCACAGAAGCTCCTGTGGGGCCAGAAGCTCTCGCCGCGCACCGGCGATCGCATCCTCCTGCGAAGCGGCTGGCGGTCCCAGCACACGCAGGAGCTCAAGCCCACCGACTCGCCGGACAACCTGTTCCAGCCGCTTCCCGGCGATCCCGGGGCGCACGGGCGCTTCGACGACCGCTCGCGCACGACGACCGCCTGGACCTGGCTGCGGTTCCGCCGTGGCCTTTTCGGGGCCGGAATCGCGTTGGCTACGATGGGGCTACTAGCAAGCCGCGAAGGCCGCTTTTCAAGGCGGTAAAGGATGTTACAAAGTTGGCGCTTCTCGAACTGAAAAACCTGCACGTCGCCCTGGAAGACGGAACGGAGATCGTCAAGGGCGTCGACCTCGCCGTGAGCACCGACGAGGTCCATGCCGTGATGGGGCCGAACGGCTCCGGGAAGTCGACGCTCGCGTATGCGCTCATGGGCCACCCGGCCTACGAGGTCACGGAGGGAGACATTCTCCTCGACGGCGAGAACGTGCTGGAGATGGGGGCAGACGAGCGCGCGCAGCGCGGCCTCTTCCTTGCCTTCCAGTACCCCCACGCCGTCCCGGGCGTGACGGTGACGAACTTCCTGCGAAGCGCGATCAACTCGATCCGGAAGGCGCGTGCCGGCGGCAAGGACGATCCGATCCCGATCCCCGAGTTCCGCAAGGAACTGCTCGCGCAGATGGACCGGCTCAAGGTGTCCCGCGAGCTCGCCTCCCGCTACCTGAACGACGGCTTCTCGGGCGGCGAGAAGAAGAGGATCGAGATCCTCCAGCTCGCGATGCTGAAGCCACGCATCGCCGTCCTCGACGAGACCGATTCAGGACTGGATATCGACGCGGTCAGGATCGTCGCAAATGGGGTAAAGGAACTGGTGGGTCCCGATATGGGAGCTTTGTTGATCACGCACTACCAGCGCATCCTCAACTTCATCGAGCCCGATTTCGTGCACGTGATGGTGGGCGGACGTATCGTTGAGGAAGGCGGCCCAGAGCTAGCGCACAAGCTCGAGGCCGAGGGCTACGAGGCGTTCACGCCGGAGGTGACAGCGGTTGCCGACTGAGACTGAAGTCGTCAAGCAGATCCGCGAGGAATACAAGTATGGCTTCTCCAATCCGGACGAGGCCGAGGCGTACTTCTACAAGTCCGGCCGCGGAATCTCGCACGAGGTTGTCGAGGCGATCGCGGAGCACAAGAAGGAGCCGGAGTGGATGCGGAAGTTCCGGCACAAGTCGCTGGACTACTTCCTCGCGCGCCCGCTGCCTATGTGGGGCGGTGATCTCACCCAGATCGACTTCGACAACATCTACTACTACATCCGGCCGACCGAGAAGCAGGCCGACTCCTGGGAGGACCTGCCGGCCGACATCAAGGACACCTGGGACAAGCTCGGCATCCCCGAGGCG
>JBKPDB010000091.1:0-7754 GCA_046727655.1 Actinomycetota bacterium
GCGCGAAGGCGTAGATCGCGGCGATCGCCCGCCGCTTCTCCCGCGGGAGCACCATGATCCCGTAGGCGAAGTTGCGGGCGCGTTTTCTGGTGAGGCGTTCCACCTCGGCGTATGCGCGGTCGGGGATCACCGGGCGAACGCGGCGAGGGCAAGGCGCGTCCGCGACGGTCGCGGCCGTTGTGTGAACACGTCCCAGTGGGCCCGCTCGAGCGCCTCGAGCGCGGCCAGGCCGCCGCGGGCGAAGAGACCCACGGCGCGGCCCACGCGGCCGCCGATCAGCGACTGGAGCGTGCGGCCGGGGGCGAGCAGGCATCGGGCGCGATCTGCTTCGAATCTCAGGAGGCCGGTGAGCTCCGGGCTCGGGCGGTCGAGCGCGGTCACGCCGAAGCGGCGGCGGTCCTCCGCCGGCAGATAGATGCGGCCGAGCTCGAGATCTCGGGGAACGTCCTGCAGAAAGTTGACGAGCTGCAGCCCGGTGCAGACGTCGTCGCTCGCGAGGACCAGCGCCGGCTCGTGGTCGCGGCGCAGCAGGCCGAGCACGAGCCGGCCTACCGGATCGGCGGAGTGGCGGCAGTACTCGCGCAGAGCGTCCCACGTCTCGTAGTCGGAGATGCGCTGGTCCATCCGGTTCGCCTCGAGCAGCCGCAGGAACGGCTCGCGCGGCAGCGAGAACTCATGGATCGTCGGTTGGAGCACCCGCATGACGGGCCACGTCGGCGCACCCGCGTAGCAGGCGTCGACCTCCCGCTCGAGCTCGTCGAGCGCGGCCAGCCGGTCGCCCTCCGCTTCGTCGCCGAGGATGTCCACGAGCCGGGCGAAGCCGTAGATCGCGCGGAGGTGCGGCCGCAGCCGACGTGGAAAGAGCAGCGAGGCGACAGGAAAGTTCTCCGTGCGGGCACGGGAGGCGACGACCGCAACGTCCATCGGGTACACGATCCCTTCCGTGAGACTGCTGGTCAACCGACGTCGGTTGCACGGTACGCCCGGGGGGTGGTTCAATGACAGCAGGGCGACCGCGCCCGAGACCTAGCCGCGGCGCGTGGTTTCGGACAAGGAGGCGCTTTTGTCAGACCGCAGCATCAATGCGGAGAGCAGCCTGCGTAGAGATCCCATCCTCGGGGTCGATGCTGTCGGGAAGGCATGTGTCGTGCGGCTCGGAGGCGAGCTCGACCTCTACAACGCGTCGCAGGTTCGAGAGGCCCTCAACTCAGCGTGCGCCGACTCGCCGGAGCGGGTCGTCATCGACCTGGAGGAAGTCGAGTTCATCGACTCGACGGGGCTCGGCGTGCTGATCGAGGCGAAGACGAAGCTCGACAACCGGCGTGCGTTCCTGCTCGCCTCACCTGCCCTCGAGACACGTCGGGCGCTGCAGATCTCGGGGCTCGACCGGCACTTCACCGTCCTCGAGTCGGTCTCGGACGCCTTGAGCGCCAAGGTGTAGCCGGGTCGCTCTACGCCACCGGGGCGGTTGCGGGCGTCTCGGCGAGCTCCTCTCGCCGAATCAGCGTCAGCGCCGCCACGATGGCTGCGACGCCGAAGACGGCGAGCGCCCAGAACGCTGCAGCGTAGCCGTGCGTGAGCGCGGTGGGGATCGGCTTGCCTTCGTCTGCCAGCGTGTTGAACCGGCTCGTGAAGACCGTCGATGCGACGGCGACGCCGACCGCGCCGCCGATCTGCTGCGACGTGTTGATCAGCCCTGACGCGAGGCCGGCCTCCCGCTCGCCGACCCCGGCGAGGGCGGCGATCGACACCGGCACGTAGGCGAACGCGATCCCGACGCCGACCATGAGGTAGCCCGGGAGGAGATCCGACGCGTAGCTCCCGTTCACCGGGATCTGCGCGTACCAGATCATGGCGCCCGTGAGGAGCGCGAGCCCGATCACGATGATCGGCTTCGGCCCGAACCTCGTCGTCAGCGCCTGGGCGACGCCGGCGGCGAGCACCGCAGTGCCTGCGGTGGCCACGAACGTCACGCCTGCCTTCAGCGCGGAATAGCCGAGCACGTCCTGGACGTACAGGGTGAGCAGGAAGAAGTTGGCGAAGAGCACGGCGCCCAGGAGCCAACCGACGACGTTCGCACCTGCGAGCGTCCGCACGCGGAAGATGCTGAAGGGCATCAGTGGGTCGACGACGCGACGTTCGTTGACGAGGAACGCGACGAGCAGTGCTCCGGAAGCGATCAGCAGCAGGATGGTGCGCGTCGTTCCCCAGCCGACGTCGGGCGCCCGCGAGATTGTGTAGACGAGCAGGGCGAGGCCCCCGCTGACGAGGACGGCGCCGAGGGCGTCGTAGTGGCGTTCGGCGCCTTCACGGCGGCTCTCCGGGACGATCCGCGGCGTGAGGGCGAGGACGAGCGCGCCGACCGGGACGTTGACGAAGAAGATCCACTCCCAGCCGAGGTACTTGGTGAGGATGCCGCCTGCGAGCACGCCGACGGCCGCACCGCTTCCGCCGAGCGCGCCCCAGATCCCGAGCGCCTTATTTCGTTCGGGACCTTCCTCGAAGCTCGTCATCACGATCGAGAGCGCGGCCGGCGAGATGATCGCCGCGCCCAGTCCCTGTACTGCGCGCGCCGAGATCAGCATCCCCTCCGACTGGGAGAGGCCGCAGACGAGGGAGGCGAGCGTGAACACGGTCACGCCGACGAAGAAGACGCGGCGCCGACCCAATAGGTCCGCCGCACGTCCTCCGAGGAGGAGGAAACCGCCGAACGCGATCGCGTAGGCGGTGATGACCCACTGGAGGTTCTCCTGCGAGAAGTTGAGGTCCTTGCCGATCGACGGCAGCGCCACGTTCACGATCGACACGTCGAGGATCGTCATGAAGAACGCGGTTGCGACGACCGCGAGGATGCGCCAGCGGTGCGGATCCGATGCCACGCGAGACCTCCAGGATGGACGGCGTTTTTAGGTTATTCCTCTGTAGGACGAACGAGGGGCACCGTTTCAGACATTCCCGGGCGGAGCGGAGCCGTGGCCCCTTCGGAGCCGTGTGGACAGAAAGTCACGCTTTCGTATCGGTGCCTGGCACCCAGACATGGCCGCGACGCAAAGCCGCTCGGTTACGCGAAAAGCGCGGCGTCCGAGCGCCTCTTGACGCACATCCGTGACGCTTTCCCGACCGTGCCTGGCACCGGGCGTGGCACGAGGAGACGCGTCGCGACGGGCCCGGTGGGGGAACCGCCGAAGGCTCCCCCACCGAACTGCCGGCTCAGATCTTCTTGAGCTTCCGCCACTTCGCGTAGATCTGCTTGATGTCGCGGTCGGCGGCGTTCATCGCGTCGGCCGCGGACATCTTCTTCTGCGAGACCTGCGCGAACATCTGCGGGAGCAGGAACTTGCTGAACATCTCGCCGAACGCGGCGTTCGCGTAGCCGGGATGTCCAGGGTTCGTCGTGTACTTCTGCGCGATCGTCGTCAGGACGCCGTATTTGCCGCGCGGCCTGTGCTTGTCCTGTGCGACTGCTTTTCGGATCTGCTTGAACGGATACGCACCCGGGAAGCTCGGGAAGTTGTAGAACTTGGACGCCAGGAACGCATCCTTGTAGTTGATCTCGAGGTCCGCGAGGAACTTCTTCGCCGCGGCCTTGTTCTGGGAGAAGTTCCAGATCCACCAGCAGCCCATCACGTGCTCGTAGCCGAGCCGGCCGTGCGGCCCCTTCGGGATCGGCCAGATCCAAAGGTCGTTCGCGAACGGCAAACCCCTGTCCTCAGGCGTGCGGGTCGCCGAGATCGCGTTCAGGATCAGCGAGCCCTTCCCGGAGTAGAGAAAGTTGTTGTTGCCCATCGGGTCCCACCCGAAGATCTCGTCGGTCTCACCGCGCTGGTAGATGTCGGCCATGAACTTGAGCGCTTCGACGGTGCGCTTGTTCTTGAGCGTGACGCGGTGATGCTCGTCCTGGACGAACGAGCCGAAGCACATCAGGAACCCCGACAGCGCCATGTTCGAGTCGAGCTCGGCGGACTGACCGATGCCCAACGGATGCCCGGCCGCCTTCAGCTTCGGCGCCGCCCTGCGGATGCTGTCCCAGGTGTTCGGCGATGCGCCGACGCCGTTCCAGATGTCGTGGCGCCAGACGACCGGATCGGGGACGTAGTTGTCCGAGAAGGCGAAGTACTTCTTCGTCTTCGGGTTGTACGTCGCCCTGTGCGCGATCCGGCCGATCTTGCCGACCTTGCGCTGCACCTCCTGCACGATCTCCTTGTGGTTGATGACGTTGTCCTCGAACTGAGGACGCGGCGCCAGGTCGAAGAAGATGTCGTGCCCGCTCTTGGCGGCCACCTCAGCCTGGGCACGCGCAGGTAGGAGTGTGTTGAGGATGTGGTCGACCTTCACCTGGACGTCGTTCGCCTGTCCCCACTTCGGCGCCCACGTGCCGTCCAGCCAGACGTCGAAGGCGGGAACGAAGTGCGCCCACGTGATCAGCGAGAGATCGCCCTTGAGCCAGCGCCCCTTGAACCGCAGCGGCCCGTAGAACGCCTGGCCGAAGCCCGAGCCTGCGACACCGATCGACACGGCACCGGCTCCCGCACGCCGAAGGAGCTCCCGTCGGTCATACCTCCCCTCGCGATGACTCGGATCGTCGGAACTTGCCATCGACCCTCCTTTCTCCGCTCTTAGCGGAATGCCCCACCGGTAAATCCCGCAATGAACCGGTCTAGAAACGTGTTGTAGAGGAGCGCGAGCGGGATGCTCGGGATGAGAGCGGCGACCATGATCGCGCCCCACTCAGGTAGGTCGCCGCGGATGAGATCGGTGTAGACGCCGGTAGAGACCATCTTGTGGTCGGACGGCGAGATGAACGTGAACGCATACACGAACTCGTTCACGACGAGCGAGAACGAGAAAATCACCACGGTGAGAATCCCCGGAATCGAGATCGGAAAAACGACGCGCGTCAGCGTCTTCAGCCGCGAGGCGCCGTCGACGCGGGCGGCGTCCTCGAGCTCTATGGGGATCGTCTTGAAGAACCCCATCAGGAGCCACGTCGCGAACGGAACCGTGAACGACGGGTAGACGAGCACGAGCGACCAGATCGAGTCGGTCAGGTGCGCCTGCTTGATCACCGCGAAGAACGGAATGAAGAGCAGCGTCGGCGGAATGAGATACGTGAGGAAGATCCCGATGCCCAGACTCTGGCCGACACGGCCAGCCTGGCGTGCGAGCGCATAGCCCGCCGGCACGGCGAGCACGAGCGTGATCGCGACCACGCAGACGCCGACGATCGCGGTGTTCACGAGCCACGTTGTGTACGGCGTGTGGTGGAAGAGAAACGACGCGTTCGCCCAGGTCGGGCTGTGCTTGCCGAACCAGTACGGTGTTACCGAGGTGTCGTAGAACTCGGTTTGGTTCTTGAAGGCCGTGATCACCATCACGTAGAACGGGAACGCGAGCACGATCGCGAAGGGCCCAACGATGAGGTACGAGAGGCCCTTCTGCTTCACGACACTTCCGTCCTACGCGCGAACACCAGCATCGCAATGCTGATCACTGCAAGCACCGGCAACAGGAACAGCGAGATAGACGCCCCGGCCCCAAGAGACCCAGACTCGATCCCTGTCTTGTAGGCCCAGGTCGTCACCATCTCGGTGCTGAACGACGGCGGTGGGCCGCCTTGGGTGAGGATGTACGCGACCGCCATGTCGGTGGCGGTGAAGACAATTCCGAAGAGCAACGCGACGGTCGCGATCGGCAGCTGGAGCGGGAGGGTGACCGACCAGAACTTGCGAAGGCCGGTCGCGCCGTCGATCGCGGCAGCATCGTCGACCTCCTTCGGGATCGACGCAAGCCCGGCGAGGAAGATCACCACGGCGAACGGCAGGATGCGCCACGCGTGCACGACGATGACCGAGCCCATCGCCAGCTTCGGCTGCGCCAGGTACTGCGGCACGTCGAGCGGCTTGTAGAGATGGGCATGCACGAGCGTCCAGTTGAGGATCGAGTAGCTCGTGTCGAACATCCACTTCCACGCCATCAGGCTGAGAGCGATCGGTGCCGCCCAGGGGAGCAGGATGAGGAAACGCAGGAACCACTTCCCAGGGAAGTCCCTCATCAGCGCGTGTGCGATGAACCCCGCACCGACGAGCACGATCGCCTGAGAGATGACGGTGAAGAGGAACGTGTGCCACACGGCGTGCTGGAACGCCGGGTTCCCCCACTCGCGCCGGAAGTTCTCGAGGCCGATCCAACTCCCGTGCAGTCCCGTGGTGGCGTTCGTGAAGCTCAGCCAGATCGCAAGCAGCAGCGGGCCGCCGACGAGGACCAGCACGAACAGCACTGCCGGCGAGATGAGGGCGGATGCAAAGAGACCCTGGCGCTCGAACACGTTCGTCCAGCGCCTCCCCCGCGGCCGTGCGACGGTGGCAGCCTCCACCCGGCGCGGGATATTACTTACTAATCTCTGGGCGCGGAGAGCATGGCCGAGATCACGCTCGACAAGCTGACGAAGGTCTACGGGGACGGGACTCGCGCTGTGTCGGAGCTCGACCTCGAGATCGAAGACGGCGAGTTCGTCGTCCTCGTCGGGCCGAGCGGGTGTGGTAAGACGAGCGCGCTGCGGATGGTCGCCGGGCTCGAGCCGATCACGGAGGGCCGCGTGATCATCGGCGGGGAGGTCGTGAACCGGCTGCCGCCGAAGGACCGCGACATCGCGATGATCTTCCAGAACTACGCGCTCTACCCGCACATGAGCGCGTTCGACAACATCGCCTTTGGGCTCAAGCTGCGCGGCGTGAAGAAGGAGAGGCGCCGCGAGCGCGTGGGCGGCGCGGCGAAGACCCTCGGCCTCGCCGAGGTGCTGCCCAAGAAGCCGCGGACGCTGTCCGGAGGGCAGCGCCAGCGCGTGGCGATGGGCCGCGCGATCGTGCGCGAGCCGAGGGCTTTCCTGATGGACGAGCCGCTGTCGAACCTCGACGCGAAGCTACGGGTGGAGATGCGCGCCGAGATCGCGCGGATCCAGCGTGAGCTCGGCGTGACCACGATCTACGTCACGCACGACCAGGTCGAGGCGATGACGCTGGGCGACCGCGTCGCGATCATGCGCGACGGTGTGTTGCAGCAGGTTGCGAAGCCGCAGGAGCTCTACGACCGGCCCCGCAATCTCTTCGTCGCCGAGTTCATCGGGTCGCCGGCGATGAACCTCATCGGCGTCGACCTCGCCCGCTCGAACGGACGCTTCACCGTCACGATCGGCGACGACACGCTGCAGGTCGGCGAGGGGGTGCTCGCGGCCCGGCCCGCGTTACCGCACTTCGAGGGGAAGCGGCTGATCCTCGGGATTCGACCGGAGGATCTCGAGGACGCTGAGCTCACGGGCGGCGCCGACGACGGACGACGGCTGACGGCGGTCGTCGACATCCGCGAGGACATGGGCTCGGAGGTCTTCGCGCACTTCGGCATCAGCGGTCGAGCGGTCCGCGGCGAGGACGTCAAGGCGGCAGTGGGCGAGGACGCGGCCGCGGTGGCGGACGTCCTCGGCAATGTCTGGATCGCGCGGCTCGACCGTGACACCAACGCGCGCGAGCAGGAGAAGGTCGACCTCCTTGTCGACATCGGCCGCCTGCACTTCTTCGACCCGGCGACGGGCGACGCGATCTATTAGAGGGCCGCGAGGAGCCGTTCGTCGTCCGGCTCGTTGCGAACAGTGATCCGGATGCCGCCCGGGACCGGACGCACGGCGAGCCCATGTGCGAGCAGCCGGTCGGCGAGCGCCTGCGGATCCTCGACGGGCACATAGAGAAAGTTCCCCTCAGAAG
>JBKPDB010000092.1:0-12588 GCA_046727655.1 Actinomycetota bacterium
GCGCGAGAGACGTGGCCGCTCGTCGTGCGGGGAGACGAAGTCGTCGCCGTGCCCGGAATCGTCGAAGCCGAAGGGGTCCGCGCCGAGCGTGTCGCAAGCTGAGCTCGAGCTCGGCGTTCGCGAGATCCTCATCGACGAGGAGAGGTTGCGGTCGCGCGTCGTCGAGCTCGGCGAGGAGATCTCCACCGACTACACCGGTCGTGACCTGCTGCTGATCGGGGTCCTCAAGGGGGCGGTCTTCTTCATGGCCGACCTGATGCGCACGTTGAGCATCCCCTGCGAGATCGACTTCATGGCGATCTCGAGCTACGGCGCCCAGACGGACTCTTCCGGCGTCGTACGGATCCTGAAGGACCTCGACATCAACATCGAGGGGCGCGACGTCCTCGTCGTCGAGGACATCATCGACTCCGGCCTGACGCTCTCTTACCTGATTCGAAACCTGGAATCGCGCGAGCCGGCAAGCCTCGAGGTGTGCGCGCTCATGACGAAGCCGGAACGGCGCCAGATCGACGTCCCCGTGCGCTACATCGGGTTCGAGATCCCGAACCGGTTCGTGATCGGGTACGGCCTCGACTTCGCCGAGCGTTACAGGAACCTGCCCTACGTGGGCGTATTGGACCCGGATCTCCTTCCCGAAGGCGGGCCTGAAGCGGCCTGATCCCCCATCCGGGGGCGCAGAAGGCCAAACCGAGGCTGGTACCCTGCCGAAAGAGGTTTAGTGAACCGTTTTTTCCGTAGCGCGCTTTTTCCGCTCGTCATCATTGCGGCGCTCGTCTGGCTGGCGCTGCAGACCCTGAGCGGGCACGGGGCCAAGAGCGAGAAGATCACCTATTCGCAGGCGATCCAGCAGATCCAGGCCTGTCCTGAGAGCTGTGAGATCAAGGAGGTCGTCTTCAACCCGAACAAGCACGAGCTGAAGCTCTCGTACAAGGGCGAGGAGAAGAAGACCGCAACCGTTCACTACCCGAGCGACCAGTCCGTCCCGGGCCTGCAGAAGACGATGCAGGACCACGAGGTGACGTTCGACTCGAAGGGCACCGGCTCGTCGCCGTGGTGGTCGATCCTCACCTCGCTGCTGCCCTTCGTCCTCCTCTTCGGCTTCTGGATCTTCCTGATGAATCAGGTGCAGGGGGGTGGCTCGAAGGTCATGTCCTTCGGCAAGTCGCGCGCGAAGCGGATGACGCCCGACTCGCCGAAGATCGGCTTCAAGGACGTCGCCGGTGTCGACGAAGCGGTCGAGGAATTGCAGGAGATCAAGGAGTTCCTCGAGAACCCGAAGAAATTCCAGGCGCTCGGCGCACGGATCCCAAAGGGCGTGCTCCTGTACGGGCCGCCCGGTACGGGTAAGACGCTCCTAGCACGCGCAGTTGCCGGTGAGGCCGGCGTGCCGTTCTTCTCGATCTCGGGCTCCGACTTCGTCGAGATGTTCGTCGGTGTCGGCGCCTCCCGCGTGCGCGACCTGTTCGAGCAGGCGAAGCAGGCGTCGCCGTGCATCGTGTTCATGGACGAGATCGACGCCGTCGGCCGGCACCGCGGCGCCGGGCTCGGCGGTGGTCACGACGAGCGCGAGCAGACGCTGAACCAGCTCCTCGTCGAGATGGACGGGTTCGAGCTGAAGGACAACATCATCCTGATCGCAGCGACGAACCGCCCCGACATCCTCGATCCGGCCCTGCTCCGCCCGGGCCGCTTCGACCGGCAGATCGTCGTCGACCGCCCGGACCGGAACGGTCGCCGCAAGATCCTCGAGGTGCACTCGAAGGGCAAGCCGCTGGCTTCGGAGATCGACCTCGACACGCTCGCCGCCGGCACGCCGGGCTTCACCGGCGCCGACCTTGCGAACCTCGTGAACGAAGCTGCGCTGCTCGCAGCGCGCCGCGGCAAGAAGGTCATCGAGCAGGAGGAGCTCGAGGAAGGGATCATGCGCGTGATCGCCGGGCCGGAGAAGAAGACGCGGCTCTTCTCGGAGGAGGAGAGGAAGATCACCGCGTACCACGAGCTCGGCCACGCGATCGTCGGCCATTACCTCGACCAGGAGTCCGAGGTCCACAAGATCTCGATCATCGGCCGCGGACAGGCGCTCGGATACACGATTTCGCTGCCGCGCGAGGATCGCTATCTCACGACGAAGGCGAACCTGATGGCGAATCTCGCCATGACTCTCGGCGGCCGTGCGGCCGAGGAGATCGTCTTCAATGAGGTAACGACCGGTGCCGCGAACGACCTCGAGAAGGTCACGAGCACCGCGAAGCAGATGATCATGCGCTTCGGCATGAGCGAGAAGCTCGGCCCTCGCGTGCTCGGCCGAAACCACGACATGCCGTTCCTCGGCCGTGAGATGGGCGCCGAGCCCGACTACTCGGAGGAGATCGCGCGCGAGATCGACGACGAGATCCGGCGCGTGATCGAGGAAGCGCACGACACCGCGACGCGCGTCCTCAGGGAGCACATCGACGAACTGCACAAGATCTCGGCGATCCTGATCGAGCGCGAGACGATCGACAAGGAGCAGTTCGAACGGCTCCTCGCCGGCGACAGCGAGGAAGAAGTCTTCGCGGAGAGGCCGGCTGCTGCGCCTCCCGAGCCCGAGCCGGCGGACGACAAGAAGCGGAAGCCGGAACCGAAGCCGCGCCCGTTCCCGATCCCGGGCGCGACGATGCAGCCGCCGCCCCCCGAAAAGGCGTGAACATCCGGCTCGCGCTTCGCGCGAGCCATGATGATGTTCACGCCGCTGTGAAGCTGATCTCCGAGTAGCGGTTTCGGCGACGACGGGCTAAGCCCGCCGTCGCGGCCGCTTGAAAGGCTGAAGGCTTTATACCCGGCAGGGGTATACTTTTAGGCATGCGCGAGACCGCGACTTACCGCGTGCCTGCGATGCACTGCGCTCGTTACGAGGCGGCTTAATGGCCGTCGACGCTCCCAGTCGCATTCAGCTTCAGATCGGCGGTATGACCTGCGCTTCTTGCGCTGCACGCGTCGAGAAGAAGCTCAACCACCTCGACGGCGTCGACGCGAGCGTGAACTACGCGACCGAGCTCGCTTCCGTTGACTTCGATCCGCGTCGGCAGCGGCTCGAGGACCTCATCGAGACGGTCGAAGCCACGGGCTACTCCGCCGCTCTGCCGACGAGCGACCAGGCTTCCGGGGAGCTCGCCGGGCCGCTGCAGACACGGCTGGGCGCTTCCATCGCGCTGACGATCCCGCTCGTCTTGCTCGCCGCGATCCCGCCTCTTCAATTCGACGGCTGGGAGTGGCTCGCGTTCGCGCTCGCGACGCCGATCGTGCTGTGGGCCGGCTTCCCGTTTCACCGCGCCGCTTTGCTCAACGCGCGCCACTTCACAGCGACGATGGACACCCTCATCTCGATCGGGACGGTCGCCGCCTGGGGCTGGTCCGCACTCGTCCTCGTCGCGGGCCTCGACGCCGACGTGTACTTCGAAGTCGCAGGCGTGACCACGACGCTCATCCTCCTGGGCCGATTCTTCGAAGCGAATGCTCGTCGTCGTTCGGGCGCAGCCGTGCAGGAGCTGCTCGACCTCGCGGCGAAGGACGCCCATGTCCTCCGTGACGGCAGCGAGGTGCTCGTACCGATCGATGCTCTTCGCGTCGGCGATCGCTTCGTCGTTCGACCAGGAGAGAAGGTTGCGACCGATGGAGTCGTCGAGGAAGGCGGGTCCGCCATCGATCGCTCGCTGTTGACCGGCGAGCCGGTGCCCGTCGAGGTCGAGCCCGGCGTGGAGGTCGCCGGTGGCACGATCAACACGTACGGCCGCCTTGTCGTTCGCGCGGCGAAGGTCGGCGCCGACACCGCTCTCGTGCAGATCGCCCGGCTGGTCGCGGAGGCGCAGGCGGGGAAAGCTCCTATTCAGCGCATCGTCGACAGGGTCTCCGGCGTCTTCGTCCCCGCAGTCCTCGTCGTCGCCGCAGGGACGCTCGCAGGCTGGCTTGCGTTCACCGGCGATGACGGCGCCGCCTTCACGGCCGCAGTCGCCGTCCTGATCATTGCGTGTCCCTGTGCCCTCGGCCTCGCCACTCCAACGGCCCTGCTGGTCGGCATCGGCCGCGGAGCGCAGCTCGGGATCGTCATCAAGGGGCCGGAGATCCTCGAGCAGACGCGGCGCATCGACACCGTCGTCCTCGACAAGACCGGCACGGTCACCGAGGGCAAGCTGCAACTGGTCGAGGTTGTGCCGCTGAACGGCGCGGATGTCGGCGAGGCACTTCGTCTTGCCGGTGCCGTGGAGGCGGCCAGCGAGCATCCGATCGGGAAGGCCGTCGCCGCCGCAGCGCAGAAGGAGGTCGGCGCGCTTCCCGCCGTCGCTGACTTCCGGAACCTTCCCGGCATGGGCGTGTGCGGAGTCGTCGAGGGACGCGAAGTGGACGTGTCGGGCGAGGCGGGCGCGATCGCGGTCTCGTGGGGCGGTGTGCCTCGCGCGAAGCTCTTCGTCCGCGACACGTTGAAGCCGACGAGCAAGGACGCCGTCGAACAATTGAAGGAGCTCGGACTCACGCCGGTCCTGCTCACCGGCGACAGCAAGGACACCGCAGAGCGAGTTGCGGAGGAGGTCCGGATCGAGGACGTCATCGCGGAGGTGCTCCCGCACGAGAAGGAGGCCGAGGTGCGCCGTCTGCAGGAGGCGGGCCGAGTGGTCGCGATGGTGGGCGACGGCGTCAACGACGCTCCTCCTCTCGCACGGGCCGACCTCGGGATCGCAATCGGAACCGGGACCGACGTCGCGATTCAGGCCTCCGACCTGACGCTTGTCTCGGGCGACCTGCGCGGCGCAGCGGATGCGATCCGGCTCGCGCGGCGAACCCTGCGAACGATCAAGGCGAACCTCTTCTGGGCGTTCGCCTACAACGTGGCTGCGATTCCGCTGGCCGTCGCCGGACTGCTCAATCCGATCATCGCCGCGGCGGCCATGGCCGCTTCGTCGTTGTTCGTCGTGACGAACAGCCTGCGGTTGCGGCGCTTCCACAGCACGAGGGAGGCAACATGAAGCACGGGTACGACAAGGAGGCGTTGACGAAGCGCCTGCACCGGATCGAAGGGCAGGTTCGCGGAATCGAGCGGATGGTCGAGGACGATCGCTACTGCATCGACATCCTCACACAGATCTCGGCGGTGAACACGGCGCTCGAGAGCCTCGCCTTCAAGGTGCTGGACGATCACGTCAACCACTGTGTCGCCGATGCACTCTCGTCCGGCGATCCCGCTTCAGCCGCGGAGAAGAGCCAAGAGCTTCTGGACGCCGTGCAGCGCTTTGCACGCACACGCTGAGCCGGATCTCAACCGTGCCGCGCTGTCGGCGACAACGCACTGCCTCATCGGATGCGGCGCCGGCGAGCTCGTCGGCATGGCGATCGCAACCGCGGCCGGCTGGAGCAATGCCGCCTCGATCTTCCTGGCCGTCGTCCTCGCCTTCGTCTTCGGCTATGCGCTCACCATCTTCCCGGTCCTGCGTGCGGGCCTCTCCTTCCGCCGTGCGACCGGCGTCGCGATCGCCTCGGAGACAGTGTCGATCGCGATCATGGAAGCGGTCGACAATGCGTTCGTGCTGCTCGTGCCGGGAGCGATCGATGCCGGTCTCGGCGACGCGAAGTTCTGGTGGAGCATCGCGCTCGGGTTTGCCATTGCGTTTGGTCCGGCGTGGGCCGCAAACCGGTGGCTGATCGGGCGCGGCCGCGGCCATGCTTTGGTCCATGAGTATCACCACTAGGATCGACCGATGACGAGCGGCCGTGTCCCGATCGAAGCTCGGTTCCCTCGTCCATCCGTGATGGGCGTCGTCAACGTGACTCCGGACTCCTTCTCCGACGGCGGTGTCCACCTGCAGCCGGCGGCGGCGGTGGCGGCCGGGTGGGGCATGGTGGATGAAGGCGCGGCGATCGTCGACGTCGGGGGCGAGTCGACTCGTCCGGGCTCGGAGGGCGTCTCGCTCGACGAGGAGCTGCGTCGTGTCGTTCCGGTGCTCGAAGGGCTTCACGGTGCGCCGATCTCGATCGACACGACGAAGGCCGAGGTCGCGCGGCGCGCGGTCGAGCTCGGGGCCGAGCTCGTCAACGACGTGACGGCGTTGCGAGGCGACGACAAGCTTGCCGAGGTCGCCGCGGAAGCCGGGTCGTACGTCTGCCTGATGCACATGCAAGGCGAGCCCCGGACGATGCAGGTCGAACCGACCTACGTCGATGTCGTCTCCGGTGTCGCAGCCTTCCTCGAAGACCGGTTGCGCTTCGCGGTCGAAGCAGGGATTGCGGAGGAGCGCATCTGCCTCGACCCAGGGATCGGATTCGGCAAGACGGTGCAGCAGAACTTCGAGCTCGTGCGCCGTTTGGACGTCTTGCTGGCGCTCGGCCGTCCCGTGCTGATCGGTTTCTCGCGCAAGAGCTCGCTCGGACGCATCCTCGGCGATCCCGCGGCGAAGACAGGGCCGCTCTCGGCGAGCCTCGCGGTGGCCGTCGCCGCTTTCGAGCGCGGCGCGACGATCATCCGTGCACACGACGTACGCGAGCACGTCGAGGCGCTCACGGTCGCGGCGGCGGTGCAGAGCGGATGATCGTCGTCGAGCTGGAAGGGCTCGAGATCTTCGGGCATCACGGTGCCGACGAGGCCGAGCGCGCCCGTGGGCAGACGTTTCTCTTTGACATTCGCCTCGTGGTCCCCGACGCCGCACGGTCGGACCGGCTCGCGGACACGGTCGATTACGTCGTCGTCGCGGAGCTCGTGAAGCAGGTGTCGGACGGCACGCGGTACCACCTCCTGGAGGCGCTCTCGTCCGCTGTCGCCGACGCCGTCGTCGAACGCTTCTCCCTCGAGCGCGTGCGGGTGCGTGTTCGCAAGCCGCACGCGAGGCCGGCCGGGCTCCCCGTGGCGTGGACCGCCGCTACGGCCGAGCGGCCGTGAGCCGAAGCGTGTACTCCGCCATGCGCACGGAGGGGCGGACCTCGACGTACACGTACGCGCCGCGGCGACTCTTGTTCGCATAGCGCGCGAGCCCGTGTTTCCCGACGCCTAGGGGCCCTGCTCTCTTGCCCTTCGGGAACCGCGGGAGTATCCGCACTGTGACCGAGCCTTTCACCCGAGCCCTGAGCGTCATCCCTGCAGGCGCCCACGCGCGGTAGAGATCGAGCGGATCCTCGTTCTGCTCGACACGTGCGCTCAGCACGGCGTTGCTCTGACCCGGCCGTGTCAGCGGCGTCGTGCCCGTCGGGAACACGCCGTTCGCCTCAATCTCGTTCGGCTTCTCGTTCGGCTCCTGGGGATCACGCGTCGGCGCCCTGAGCCCGAGGGCCGCCGGGATGCTGAGGAGGCCCGCGCCCGAGGCGTTGTCGAAGCCGGCTGCGCCGATGTCGGTGGCCGAGCGGCGCATCAGCTCGAACAGCTGGGTGTTGTCGAGCTCCGGCCGCCGCGTCCAGATCCACGCCGCCGCTCCCGCGACGAGAGGCGCCGAGAAGCTCGTTCCGGACGCGAGTGAGTAGCCGGAAGGCTCCTGAGAGATCGGCTCGGCCACCGGGATCCGCGCGCCCGGAGCGACCAGATCGACGAACGGCGAGATGCTCGAGAAGCCGGTGACGGTGCCGCCGTCGTTCGTCGCGCCCGCTGTGAGGACGTGCGGGTAGAAAGCCGGGAAGTTCGGCGGACTGCCTTCGAATCCCTCGTTGCCTGCGGCGGCGACGACGAGCGAGCCCGTACGGAATGCGAGCGAGATCGCGTCGGAGAGGAGCGGGTCGTTCTCCTCTCCGCCGAAGCTCAGGTTGATCACGCCGGGACCGCGCCGCGCGGCCTCGACGATCCCCTGAATCGCCTCTCCCTCGTTCAGGAACCCGAACGGGCTCGCATCCCAGATGAACAGCCTGGCCTCAGGGTAGACGCCGACGATGCCGACGCCGTTGTTCGGCGCGCCGAGGACCGAAGCGACCTCGGTGCCGTGCTCTTCGTCTTCGTCGCTCGTGGTCTGCTCGTTGAGAATGGACGTGTTCGCACGGCCGGTGAACTCCGGGTGCGTGACGTCGACGCCCGAATCGACGATCGACACCGGCTTTCCGGAGCCGGGCGGCGCTTGACGGTCGGCGCCGATCACCGGTCGCCACCATTCGGTCCCCACGAGCGGATCGGTTGCCGTCTCGAGGAGACCAGTCGTCGCGAACATCCGCTCCGGCCGAGCAAGGCGCACGACGCCGGCCACGCGGAGGCCGTCAACGGCGTAGGTCGGAACGCGCCAGATTCGAAGCTCGCGTGCGAGCTCTTTGCCACCCGCTTGCCGGGCGAGCCGCGGGCTCTGGTTTGACGGAGTGAGCTGTACGAGATCGGCTCGGGCAGGACCGGCGAGGATCAGGGCGAGCGCCGCACCGGTCAGCAACTTCAGGGCCAAGTGAGCAGAGTAACCTCCCGTGATCACGCGTGCTTTCGTCGCTCTCGGCTCGAATCTCGGCGATCGCGAATGGACGTTGCGTGCGGCGGTCGACGAGCTCCGCGAGCTGCCCGAAACGGAGGTTGTCCGCGTCTCGACATTCCGCAACACCGATCCGGTTGGGTTTCTCGACCAACCGCAGTTCTTGAACGGAGTCGTCGAGCTCGAGACGCGTCTTTCCGGAGCGATGCTGCTCGACGCGCTCCTCGAGATCGAGCGCCTGTTCGGCCGTGACCGAAGCTCTTCTCCGCCGCAGGGGCCACGCACGCTCGACCTCGATCTACTGCTCTACGGCGACCAGACCATCGACCAGCCACAGCTCCAAGTGCCGCATCCGCGACTCGCTGAGCGACGGTTCGTCTTGGAGCCTCTCGCGGAGCTCGATCCGGCGCTGGACGTGCCCGGTGTGGGGCGGGTCGAGACTCTCCTCGCGGAGCTAGACTCGTAGCCGGTGATCGTGGAATGAGCCATATCGACGAGCTCGACGAGTTCGAGGCCGACCTCGAGCTGCGGCTGAAGCGCGAGTACACGGCGGTCTTCGGGCTCTTCCGCTACTGCGTTCTGACACAGGACGCCACCTACCTTTGCAACAAGCTCGACCTTGCCCAGGTCTCGCAGGCGAACTACCCGTTCTTCCACCTCCGCATGGAGGACGTGTGGGTCTGGGACAAGAACCGCCCGACGCGAATCATCCCGCGGGCGGAGGTCTGGACATCGAGCGACGTCACGGTCGAAGAGTTGCGAAGCGACGGTGACGAGCCGAGCCTGACCGCCGAGGCACTCGCCGAGAAGATCGGCGAGAGCCTGACGACGGACGACGATCTCTAGTACAACCGCAGGTCTTTCGTCGAGCGCGAAGGACTGTGATGATGGCCGCATGCTGCTGGCCGTCGACGTCGGCAATACGCAGACGGTTTTCGGCTCGTTCGGCGGCGACGAGCTGCGGGAGCACTGGCGCATCGCAACCGAGCCGAACCGAAGCGGCGACGAGCTGTGGGCGCTCTATCGGAGCTTCGTCGACCTCGAGAGCGTCGACGGGATCTGCCTCTCCTCGACCGTCCCGCAGCTCGTGCGCCCGTACCACGACTTTGCCGGGCGGTATACGCATGCCGAGGTGCTCGAGCTCGGCCCGGGCGTGAAGACAGGAATTCCCGTTCGATACGACGACCCGCGCGAGGTCGGGCCGGACCGCATCGCGAACGCGGTCGCTGCAGCGGAGCGCTACGGCGCCCCCTGCATCGTCGTCGACTTCGGGACGTCCACGAACTTCGACGTCGTGTCAGTGGACGCGGAGTACGTCGGCGGTGTCCTCGCCCCGGGCATCGAGATCTCGATGGATGCGCTGTTCGGGCGCGCGGCGAGGCTCCGCAAGGTCGACTTCGTCGCGCCCGACACCGTCATCGGCAAGACGACGGTCGCCGCGCTCCAGTCGGGCGTCGTCTACGGATTTGCCGGACAGGTCGACGGCATCGTCGACCGCATTCGGGGCGAGCTCGGCGCCGAAGCGCCCGCCGTCGCCACCGGTGGGCTCGCCGACCTGATAGCGCCGCACTCCCGCACCATCGGCAAGGTCGACCCGTTCCTGACCCTCGAAGGCCTCCGCCTCGTCTGGGAGCGAAACCACTGAGCGCGGCGTCCATCGTGACGGCGCGGCAGGATTCCGTCGTGCACGCGGGATTCGACCAGGCGTCGGTGGACGGGCTGCTCGCGTCCGGGCCGACAATGCTCGTGGCAGTCGCTGTTCTCGCGGGACTGACTGCCGTGAGCTTCGCGGCGTGGAAGCTGCAGGACCGCAGGCGGAGTGAGCTTGAACGCCCGCGGCGCGACCGCCGCAGGCGTCCGGCGCCTGCCCACCGCGACCCGCGGGAGGCCCTCGAGCTCGTCGGAGATGCGCTCGCAGCGACGCACAACCCGCGCGTGTTGCTGCCCGTCATCCTCGAGGTGATCACGGAGGCGACGGGTGCCCGCGGCGGGCAGGTTTTCGCCGGCGGTGAGGAGGTCGCGTGGGTGGGCATCGTCGACGAAGGTGGCTCGGAGGTCGTGTCGGTGCCGCTCGGATCGCCTGTCGACGGCGAGACGACGTTGCGGCTTCACCCGCCCGCGGGTGGCTTTGACCGGGAGTCGCTGCGGCTGGCCGAACGGCTTGCATCGCAGGCGGCGGTCGCGCTCGAGAACGCGCGCGCCCACGACGTCGTCCAGCGGCAGGCCATCACGGACGATCTCACCGGCCTCGTCAACCGCCGCGGCTTCGGCGGAGCGCTCGCAGCGGAGATCGAACGGGCGAAACGCTTCGGCGAGCCGTTGGCGGTCATCCTCGCCGACATCGACAACTTCAAGCGAATCAACGACCTGTTCGGACATCCCGTCGGCGACGTCGTCTTGCGGGCGTTTGCGGAGCTGCTGCGCTCACACGTCCGCGACGTCGACGTGGCGGGCCGGATCGGCGGCGAAGAGTTTGCGATCCTCCTGCCCGGCACGGACGCAGGCGAGGCCGCGACAGTCGCGGAGCGCATGCGCCACTCGCTGAGCACCTTCGCGGTCCCGGTTTCCGACGGGCAGGCGGTGCAGATGACGTCCAGCTTCGGCATCGCAGAGCTCGGGACGAGTGACACGGCGGACGACCTGCTGCGCGCCGCCGACGCGGCGCTTTACCGGGCGAAGTCCGACGGGAAGAACCGGATCGCGAAGAGCACGGACGCGGCGACCACGTCGCCTTCGCGCGAGCGCTAGCCGCCGCCGTAGATAGAGATCGGCATCGAGTCGAGGAGGATCTCCTCGGCGGGGTCGGGCAGGTCGACCTCGATTCGTTCCAAGATCTCGGCGGCAGGGGGCGCGGCCGCGAACAGCCGGGTGACGACGTCGTCGGTGGCGTCCAGCTGCACGAGCTCCTGCTTGAACTGCTTCGGGAAGCGCCCATGTCCCAGATACCAGCCGTAGAACTTCTTCAGGAACCCGGCCGCTCTGCGCTCCCCGAGCTCGCGCACGGTCTCCCGGACGAAGAGGATCAGCTCCGCGGCGACCTCCTCACGCGAGGGCTCGGCTGCGTCGCCATCCACGATCTCCCGCAGTGCCCAGGGATTTCCCTGGGCGCCGCGGCCGACCATCACCGCCACGGCGCCGGTGGCGGCGAGCACGCTCTGGGCGCGGGCACGCGACGTGATGTCGCCGGACGCGACCACAGGGACGTCCACCAGTTCGACGAGCTCGGCCGTCAGGCTGTGATCGGCCTCACCCGTGTACATCTGGCGTGCCGAGCGCGGATGGAGCGTCAGCGAGGCGGCTCCAGCCTCGACGAGCCGGGGGCCGACGGATAGGCAGGCGCGGGAGCCGTCCTCGAGCCCGCGGCGCATCTTGACGGAGACGGGCGCGTCGACCGCCGAGGCGACGGCCTCGACGATCGCGGCCGCGCGCCGCGGATCCTCGAGCAGGGTGGCGCCTGCGCCGGTCCTCGTGACCTTCCGCACCGGGCAGCCGAAGTTGATGTCCACGATATCGGCACCGGCCGCGGTGACCATCCTTGCGGCCTCGGCCATGGTCGACGGCTCCGAGCCGAAGATCTGGATCGCGAGTGGATGCTCGTCGGGAGCGACCCGGAGGAAGCCGAGCGTCCGCTCGTTCCGGTGCTCGAGGCCGGCGCAGCTGACCATCTCGGAGCAGACGAGGCCCGCACCGTATCGGCGGCCCTGGCGCCGGAAGGCCTGGACGCTCACGCCCGCCATCGGGGCGAGGACGAGACGGGTGGGGATCCGGACCTCCCGGAGCTGCCAGGCTTGGCGAAGATCTACCTGCACAGGACGGAAAATGGTACCCGCGGAGCCTATTGACGACCCCTTCCGGGATCGCTACCATTCCCGCCCGCGATGGCGCCTCTGCGCCGCGCTTTTTTCATGAGAAGGGGTATCAAGCCGTGAAGGAAGTCATCCTCACATCCGAAGGGTATGAGAAGCTCAAGAAGGAGATCGAGGAGCTCTCGACCGTCAAGCGCCGCGAGGTCGCGGAGCGGATCCGCGTAGCGCGCGAGTTCGGCGACATTGCCGAGAACGCCGAGTACGACGACGCGAAGAACGAGCAGATGCTCCTGGAGCACCGCATCGCGACGCTCGAGGAGCGCCTTCGTGACGCGCGCGTCATCTCGAAGAAGGACGTCGCCAAGGACGTCGTGTCGATCGGGTCG
>JBKPDB010000093.1:0-20668 GCA_046727655.1 Actinomycetota bacterium
CGGGCTGCCGCGCGGGCGCATCGTCGAGGTCTTCGGGCCGGAGTCGTCCGGCAAGACGACGCTCGTCTACCACGTCATCGCGGAGGCTCAGCGGCGCGGCGGCATCTGTGCGTTCATCGACGCCGAGCACGCGATGGATCCTACGTACGCGAAGCGCATCGGCGTCAACATCGACGACCTGCTCGTGTCACAGCCCGACACCGGTGAACAGGCGCTCGAGATCGCCGAGCTCCTGATCCGGTCGGGCGCGCTCGACGTCGTCGCGGTCGACTCCGTCGCCGCTCTGACCCCGAAGGCGGAGATCGAGGGCGAGATGGGCGATTCGCACGTCGGCCTCCAGGCGCGGCTGATGAGCCAGGCGTTGCGCAAGCTCGCCGGCACGCTGAACCGCACCGACACCATCTGCCTCTTCACGAACCAGCTCCGCGAGAAGATCGGCGTCATGTTCGGCAACCCCGAGACGACGCCGGGCGGCCGGGCGCTGAAGTTCTATTCCTCCGTGAGGCTCGACATCCGGCGTATCGAGACGCTGAAGGAAGGCGTGGAGGCGATCGGCAACCGGGTGCGCGTCAAGGTCGTGAAGAACAAGGTCGCTCCGCCGTTCAAGCAGGCCGAGTTCGACATCATCTACGGCTCCGGCATCTCCTGGGAGGGGACGGTCCTGGACGCGGCGCTCGAGCGGAAGCTCGTCCAGAAGTCCGGTTCGTACTTCAGCTTCGACGAGGAACGGCTGGGCCAGGGCCGCCAGAACGCAACCGCGTTTCTTCGCGAGCATCCGGACGTCTGCCAGGCGATCCTCGCGCGCATCCAGGCGGACGTAGGACCGGAGCAGGTGGCATCGGCGCGGCTCCTGCCCGCGGCGGATGTGGGTACTCCCGACCACAACGGAAAGGTCGGCGAGGAGGCGGTCGAGAAGGCCGCGTCGAAGTAGTGCCGACGATCACGGCGCTCCGCGAGGACCGCCGGGGACGCGTCGCCGTCGAGCTCGACGGCGCTCCCTGGCGCACGGTCCCGGACACGGTTGTCGTGCGTGCCGGGTTGTCGAAGGGGCGCGCGCTCGACCGGCCGGCGCTTCGAGCCTTGCGCCGCGAGCTTCGCCGGGCGGAGGCATTGAGCATCGCCGGGCGGGCCCTGCGCACGCGGGACATGTCGCGGGCACGTCTCGCGGCGCGTCTCGAGCGTGCGGCCGTTGCTCCCGCGGCGGCCGAGGCTTCGCTCCGCACGCTCGAAGATGCCGGCGCCCTCGACGACGGGCGCTTCGCCGTCGCCCGCGCCGAGAGCCTCGCGGGACGTGGCTACGGCGATGCGGCGATCCGCCACGATCTCGCCGGCCAGGGCCTGGTCGGCGACCTCGTCGAGGCGGCGATCGCGGGCCTCGAGCCCGAGCCCGACCGGGCCCGGAAGGTCGTGCAGCGTCGCGGCGCAGGCGCCAGAACAGCCAGATTTCTGGCCA
Organism: Actinomycetota bacterium; assembly: GCA_046727655.1. GTDB lineage: Bacteria > Actinomycetota > Thermoleophilia > Gaiellales > Gaiellaceae > 3-1-20CM-4-69-9. The sequence goes on from JBKPDB010000093.1 coordinate 1,454, forward strand.
CAAAGGGGTTCAGCGAGGAGTCGTGCGAGGTCGCGCTCGGCCCCGACTTTTGCAACTGAGACCCGAACCGGGGTAGGATGCGAGTTGCCTCATTCGACATTTTGCCTGCATAGCGACGTTTTCCGAATCGCAACGAGATCGCTTACGACCACAGTGACCACGCCAACCGATCACCTCGACACCGAAAGGCTTCTGAAGGCGGCGACCTAGCCAACCGCTTCCCGAGCCGAGGTGTCGGCTCGCTGCAGAGATTCGGGACATCCCGTGCCGGCCGGATCGCCGGGTGGGCCGCGGTAGCGACCGCGCCAACCAACCCAGGAGCTGCTCATGGTGGTCGCAATTGGGATATTGATCGGGTTGATTGTGGGAGGTCTCGCAGGCGCCTTTGCCGTCGGCGCGCTGGGAAAGTCCCGCCTCGGATCCGCTCGCCAGGAGCGGAAGCTCCTGCTGGAGGACGCCGAGCACGACGCGGGCACGCTCCGCCGGGAAGCGGAGCGCGAAGCGGACACCCTGCGGCGAGAGGCGCAGATCTCCGCGCGGGAGGAAGCCGTCACGCTCCGGGCCGAGATCGACGACGAGATCGCCGAGCACCGAGCCCGCATAGTGAAGGTCGAGGAGCGGCTGCTCGCGAAGGAAGAGGAGGTCGACGGGAAGCTCGGCGAGATCTCGCGACGCGAGCAGGGGCTCTCGGATCGCGAGGTTCACCTGAAGCAGCTGCAGGAGGAGCAGAAGGCAGCGCGGAGCGAGCAGCTCGCCGAGCTCCAGCGCATCTCCGGGATGACCGTGAACGAAGCGAAGCTCAGCCTGCTCGAGCGATCCGAGGACCTCGTCCGCCACGATCTGGCTCGGCGGGTGCGCCAGCTCGAGGAGGAGGCCCGGATCGAGGCGAAGCGACGCGCGCGCAACCTCGTCGCCGACGCGTTGCAGCGGGTCGCCGCCAGCCACGCCGCCGAGACAACGGTCTCCGTGATCGAGCTTCCCTCGGACGACATGAAGGGTCGCATCATCGGCCGCGAAGGTCGCAACATCCGTGCGCTCGAGCACCTCACCGGCGTCGACTTCATCATCGACGACACGCCGCAGGCGGTCGTCCTCTCCTCCTTCGACGGGATCCGGCGTGAGGTCGCGAAGCTCACGCTCCAGAAGCTGATCGAGGACGGCCGGATTCACCCGGCGCGGATCGAGGACACGTACTACCAGTCCAAGGCCGAGATCGAGGATCACATCGTGCAGGCGGGTGAGCAGGCCGTCTTCGAAGCCAACTGCGGCGAGTTCCACGAGGAGCTCGTCAAGATCCTCGGTCGCCTCCGCTACCGCACGAGCTACGGCCAGAACGTCCTCAAGCACACGCTCGAGGTCGTACACCTTGCCGGGATCATGGCCTCCGAGGTCGGGGCAAGCGTCAAGGTCACGAAGCGCGCCGCCCTCCTGCACGACCTCGGCAAGGCAATGACGCACGAGGTCGAAGGCTCGCACGCCTCGATCTCCGCGCAGCTCGCGCGGCGCTACGGCGAGTCGCAGCACGTCGTGCATGCGATCGAAGCGCACCACTACGAGGTCGAGCCGCAGACGGTCGAGGCGGTGCTCCTGATCGCCGCGGACGCCATCTCGGCGTCTCGGCCCGGGGCGCGGGGCGAGAGCCTCGAGCACTACATCAAGCGGCTCGCGTCGCTGGAGGAGCTCGCGGCACAGAAGCCGGGCGTCGACAAGGTGTACGCCCTGCAGGCCGGGCGAGAGATCCGCGTCATCGTCAGACCGGCGGAGGTGGACGACGACGCCGCGGTGCTCCTCTCGCACGAGATTGCGCGCGAGATCGAGGACCAGCTCGAGTATCCCGGCCAGGTGAAGGTGACCGTCATCCGCGAGAGTCGGGCGGTGGATGTCGCGCGCAATGTCACGAACGGCGGCGCCCAGGACGGCGTACCGGCCGCCCAGCGGACACCCGAGCAGGTTCGCCCCGACCAGGCCGCGTAGCTACGCCCGCTTCGCGAGCGCTGCGGTCGCTCCGAGCCCGATGTACACGAGCCCGGAGCCGTAGCGCATCACACGCCGACGGCGCCTGAGGATCCCGGCCGCGCTTCCGGCCGCGAGCGCGTACAACGAGTCGCTCACGAGCCCGAGGCCGACGAAGACGAGCCCGAGCACGAGCGCTTGCGACCAGACGGCGCCGCGGTCGGCGTCGATGAACTGCGGCAGGAACGCGAGGAAGAACAGCGCCGTCTTCGGGTTGAGCACGTTGACGACGATGCCGCGCGCGAATGCCCGCCGAAGCGGCTCGGTCCGACGCTCGAAGACGACGCGGCCGTTCCCCTCGAGCAGCTTCCGTACGCCGAGGTAGACGAGGTACGCCGCTCCGGCGTACTTCACGACGCTGAACGTAACCGCGGAAGCGACGATCAGCGCCGAGAGCCCGACGGTGGCGCCGACGACGTGGACGAGCGTCCCGAGGTGGATTCCCGCAACGGAGGCGAGACCTGCCCGCCGGCCCTGCTCCGCGCTCTGCACGACGACGTAGAGCACCGCTGGGCCGGGTATGGCAAGGAGCGCCAGCGCCGCGACGGCGAAAACCCCGAGCGAGGAGGAATCAGGAAAGGCCACGGGTACCATTCTGGCCCGTGCGCCGGTACCACGTCACGACGTTCGGCTGCCAGATGAACGCTCACGACAGCGAGCGGATCAAGGGCATGTTGGAGGAGCTCGGCCTCGGCGAGGCGCACGGGCAGGCAGAGGCCGATGTGCTCGTCTTCAACACGTGCACGATCCGTGAGAAGCCCGACACGAAGTTCGCCGCGCACCTTGCCCAGGCCGCCGCGCTGAAACAGCGCGATCCGGACAAGATCATCGCCGTCGGCGGTTGCTACGCCGAGGCGCAGCGCGAGCGGCTGTTCCACCTCTATCCGTACGTCGACGTTGCCTTCGGACCCGGCTCGATCCCGCATCTCGGCGAGTGGCTGGGCGCGGGCGGCCTCGGCCTCGCCCGCGGGAGCTTCGGTCTCGAAGACCGCACCTTCGCGGGACATCTGCCGATGCACCGAGAGCGCCCCTTCCAGGCCTGGGTCCAGATCTCGATGGGCTGCAACTCGAAGTGCGCGTACTGCATCGTCCCCTCTGTTCGCGGACGCGAGGTCAGCCGCCGGCCGGGAGACGTGGTGGCGGAAGTGACGCAGCTTGCCGCGGCGGGCGTCCGCGAGATCACGCTGCTCGGTCAGAACGTCAACTCGTGGGGACGCGACCTCGCGCCGGAGCTACGCACCGAGTTCGGGGAGCTGCTGCGCGGGTGCGATGGAATCGAGGGGATCAAGCGGATCCGCTTCACGAGCCCGCACCCCAAGGACTTCCGACGGCCGGTGATCGCTGCGATGGCGGAGTGCGCCTCGGTGTGCGAGCACGCGCACCTGCCGCTGCAGTCGGGCTCGAGCCGTGTTCTGAAGTCGATGCGGCGGACCTACAGCCGTGAGCGCTACCTGAAGCTCGTCGACGAGCTGCGTGGGGCTATCCCGGACCTGGCGTTGACAACGGACCTGATCGTCGGCTTTCCCGGCGAGACCGAGCCCGAATTCGAAGAGACGCTGTCGGCGGTGCAGGAGGTTGCGTTCGACGGAGCCTTCACGTTCGTTTACTCGCCTCGTGCCGGGACGGAAGCCGCGTCGATGGCCGACCAGATCCCCGACGAGGTGAAGCACGAGCGGATCGAGCGGCTCGTCGAGGTCGTCCAGCGCGTCGCCGCGCGACGGAACGCCGAGCGCGTCGGCCGCGTCGAGGAGGTCCTCGTGGAGGGGACGAGCCGGACCGACGCGACGCTGCTGCGCGGCCGTACACGGCGCAACACGACGGTCAACTTCACCGGGACGGCTGGTCCGGGCGAGTTCGCCGAGGTGCGGATCGAGAGCGCGAGCTCGATGACGTTGCGCGGCGTGCAGAGCCTCCGAGCGGCTGCCTGATGCGGATTCTCGTCACCGGCTCGAGCGGCCAGATCGGCACCAACCTCGCAGTGCGGCTGAGCCGCGACGGCTACGACGTCTTCGGTGTCGACAAGCGGCTGAACACGTGGACTGAGGAATTCCGGTACCTGCTTCAGGATCTCTCGGGCCACTACCCGTCGTTCCCCGGTGGCATCGGCGGCGTCGAGTATCCCGAGGTCGACCTAGTCGTCCACCTCGCCGCGCACGCGAAGGTGCATCAGCTCGTCCGTCAGCCGCACCGCGCCCTCGAGAACGCGATCATGACCTTCAACGTCCTCGAGTTCTGCCGGCAGCAGAAGCTCCCGATCGTGTTCTCGTCGAGCCGCGAGGTCTACGGCGACGTCCATCGCTTCTCGACGCAAGAAGGGCAAGCGGACTTCGCCTTCACGGAGAGCACCTACTCGGCGTCGAAGATCGCGGGCGAGGCGCTGATCTACTCGTACGCGCGGTGCTACGGGCTGCCCTACCTCGTCTTCCGCTTCTCGAACGTCTATGGCCGCTACGACAACGATCTCGCACGAATGGTTCGCGTGATTCCGCTCTTCATCCACACGATGCTTCGCGACGAGCCCGTTACCGTCTTCGGCGCCGAGAAGACACTCGACTTCACGTACGTCGACGATTGTGTCGACGGCATCGTCAGAGGGATCGAGCGCCTGCTCGCGGGAAGCGTCGTCAACGAGACGATCAACCTCGCGTACGGGCAGGGCAATACGCTCGTCCGCGCTGCGGAGCTGATCGCCGGCGCAGTGGGCGTCGCGCCGAAGATCACGCTGGCGCCACCGTTGCTCGGCGAGGTGACGCATTACGTCGCCGATACCTCGAAGGCGCGCCAGCTCCTCGGCTACGACCCGGCGGTGCCGCTCGACGAGGGCATCGCGCGTGCCGTCGAGTGGTTCCGAGAGCATCGCGAGCTGCATCCCGAGCGCGATGACGACTCCTTCGTCCCCGAGATGGTGGCGATGAATGCCGAGCTGGCCCGGCCTACGGGCGCCGGCGCGGATCATTCCTAGAGTCGACGTCGTCGCTGTTTTCGGCCCGACGGCGTCGGGCAAGACGGCCGCCGCCGAGGCGCTAGCCGATCGGCTCGGCGGCGAGGTCGTCTCAGCGGACTCGATGCAGGCGTACGCCGGCCTGCCGATCCTGACGGCCCAGCCCGAGCGGCCGACGCGGCTCGTCGGGATCTGGCCGCTCTCCGACGAAGGGTCCGTCGCCGAGTACGCGCGGAAGGCGCACGCGGCCATCGACGAGCTCCTCGGGGCCGGCCGAACGGCTGTCGTCGCCGGCGGCACGGGGCTCTATCTCCGAGCTGCGCTCGCGGATCTCGGCGTTCCGCCCGCGCCCTCCGCCGCCCAACGGAGGCGCTGGGAGCGAGCGTACGACCGCCTCGGTGCCGAGGACGCGTACGCCGTTCTGCTCGACAGGGATCCCGAGGCGGCCGCGCGACTGCACGCGAACGATCGACGCCGAGTCGTACGCGCCCTCGAGCTGACGGAGCTCGGGGCGTCGCTCCGTCCTGCAGCCGATCGGCTGTGGACGGCGGAAACGCGGCATCCGACCGTGATCTTCGGTCTCGACGTCCCGCGCGACGTGCTGACCGACCGAATCGAGCGCCGCGCCCGCGAGATGTTTGAGGCAGGCGTCGTCGACGAGGTGAGAGCGGCTCTCCAAGGGCCGATCTCGTCGACGGCGGCGCGTGCGCTCGGGTTGCGGGACATCGCGGAGTTGTCGTCCGACGAGGCACTCGCCGCGCTTGTCCTGCGCACACGACGGTACGCCGCCTACCAGCGCAAGTGGATGCGACGCATTCCCGGCCTTGTTAGCGTCAATGCCGACCGTCCCGTGGACGAGATCGCTGATGAGATTGTCGAAGTGGCAAGCGCTCGGCAACGACTACCTGCTGGTCGAGCCGGCTGACCTGACACAGCCGCTGACACCCGAGCTCGTGCGGCGGCTGTGCGACTACCACTACGGCGTCGGATCGGATGGGCTGCTGGAGCTCGTCTCGGTCGACGGCGCCGGGGCCGAGCTGCGAATCTGGAACGCGGATGGGTCGACGGCGGAGCTGTCCGGCAACGGCGCGCGGATCGCTGCCGCGTGGCTCGCGCGGCGGTCAGACGTCGAGCGGGTCGAGCTGCGCGTCGGCGGGCGCGTGGTCGAAGCGTTCGTGCGTAGCGACGGAGTGGTGGAGCTCGATGTCGGGCAGGTCGAGGTGGGAGAGCCTGAGATGTTGGATGTGGATGGAGAGCACGTGGAGTTCACGCCGGTCTCTGTCGGCAATCCGCACGCCGTGGTGCGGCGCGAACCCGAGCGCGATGACGTGCGCGACCTCGGCCCGCGGATCGAGAAGCACGCCCGTTTCCCGGCGCGGACGAACGTGCAGCTCGTCCGCGTCGACGGCCCGCATGACATCACGATCGGCGTCTGGGAGCGCGGAGCGGGGGAGACCCTCTCCTCTGGAACGAGCTCGGTGGCAGCAGCCGCCGCAGCGGTCACGAACGGCTGGTGTGAGAGCCCGGTCGATGTGCACCTTCCAGGCGGCGACCTGCGCGTCGAGCTAGACGCCGCCCGCAACGGGCGTCTCATCGGCCCGGCGGTGGAGATCTGCCGAATCGAGCTCGTGTAAGCGAGCCACGCGCGTCCGAACGCCGCACCCCCTCCCAGGGTGGGGTGACAGCCCGCCACCCTCGAGGGCGACGATAGCGGCGAGCGACGCGCTGGTGTGTGCCGAGTCTGCGCCGACTTCGCGCTCGAGCCGGGTCTCAGGCGCCGAGGCCGTGCTCTCGCAGCGCCTCGTTCAGGCTCACCTTGAGATCGGTCGACGCGCTCCGCCAGCCGATGATCAACGCGCACGCGAGGTGATAGGTCCCGGCGGGAAACTCCTTCGGCCGCGTCCCCGGCACGACGATCGCCCGCGGCGGGACGAAACCGCGATGCTCGATCGGCTCGCCTCCTGTGACGTCGATGACCGGCACGCTCGACGTGAGCGAGACGTTCGGGCCGAGCACGGCGCCCGCGCCGACGCGGACGCCTTCCGTCAAGATCGCACGCGACCCGATGAACGCGCCGTCCTCGACGATCACCGGGCGCGAGCCGGGAGGTTCGAGCACACCGCCGATCCCGACCCCGCCGGCGAGATGCACATCTGCGCCAATCTGGGCCCCGGACCCGACGGTCGCCCACGTGTCGACCATCGTCCGCGGGCCGACCCAGGCGCCGATGTTGACGTAGCTCGGCATCAACACGACGCCGCGCGAGAGAAAGGACCCGTACCGTGCGACCGCCGGCGGCACAACTCGCACCCCGAGCCTCTGGTAGTCGCGCTTGAGCGGAATCTTGTCGTGATAGGTGAACGGGCCGACCTCCTCCGGCTCCATCTCGCGCGCGCGGAAGTACTCGAGGATCGCCTCCTGCACGTCGCTGTTCACGCGCCAGTCGTTGCCGTCGGGCTCCGCGACCCGAAGTTCCCCCCGGTCGAGTGCAGCGATGACCTCCTCGGCCCGCTCGCGACTCAGAGGGCGTCCTCCAGGATCGCCGCTGCTCGACGACACTCGTCCTCCGTGGGAACGAGCGCCAGCCGCCAGTAGCCCTCGCCGGCCGGACCGAAGAACGTTCCCGGCGAGACGATCAATCCGCGCTCGAGCAGCCGAGCCGCGAACGCCTCGGATGGCTCCTCGCCGGGCACCTCCAGCCAGAGATACATCGTCGCCGCGCTGCCGACCAGGCGGACGCCCTTGCGCTCGAGCGTCGGGATCAGTGCGTCACGCTTCCGGCGGTAGACGTCGCGCGTGCGCTCGACATGCTCCTCGTCGTTCCAGGCAACGATCGACGCCAGTTGCACGAACTCCTGCGGCGCCGTCCCGACGGACGGCCGGAATTGCTTCAGCGCCGCGATCAGCTCGGGCTCGGCCGCGACGAACCCAGACCGGTAGCCCGTCATCGAGGAGCGCTTACTCAGCGTGTTGAAGGCCGCCACGTTGCAGCGCTCGCGCACCTCGAGGAGCGAATGCGGCGGCGCGTCGAACCAGAGCTCGGTGTATGCCTCGTCGCTCGCAAGCAGGAAGCCGTGCTGCGCGGAGAGATCGGCGAGCTGCTCGAGGAAGTCGAGCGGCGCGACTGCTCCCGTCGGATTGTTGGGGTAGTTGACCCACACGATCGCTGCGCGATCCCAGACGGCGGCGCTGAGACTGTCGAGGTCCGGGAGAAAAGCGTTCTCTGCAAGCAGCGGCAGCTGCAGGACGTCCGCACCCGCGAAGGCGGCCCCGCGCTCGGGAACCGGATAACCCGGCTCGGTCGTGACGACGAGCCGCCTGTCGCTGTCACGATCGACGACCATCTGCGCGAGGAGGAAGATGGCCTCCTTCGAGCCGTAGGTCGGGATCACCTCGGTGTCCGGGTCGAGCTCGACGTCGAACCGCCGCTCACACCAGGCTGCGATGGCGCCGCGGAGCTCGGGCAAACCTTCCGCGAGCGGATAGGACGAGATCTCCGTCAGGCCGGCGACCAGCGCCTCACGGACGATCGGGTCGGTCGGCTCGCGCGGGTCGCCCTTGCCGAAGTCGATGAGGCGAACGCCGTCCGCGGCCACTCGCCGCTTCGCCTCCTCCAGCTTCACGAACGGGTACGTCCCGGTCGCGGCGAGCGCGGGGGAGAGCTGCATGGGCGTCATGGTGGGATTCTGCCGCGTTGACGGCATAATCCGTGCGTGATCCAACGCCAGCCGGAGTCCGCGCCGGAGCGTGGGTTCATCGCCGCCGTGCTGGCTCAGGGAGTCGATTCGGACGCCGAGTTGGCTGAGCTGCGAGAGCTTGCGCGGACGGCGGTCGTCGAGCCGATCGGTGAGCTCGTCCAGCATCGGACGGCCCCGGCGAGACGCACCTATCTCGGCAAGGGGAAGCTCCAGGAGCTGAAGCGTGCATACAAGGAGTCGCACGCGGAGGTGTTGGTCGTCGACGACGAGCTCGATCCCTCACAGCAGCGCACCCTCGAGGACGTCCTCCAGGCGCGCGTCGTCGACCGAACGCAGCTGATCCTCGACATCTTCGCCCAGCACGCGCGAAGCGCCGAGGGCAAGTTGCAGGTGGAGCTGGCGCAGCTCGAATACAACCTGCCCCGCATGCGAGGGATGTGGCAGCACCTCGAGCGCCTCGGAGGCGGCCTCGGAACGCGCGGCCCCGGCGAGTCCCAGCTCGAGACGGACCGCCGGCTCGCGCGGCGCCGTATCACCCTGCTGCGGCGGAAACTCCGAGACCTGAGCAAGCAACGCGAAGTGAGACGAAAGGAGCGGCGGCGCACCGAGGCGCCGACCGTCGCTCTCGCCGGTTACACGAACGTCGGCAAGTCGACGTTGCTCAATGCCCTGACCGATGCGGAGGTCGCCGTCAACGACAGGCTGTTCGAGACGCTCGATCCGACCACGCGCGCGTTCGAGTACGAAGGCCGGAGATACCTCGTCACGGACACGGTCGGATTCATCCGCCGTCTGCCCACGGAGCTCGTCGAGGGCTTTGCCGCGACACTCGAGGAGACGCTTGTCGCCGACCTGGTCTTGCAGGTCGTCGACGGGTCCGCTTCGGACGACCGGCTGGAGGAGCAGGAGGCGGCGGTCAAGGCGGTGCTCCGAGAGATCGGCGCAGGGGATCTGCCGCTCGAGGTCGTCGTCAACAAGATCGACGCGGTGGACGCACTCAAACGCCGTCGTCTCGCCAACACGTATCCGGACTCCGTGCAGGTCTCCGCCCTGACCGGCGAGGGCCTCGACGAGCTGCGAGCTCGCATCGCCGAACGCTTCGCCGATCGTTTCGAAGCCGTGACGCTCTTCCTCCCATACGAGGAGGGCCGCAAGCTCGCCGAGCTGTACGAGCTCGGTGCGCCGATCGAGGAACGGGAGGACCAGGCCGACGGCGTCTACGTTCGGGCACGGCTGCCCGGGCGCGAGCTCCGCCGCTTCGCGAGCTACCTCGTGGCGGAGGCACGGGCCGAGCCGGCCCGGCGGGTACGTTGATCGAGCTGCAGGTTCAGCGCCTGCGGCCGGACGCCGTCGTTCCGGCCCGCGCGTATGCCGGCGACGCCGGCCTCGACCTCGCCGCCTGCGATCGCATGGAGCTCGGTCCGGGAGAGCGCGCTGTGGCAAGCACGGGCCTTGCGGTCGCGATCCCCGAGGGGTACGCAGGCTTCGTCCAGCCGCGCTCTGGGCTCGCTGCCCGGCACGGGCTCTCTGTGGTGAACTCGCCGGGGCTCGTGGATTCGGGCTATCGCGGCGAGCTGCGGGTCGTCCTCCTGAACACCGACCGCCGCGAGACGTTAGTGGTTGAGCCGGGGATGCGGATCGCACAGCTCGTCGTGCTCCCTGCGCCCGAGCTCGACCTGGTCGAGGTCGACGAGCTGCCGACCGCCGAGCGTGGCGTGCGCGGCTTCGGATCGTCCGCCGCGTGATGGCCGGCGAGCCGCGTATCCGTGTCTCCGCGATCCTGCGCTGGCGCGACCGTGTCCTTCTCTGCCGTCACGAGAAGCCGGGGAAGGAATACTGGCTCTTGCCGGGAGGCGGTGTCAACTCCGGCGAGAGCCTCGTCACAGCGTTGCACCGAGAGCTGGCGGAGGAGCTCGGCATCGACGACCAGATCCCGGTCGAGGGGCCCGTCGCGATCGTCGACTCGATCGCGCCTATGCGCACCTTCGCGCCGAAGCACGTCGTGCACATCATTTTCGCCGGCGACCTCGGCGGTCGGTCACTCGAGGCCGTGACATCGAGGGACGCCGCCGTTCGCGGCCACAACCTGTTCGGCGTCGGGGAGCTCGACGGCGTCGTGCTGCACCCGCCAATCCAGCGGTTCCTCTCGCGCTGGCAGCCGGGCGACCCCGCCGTCTACTTGGGCGCCCTGTGGGCACGTTGACCCACTTTCGGCCCAGCGACGGCGCACAGGTGCCCCACCTCCGGCGGTAACGTCGACGCCGAGGGTGGCGGGTTGGCTCCCCACCCTGGGCGGGGGAGCACGCGGCGGGAAGGACCGGCGCGCAGCTACCTGTACCGGCCGCCGCGGGCCCTCGCACGGCCCGCGGAGACGGCATGCGCTTGGCGTTCCAGGTCATCCTCGAGCGGTTCGAAGGTCGGCGCCTCACCTAGGCGGTGGCCGAGCGCCTGAGCCAGCAGCCAGTCCGCGAACCATGGATTGCGAGGGAGGAGGGGGCCGTGGAGATACGTCCCGGCGGCGCGCCCGACGCGGCAGCCTTCCCAGCCGCTCTCGCCGTCGTTGCCGAAGCCGGCGACGACGCGGCCGAGCGGCTCGGCGCGTTCGTCGAGGCGCGTCCGGCCGGCATGGTTCTCGAATCCCGCCAGCGTCCGGCGGTGACCAGGCTCGAGCTCGCACTCCAACAGGATGTCGCCGATCATCCGCGTATCCCCTGCCACCGTCTCGTGCGGGAACAGCCCGACGCCCGGCAGGTCGGCGCCGTGGAAGTCCCGATACGAACGCCCGAGCAACTGATAGCCGCCGCAGACCGCGAGCAGCGCAGCACCGTCGTCGACCGCGCGCTTGACGCCGTCGGCCTTTTTCACGAGATCCTCCGCCACGAGCGCCTGCTCTCGATCCTGGCCGCCTCCGATGTACAGCAGGTCGTGCTCGCCGGGTCGGAGGTCGTCGCCGATCGACACCGCGGTCACCTCGAGCTGGTGACCGCGCCAGGCTGCCCGCCGCGACAACACGGCGATGTTGCCGCGATCGGCGTAGATGTTCAGGTAGTCGGGATAGAGATGGCCGACGCGGATCTTCACGCGGCCCGCTCCCAGTACGGACGGACGAAGCCGCGTTCGGCGACCACGTCGCGCAGCGCGAGCATGGCGGTGTACGTGGGGAGAACGACGAGCTCGGCGCCCGCCGGCGTCAGCGCGAGACCGCGGTCGAGCGCAGCGGCGACGGCGGGCACGACCTCGATCGCGCCGGCATCGACGCCCGCGTACTTGAACCGGAGCGCGAGCTCGGCCGCACGATCGCCGCTTACGATCAGCCGCTCGAGGCCCTGCAGCAACGGCTCGAAGTCAACGTCCCAGATCCAGGAGACGTCTCGCCCGTCTGCGATGCCGTCGTTCAGCGCGATCACGGCGAGCGACGGGATACCGCCGTCGACGATCGTCCGAACCGCCTCGTTCGCGCCGGCGGGATTCTTGACCAGGAGCATCAGCAGCCGCCGGTCGCCGATCGCGATGCGCTCAAATCGCCCGAAGGCGGCGCTGAACCCACCGAGACCCGTCGCAATCTCCTCGAGCGACGCCCCGAGACTCCGCGCAAGGGCTGCGGCGGCGATCGCGTTGTAGACGTTGTAGAGCCCGGGAACCCTGAGCTCCACTCGCCGCGACCCCTCTGGCAGCACCAGGTCGAAGCCCGACGATTCGAGCCCATGGAGCTCGACGGTACGCGCCGCGACCTGGAGCTCCGGCCGGCCGTGACCGCACGCTGGGCACTGGTAATCCCCGAGATGGCCGACGTAGGCAGCGGCATATCGGTACGGCGTGCCGCAGCGCACGCAGTACTTCGAGTCGGCCGCATGCTGCAGCGAGGGTCGCGCGACCGACGGGTCGTCGACGCCGAACGTCACCGCGCCCGGACGATCCCGCGCCAGCTCGCCCACCAGCGGATCGTCCGCATTGACGATCAGGCGGGACTCGCGCGGAAGCCGGACGACCGCCTCGCGCCAGCCTGCCGCAACGTGCTCGAGCTCGCCGTAGCGGTCGAGCTGGTCGCGAAAGAGATTGCCGAGGCACACCCCACGAGGACGCACACGTGCGAGCACCTCCGGGAGCGCGGCTTCGTCGACCTCGAACAGCCCGAGCTCCGCACCGTCGGCGTCCAACAGCGCCGAAGCGACGCCTGACACGAGATTCGCGCCGGAACCGTTGTGCGCGAGGCGAACGCGGCCGCGGAGGATGGCCGCGGTCATCGCGGCCGTCGTCGTCTTCCCGTTCGTCGCCGAGATGACGCCCGATCCGAGCGGCAGCCGCGCAGCGAGACGATCGACGGCGCCGGGGTCGAGCCGCCACAGGAGCTTTCCCGGGATCGTCGTTCCACCGCCGGTTCCGGCGAAGCGGGAGAGGCGCCCTGCAGCCCGTGCGACGGCGACTTCAGCGGCAAGCGACAGCGGCAGGCGCACGGCAGAAGGAGGCTATCCCAGCCGGCAGCCGATCCCGCCCGGGGAGGAATTCCTAGTCTTATGTTGCGCGATTTCCAGAATGCTCTACCATTCTTGCCATGGCTCGCAAGTCGCCCTACCGGGCGGTCGCCAAGATCGACCCCGACGCGCTCGCGTCCTTCCAAGCCGGAATCCGCAAGCGTTACTCGAACGACCAGATCCTCGCCGAGCTCCACGCGTGCGCCGAGCGGCTCGGACGGTCGCCGACGATGCGCGAGTTCGCCGCCGATGCGGAGACGACCGTCCACCCGCAGACCGTGATCGAGCACTTCGGCAGCTGGAACGCTGCGAAACGCGAGGCGGGCCTCGTTCCGCGCAGGTTCGCGACACGCGAGGAGCTCGTCGGCTTGCTGCGCGACCTCGGGGAGGAGCTCGGACGCATCCCCACGGCCAAGGACCTCGATGCCAGGCGTGGATCGATGCCGTCGAAATCGCTCTATTGGCACACGTTCGGATCGCTCGCGGCGGCGCTCCGCGAGGCGGGCTTCGACGTGCCCGTCGGCGAGGAGCGCCTCGAGCGTGCGGTCGAGCAGGGCGTGAGCCTCGCGAAGAAGCTCAAGCGGCTACCCAAGTTCGCGGACTGGACGGCCGCCCGCAAGCGAGACGACACACTGCTGACGGAGTGGCAGGTCTATCGCATGTTCGACGCTCGGCGCGGGGCGTGGTCGACGTTCCAGTACCTGATCAAGGGGCGCCTGGAGGACGAGGCACGTACGGTCGGCTCCGACGGCCGCCTGCTCTAGAGGGGGCGAACCTACTACGCCGCGGCGGTCGTGTCCCCGGGCTCGGCGTCCTCGATCTCGTACATCAACGCTCCGCCGGTAGCGAGCAACAGCTCGATCTCGTACGACTCGCCCTCGATCCACGGATACGCGGCCGCAACCGTCTCGCTGTCGTCGGGTGCGAGCAAGCGGCTCGACGCGTTGAAATCGACGTACGCATCGTTGACGATCACCTGTGCAATACGCGTGGTGTCCTGCGATTCGTTGACGAGATGCAGGGCGATCGTGCCCGGCCGGAGCGTCGCGTGCTCGACCGCGAGCTCGTCGCCGCCGGCGTCGCGTTGCCACGGCCGTGTGAGAACGGCCGCGGTTGTTCCCGCGGCGATGCACAGGAGCGCGACGACGATCAGCGCGCGTCGGACCATGCCTCAGTCCACGACCTCGAAGAAACCCATCCAGCCGAGCGACGCGAACTCGCTCTTGTGGGCGTGGAACATGTATTTCCCGGTGTACGGGAAGCGCAGCTCGAGCACGTCGCGCTGGCCCTGGCCCTGAATGACGGTGTCCGTGTACTCGGCCGGCTCGAGCGACGTGCCGGTCGGGAAGCGCTGGAAGAAGTTGCCGTGGATGTGGAACGAGTTGATCGGGTCGAGCTCGACGATGTTCACGAGGTAGATGCGCACGAGCTCGCCGCGCTTGACGCGAATCGGCCGGTACATGAAGTGGAACGCCACCGTGTTGACGGCGTAGACCTCGTTGTCGCCGTCGAAGTTCGGGTCGAAAGCGTTCTGCACCATGACGAGCTCGTCGGCTTGCGGGCGCGGCTCGGGCGGATCGATGACGAACGCGCCGTAGAGACCCTTGGCGATGTGTCCGGCGAGCGGCGACGCGTGACAGTGGTAGAGCTGAAGCCCGAACGGCCGCGCGTCGAACTCGTACGTGAACTCCTCACCGACATTGATGAGCCCGGCGCCGCTCTCCTCGCCGATCCCGGGCACGCCGTCCATCAGCGCGGGGTGGATGCCGTGGAAGTGAAGCGTGTGCGGATGCGACCCGGCGTTGACGAAGTGGACCCGCAAGAGATCGCCCTCGCGCGCGCGTAGCGTCGGCCCCGGCACGCGGCCGTTGTATGTCCACGCCTTGTACTTCACGCCCGGGACGATCTCGATCTCCTTGTCGTAGGCGACGAGCTTCCAGGTCCGCAGCGTTCGACCGCCGGCGAGACGACGTGTCGTCCCCCAGTCGAAGTCACGCACGATCACGCTCGGATCGAATCCGTTCACGGCGGGATCGACAGTCGTCTCGCCGTGCCCGAAACCGGTGTGCATCGAGCCCGGGACGAGCGCATGCTCGTCATGCGGGGGAGGGGGAGCGGCCGCTTCGGCGTCGCTGAGCGCGGTCAGCCTGGCGGCCGCTCCTGCCCCGGCCAGCGAAAACGCGGCGGCGAGAGCGCGGCGCCTGGTGAAGGGCTTCCGCAACACCGCACGGTGAAGCTGACACCCCGCCCTAAGAGGGCGCTAAGAGGAACCTGAGAACGACGTTAGGACTTCTTAAGCGTCACGCCGCGACGCCGTGCAGCGTGGCGAGGCGCTGGAGGCATGTGCGTGCCTCGTCGGGGGCGCGTACGGCCGGCAACGGCTCTTCCTCGAACGAGGGGTCGGGCTCGAAGGTGTCCTCCGCGACGATGCGCCCACTCTCGACGGCGACGATGGTTCCTTCCGAGAGCTCGCTCTTCTTCAGCTTGATGCCTGCGTAGCTCTCGACGAGCTCGAGCGCCACGCGCGTGGAGGCGAAGAAGAGCTCGTGTTTTCCCCGTCCGAGCCAGAGCGGGCGGCCGAGGCCACGTGCGAGCACGAGCTCGGAACGACCCTCGTCGAGCCAAGCGGTCGCCATCGAGCCGTAGAGCTGTTCCAGCGCCTCCGCCGTGCGGCCGCGCGAGCGCTGGGCCAGCGCGAAGATGATCTCCGAGTCGACGGTCATCCCCGGCTCGGCGCGGTCGATGCGGTGCCGTTCGAAGAGCTCGTCGTCGTTGCGAATGATCCCGTTGTGGACACCGACGACGTCGCCGTGCCGGATCGGATGGTTGTTCGCCTCCAGGCTCGGGTGGCCCTTCGTGTAGTCGCGGACATGGACGAGCAGCTTCGTTGCGTCGTCCGGCACCCAGATCCGCTCGAGGAGGGCGCTCGGCCCCGAGCGCTGTTTGTAGACGGCGACCGGAGAGCCAGGCGTCCGGTAGGCGTAGCCGACCGCGTCTGCACCGCGCTCGGCGATGCCGGCAAGGAGCGCACGCGCGACCAGAGTCCGCTGGAGGCGGCTCTCGGGATCGAAGCTATATCCGGCGATTCCGCACAAAGTCCGCAATAAATACGAAGCGACCGTTCGGTCGCTCCCACAGTTCTAGACGCATCGGTTGAAGCCATTGTTAGGCCTGCCCGGTTTGGAAATTCTTAAGCCGTCGCACTCAGTCGCTACGGTGGAGGCAATGGCCCGCTTCGTCGACTGTCACTCGCATGTCGTTCCCTCGGGTGACGACGGGGCAGCTTCGATCGACCAGGGCATCGAGCTCTGCCGGAGCGCGGCACGACACGGAACGGCGATTCTCTTCGCGACGCCGCACGTCTGGCCGTACTTCACGCTCGACGAGGAGCGGGAGGCGGAGATCCGCGACGCATTCGAGGAGATGCGCTCGCGCGCCGGGCTCGAGCTCCGGCTCGGCTACGAGCTCACTCCTGCAAGGCCTCTGCTGGACGAGGATCCGAGCCGCTACGTCCTCGAAGGGACGGATCGCGTGCTGATGGAGGTCCCGTTCACCGGCCCGGCGGATCTCGTCTTCGCACTGGCGGAGCACATCGAGGCTGCCGGGCTCCGTCCGGTGATCGCGCACCCCGAGCGAACTGAAGCGGTGCTCGATGACCCATGCGTGGCCGAGGAGCTCGCGGAGCGCGGCTGGACGCTGCAGGTGAACGCCACGTCCTTGCTCGGTCGCCACGGCCCCGAGCCCGAAGAGCTCGGCTGGTCCCTCCTCGAGCGCGGGATCGCGGGCATCGTCGCCTCCGACGGGCATCGCGCGACACGCCCCGCGCTTCTCGACGACGCGTACTCGCTGGCCAAGCAGCGGCTCGGCGGCGAGGCGCGACGGCTCTTCGACGGCAGCGCCCTCGGGCTCGATCTGGCGAGAAACGGTCGCGCTAAGCCGACACGTACTGCATCTCACGCAGGGACGCGAGGCGCCTGAGCGACTCCAGCTCGATCTGCCTCACCCGTTCGCGCGTCAGGCCGAGCCGGCGCCCGATCTCCTCGAGCGTCTTCGGCTCGGAGTCGTTCAGCCCGTAGCGGAGCGTCAGCACCTGCCGCTCGCGCTCCTGCAACGAGCTGAGCGCAGCGGTGAGCGCCTGCGAGCGGAGCGAGACCTCGACTTCCTCCTCGGGCAGCGGATCGTCGCCGGCCACGAAGTCGCCGAACACCGCGTCCTCCTGCTCGCCGACCGGCTGGTCGAGCGACGCCGATGCCCGGGCGGCCGCCTTCACCTCGAGCGCCTGCTGGATCGGGAGGCTCGCTTCTTCGGCGATCTCCTCGAGCGTCGGCTCGCGGCCGAGCTGCGTCCAGAGCGTGCGCTCCGCCCGATTCATCTTCTGCAACCGCTCGACGATGTGCACCGGCATCCGGATCGTGCGGGCCTTGTCGGCGAGCGCTCGGGCGACGGCCTGCCGGATCCACCACGTCGCGTACGTCGAGAACTTGTAGCCGCGGCGCCAATCGAACTTCTCGACGGCGCGGATCAATCCGAGCGTGCCCTCCTGGATCAGGTCGAGAAACGGCAGGCCCTGGTTGCGGTAGTTCTTCGCGATCGAGACGACGAGCCGCAGGTTCGATTGGATCATGTGCGTCTTCGCGGACATGTCGCCGCGCTCGATTCGCTTGGCCAGCTCGACCTCCTGAGCCGCCGTCAGCAGCGCATGGCGGCCGGCCTCACGCAGGAAGAGCTGCAAGGCATCCGTCGTCGTTTCGTACGAGAGCTGGACCGGGGGAGGCGGCGGCTCCCGCTCTTTCTCCTTCGGCTCCTCGACAATGTCGATCCCCCGTCGCTCCAGCTCGTTGAACAGCGCGTCTGTCTCGAGCGCGTCGAGTTCCTGCGCCTCGATCAGGTCCGCCAGCTCGACCTGCCGAACCGACCCTGTGCCTTCCGCCCCCTCCAGCAGTCCTTGGATGTCCTCGTGCTGGAGGATCGACTCGATCTCGACCGTCATCGCCTGGAGGTTCTTTGCCTCAGAGCCCGCGAAGCCAAACACGGAAGCTCTCAGGCTCGGCGGCCTACGTCAAGGGTCTCGGCCCCTTTCTAATCAATGCACCCAACTGGCGTGGCGCGAGTTTCGTCACGTCTCGGAAGGGAACGCGGTCGTCGTCAGGAATTTGCGTGATTTTTCGTCCCGAGGGGGGTCTGACGATGTTTGAACGAACGCGAACTGGTTTACGGGACATGCCGTCGAACGCCGCCTGGCTCCTGTCCCGCGCGCTGCAGCCGGCTGACGCACTCGGAGACGCTGCGGCCGGCGCACGCGACCAGCGGCGGAAGGTGACGGCCGCCATGGTCGACGCCGCCCCGGTGGGCAACTCCGTCGAGATTCGCGCGAGGCGCGCGCGCGACGCCGCGGAGCGGGCTCGCGAGGCCGAGGAGCGAGCAGTCGAGGCCGCGCGGACGTCCAAGGAGCTTGCCGACCGCGCGCGCGAGGTGAGTGAACGGGGTCGCGCCCGCGTCAAGGAAATCGACCGTGAGATGACTAGGCAGGTTAAACAGCGTGTTGCCGAGGCTGAGAAGGCCGCCGAGGAGTTCGTCAAGCGCGAGCGTCAAGCCGCCGAGGCGGACGCTGAAGACCAGCGACAGGAAGTCGAGGAGGAGGTCGAAGACGAGATCGCGAACGCCGAAAGCGATGCAGAGTCCTCCCAGCGGCGAGCCGAAGAGCTCGTCGAGGACGCGACCGAGGCGCTGGCGGAGGCGAGGCGGCTGGCCGACGAGGCCGCCGAGGCCGCGCGCTCAGCCGCGCAGCAAGCGAACCGCCAGGCTCAACAGCTCCAGAACGAGGCGGAGCAGAGAGCGAGCGATGCTGAGACGCGCGTGAACGCGGCCGAAGACCTGCGCGAACGGGCAGCGGCAACCGCGAAGCACACGGCGCGCGAGCTCGATCGGGAGACGGCCGATGGCGGGCTCGAGGCCTACAAGAAGCCTGAGCTCGTCGAGCTCGCGGCCGCCATCGGGATCCCGGAACGTACGAACATGACGAAGGGCGAGCTGGTCGACGCCATCACGAGGGCCGCTCGTCGGCGAACGAGGCAAGGAGCGAGCTCATGAG
>JBKPDB010000094.1:0-19227 GCA_046727655.1 Actinomycetota bacterium
TCGCTGAGCGTCGACGTCATGGTGCAGATTGTGACGGTACGGGACGGACCTGCGTTTGCCTCCCCGAGCTACGGGCGGCGGCTCGGCCGCCGAGCACGCGCAGCGGCCGACGTCGCCTGCGTGAGGAGCCACTGGGTGCGCAGCTCTCTGGCCCGGTCCTCGAGGTCGGCGAGGAGAGACTGCACCTCTCGCAGCTGCGGCCGGAGCGTCTCGACGCGGCGTAGCTCGGACGCGATCTGCGCCAGGGAGCTCGCCGGATTCGACGTCAGGCGGGCAATGCGCCGCTCACTCGAGTGAAGTTGCCCCCCGACGGTCCGGGCCCAGGCCTCGGCCTGCTCGGTCAGGACGCGCAACTCGCTCTCGGTCGCCGGTGTGGCGCGCTCGCGAACCTCGCGCAGCCGTCGGATGAGGGCGAAATCCAGGAGCTCGGACATCCGCAGGAGCGGAGCCTCTCAAATGCGGCTCAGTCACGTCGTCGTTTGGCTACAGGACTTCTTGCAAAAAGCGGACGGCGCGCTCGAACGTCTCGATCCGATTGTCGAGCTTGCCGATCAGGTGTCCCTCGTCCTGATGGACGAGCAGGTCGCAACGGACGCCCTCCTCGGTCAGCACCCGGTGGATCTGCTCCGTCTCGACGAGCGGCACGCGAGGGTCGTTCGCGCCGTGTTGGACGAACAGCGGCGCGCGAATCGAATCGACGTGCGTGATCGGCGATGCCTCGACCAGGAAGTCGCGATCGTGTTCGAGCGTCCCGTACTCCGGTTCGCGGCGGGCCCGGCGCCAGGGGGCCGTGTTCTCGAGAAACGTGACGAAGTTGGCGATCCCGACGCACTCCACGCCCGCAGCCCAGCGCTCGGGCTGAAACGCCAGGCCGGCGAGGACCATGTAGCCGCCGTAGGACCGGCCGTAGAGCGCCGCCCGCCTCGCGTCGATCCGCGGCCGGGTCGCGAGCCAGTCGTGTAGCGAGGCGAGATCGCGAACGGAGTCGAGCCGTAGGCGAACGTCGTCGAGGTGCTGGTAGCGCTTGCCGTAGCCGGTCGAGCCACGGACGTTCGGCGCTGCGACGGCGTAGCCGAGAGACACGAGGTGCTGTGTGAACGGCGTGAAGCTCGGCAGGAACGCCGGCACGAACTGCGACTCGGGACCGCCGTGCACCATGACGACGACCGGAAACGGCCCGTCGCCGTCCGGTTCCCAGAGGAACACCGGCACGGAGAGGCCGTCGAACGACTGGAACCGGTGCAGCTCCGGCTCGCGGAGCGCGCCGAGATCGACCGGTCGCGGCAGCTCGGTCACGCGGCGAAGCTCACGGGTCTCGATGTCGTACGTCCAGACGTCGCCGGGATCGACGGGCGAGCTGAACTTGAACGCGAGGACGCGGCCGTCCCTTGAGAAGACTGGCGTTTCGACGACACCGCGACCAGGCAGCGGGACGTCGTGGTCGACGCCGAGCGTAGCGGCGTTCCGCAGCTCGAGGCGCGAATACCCGTCCTCGTTCGCGTGCACGAGCACGCGGCGGCCCGCATCGTCGCCGTGGCATTCGAGGTCCCACTTCGACTCGATGACGGTCTCCCAGCGCTTCGCTCCGACGTCGTAGCGTGCGATCGCCTTGATGTCGCGTCCTTCGTTCGTCGCCACGAGGAACGAGCGGCCGTCCGACGCCCAAACCGGCTCCCCGACCTCCGCCTCGCCCTCGCGTCGGTTGAGCTGCTCGATCGTCCCGGACTGCAGGTCGACGAGCAGGAGGTCGTAGTCGTTCGCGTGGCCCGTGCCGCGGAGGACGGCCAGGTGCGCGGCGTCCGGAGAGAAGCCGGCCGGCGCATTCGACGCGTTCGGTGGCACCGCCGTGCGCTCGGTCCCGTCATCCAGCGACCGGACGTAGACGCCCCAGTTGACCCCGTCTTCGCGGTTCGACGAGTATGCGAGGAGCGTGCCGTCACGCGAGAAGTGCGGCTGCCGATGGAAGAACCGCGGATCGCTGACGAGCGGTTCCGCACCCGAACCGGGCGTGAGCAGCGAGAACTGGACGTTCTCGTTCCCGGCGTCGTCGTGCTCGACCAGGATCTGCCGCGTTCCGGGGACGAATTTGCCCTCGACAGGGTCCGCGAAGTCGGTGAGCTGCTCGAGCTCACCGCCGGAGAGGCTCGTTCGGAAGAGCTGCATCGTGCCGGGGAGGTCGCAGCGGAGAAGAACCGTGTCGCCCTGGATGTCCACCGGCGCCGCCGAGCGGAGCTCGAGCAGCGCGCGCAGGTCGATGGTTTCGGTTACGGCAGCCATGTCTCGGGCGAGAGGCGCCGAGCGGATTCGAACCGCTGTACGAGGCTTTGCAGGCCTCTGCCTAACCACTCGGCCACGGCGCCGTTCAGCGCGCCATGGTAGCCGTGAGGTCTATGGGATCCATCGCTCGAGAGAAGGTGTCAGCTGCAACTCGTGTGTCCAGCCGCGCGGGTTTTGACCGTGGAGGTACTTGATCGCGGCCGCGACGTCCTCCATCGTCGCGGACTTCCCCGGCGGCTCGCCGTCGAGCAGCTGCCTGGTCTTCTCGCTTTCGATCACGGCGTCGACGATCAGGAGCGCCGCGTGCACGTTCAGAGGGCGCAGCTCCGCTGCCTGGGACTGGAGCAGCGCCCGTGTTGCGAAAGCTGCGGCTGCCCACGGCCCGCGGCCCGGGTTGCCACGCTTCGCAGAGCCGCCGGTGACTTGAACGAGCGTCCCTCGTCCGCGCTCGACCAGCACGCGACCACCGATGCGCAAGATGTTGAAGATCGCCGGCAGAAGGTTCTGGCCGTAGTCGTCCATCGCCTGCGCCGGCGCTTCGTGGATGGCACCGCCGAAGGTCGGTGTTGTCGTGATCGCATTGACGACGAGATCGACATCCGGAACGTCCCGGAAAACTTGTTCGACCTCATCGGGCCTCCGTGCGTCGGCGATGAGGCCCGCGGCGCCGGGAACGTCGTCGGCGAGGGTGCGGATGGTCTCCTCGCTCCGCGCCACGGCCGCGACCCGCCACCCGTCGGCTGCGAACTCGCCCGCAACGACACGGCCGAGATTCCGCGCGCCGAAGACGAGGAGGTTCGGCACGCGCGGGAGACTAGCCGCAGGCGAGCTTCGCGCCCGCCGCGAGCGGACGGTTGGCCTCGAGCGCCTGGAAGCAGAGATAGCAGCGCGGGCCCACGATCGCGGCTGCGAGGTCGATGAAGCGGTTTCGCTGGAACCTCGACAGAGCTTCGTCGGCGACGTCGATTTCGAAGCGGTCGAGCGCTTGGTTCATTTGAGGATTCCCGTCCTGCGCGTAGTGCTTCATCGTCGCTGCGGCTGCGCGCAGCTCACGGAGGTCACGCTCGAGCCGCCGGCGCTGAGCCGCCTGTTTCGCCCGCGAGAGACCGAAGCAATGACGAGGTGTTGCGCTTGCGGGCGTCTGCACGGTCTGAACGGCATACGTCGTCACGGCCGGTTCCGACGACGTGCTGCCTCCTCCGCAGCCGCTCGCGACCACCGCGAGGAGGACGACGATCGGCAGCGGGAGCGCTCGCCAGAGCATTCTCCCCCGAGGCTATCCACGGAGGCTCAGGCCGCGACGCGACTGAACTTGGGGATGATCTCGTCGCCGTACGCCTGCAGCGTCTCCTCCTGCTTGTGCGTCATGAGATAGATGTTGAACTGGTCGACGCCGACGGATTCGAGCTCTTCGAGCTTCTTCGTCACCTGCTCCACGTTGCCGAGCACGCAGAAGCGGTCGACGATCTCGTCTGGGACGAACTCGCCGTGCTTTGCGCCGACGCGCGAGTGGTCCTTGTAGTCGTAGAACTTGCGCGCCTTCACGTACTCGGTGAGGTCCTTCGGGATGTCGGAGGTCTCGCCGTAGCGCTCGATCAGGTCCACGACGTGGTTGGAGACCATCGCAGGGAACCAACGTGACTGCTCGCGAGCCTCGGCGATGTCCTCGGAGATGTGGCTCGGCGCTCCTGCTATGCACTTGAGCTCGTTCGGGTTTCGCCCGGCTTCCTCGGCCGCGCGGCGTGCCGTGTCCATGATCCACTGGATGATCACTGGGTCGGCGAGCTGGATGATCACGCCGTCGCCGACTCGCCCTGCCACGGCGAGAGCCTTCGGTCCGTACCCAGCGATCCACATGGGGATGTCCGGGAGCTCCTCACGCACCCACTTCAGCTCGAGCTCCTTCTCGTTCCACTGAACGGGGCGCCCGTTCATCAAATCCCTGATCATCGCGCAGCGCCGTTCGAACTCCGCCACCCTTACCGGCCGCAGGCCGACCACGCGCCGCGAGGAGTCGCCGCGACCGATGCCCATCACCATCCGGCCGTCGGAGATGTCCTGCATCGTTGCATACCAGCTGGCCGTGATCGTAGGGTCGCGAATGCCGGGGTTCGTGACGAAGTGCCCGAGTTTGATCTTGCTCGTCTGCGCGGCCGCGAGCGGCAACGTGGCGTAGGACTCCTCCCAGAGGATGTGCGAGTCGTAGGTCCACGCGTACTCGAATCCGTGCTGCTCGGCGAGCTGCATCAGCTCGAGCATCCGCTGGTACGGCGGATCAGGCAGAACCGTGACGCCAAAGCTGAGCATCGAGCCTCCCCGGTCGCTTGGCAGGGAAAGGAGCATATCGCCGGAAAAACAGCCGTATCCAGGCTTGTGATGGTCTTGAAAAGCCGGATTCGGTGCCGAACACTCTGGCTGGAGAGCGAGCGTCTTCGGCTGCGGCAAGGGAGGGATCCCATAAAGGCGGCTAATCGCTCGCGTGGTGGGCGCTCCTCCCCCTTTCCTATTCGAAAGAGCGTGGTTTCCGGGCGGTTTCGGCGCTACCGTTAAGGCGCGAGTTGCGGGAGCCGGAGCCACTCCCCGCCCGCCTGTGAGCCGGATGTGCGGGAGGTGGGCCGCCGCCTTCGGCATCCGGCTCACATAAATACCTCTGAAGAGGGTGCAGGGTTAGCGCGCCCGCTGGGATCTACCTAGTTGAAGGACGGCGGCCCATCGACGCGGGTGCCGGCGGACGCGCTGGTGCCCGCGCTCGCACCACCCGGTGTCCGGATCCGATTCTGCAGTCTCGGGTCTCGATCCAATATCGGCGCAGACGTGTGACGCCTCGGCCGGTATCGTCGATCTCAGTGGGTGGTGGGTGAACGACCACCACCCTGGGCGGGGGTTACACGCGCGCACGTGCGCGCGTCTTCCTATAAGAACTCGAATCAGAATGAGCGACGGAGTCTCCTGAAGCAGACGAGGCAGCAGCCGATGGCGAGAAAGGCTTCATGGATCTCTGTTCGGCGGTCGTAGCGGACGAGCAGGCGTTTGAAGTGATGCAGCCAGGCGAAGGTGCGCTCGATCACCCAGCGGGCGCGGCCGAGGCCGGAGCCGTGTTCGCTCTGACGTCGAGCGATCTCTGAGGCGATCCCGCGGCGGCGGAGCTCGCGCCGGTATTTGTCGTGGTCGTAGCCGCGGTCGGCGGTGATCCGCTCGGGCCGGCACCGTGGTCGCCCGACCTTGCCGCGTATCGGCGGCACGCGTTCGACCAGAGGGACGAGCTGGGTTACATCGTTGCCGCCGGTGACCGTCCAGGCGAGCGGAATCCCGGTCGCGTCGACCAAGAGGTGGTGCTTCGAGCCGTTTCTAGCTCGATCAACCGGGCTCGGGCCCGTCGCGCCGCCCCCTTTTTCGCCTGCACGTGGCTGGAGTCGGCCACCGCCCGTGCCCACTCGATCTCCCCGCCTGCGCGTAGCTCAGCTAGCAGGAGCGCGTGCAGGTTCTCCCACACTCCGGCCTTCTGCCACTCGTCCGGGCGGCGGTAGCAGGTCGAGCCGCCGCCGAAGCCGAGTTCGAGCGGCAGGTGCCGCCAGGCCGATCCCGGTGTGCAACACGAACAGGATCCCTTGCAGCGCCTGCCGGTCTGGCAGCCGCTTACGACCCGGATATCGAAAGCGCCGCTCAACCTTCGGCAGCAGCGGCTCGATCCGCTCCCACAACCCGTCCGGCACGACCCACGGCGCGACGGCCATCGACAACCTCCCAGCTTGATGACAGATGCCGACGGCGTTCGTCGTTCGCGGACGGGTCCCTTCCGATTCGCGTGGTCTTGCGGTGGACTCGCGCTCGCCCTGAGGCCTCGTAGGATCGACCCGTGACGGAGCTACACACGCCCCGACTTCTCCTCCGGCAGTGGCGCGACGCCGATTTCGAGCCGTTCGCGGCCATGAACGCGGACCCCCGCGTCATGGAGCACTACCCAAGCGTGCTCACGCGCGAGCAATCGGATCACTTCGTCCGCGAGCGCATCCTCACCCAATTCGAGCGACGCGGCTACGGACCGTGGGCAGTCGAAATACCGGGCGTCACACCCTTCGCTGGATACGTCGGTCTGCTCGAACACACCTTCGAGGCACCATTTACGCCCTGCGTCGAAGTCGGGTGGCGCCTCGCCTTCCACCACTGGGGCCACGGGTACGCAACCGAGGGAGCACAAGCTGCGCTCACCTACGGATTCGACGTGGTCGGCCTAGACGAGATCGTCTCCTTCACAACCGTCACCAACGCGCGGTCGATCGCGGTGATGGAACGCCTCGGCATGACCCGAGTCGGCGAGTTCGAACATCCCCAGCTCCCCGCCGGGCACCCACTTCGGCCGCACGTCCTCTACCACCAGCCAGCCGCAACCTGGGACAGCACGACATCGACTTCATTCTGATTCGAGTTCTAAGAGCGACAGGCGGGTTACGACGCGGCGACGCGCTCGACCGTCTTCGTCACGAGGCGGTCGAGCGCCTGCACGGACAGCTCGAGGTGCTCCGCCTTCGTGTCCTCGAGTTTCGTATGCGAGAGGCCCCGGAGGGACTGGACGAAGACCATGACCGTGGGGATGCCGGCTCGCGAGACCTCCGCCGCGTCGTGTAGCGGCCCACTGGGAAGGCGATGGGACGTTCCCGCCACTTCTCGGATCGACTCGTCGGCAAGCTCGATCAAGGCCTCGTCGAAGAGGATCGGCTCGATGTTCCAGATCCTCTCCCACTCGACCTCGATCCGTTCCTCGGACGCGAAGCGCTCGGACGCGCTCTTCGCCGCTTCGAACATGCCGGCGAGCTTGCCCGCATCGAGGTGACGCTGGTCGAGCAGACACTCGGCCGTCTCGACGACGGATGTCACGATTCCCGGCTTTGTCACCACGCCGCCCATCGTGCACACGGCCCCGTCAGCGGTCCTCTTCGCGATCTCCCGGATCTCGAGCTCGAGCCGCGCCGCCCCTGCGAGCGCATCGCGGCGCTTGTCCATCGGCGTCGACCCTGCGTGCGCCGCCTGGCCGCGGAAGGTGACCTGGTGGCGTTCCACGCCGAACGTCCCGAGCACCACGCCGAGCGGTAGGTTCATCGATTCGAGCACCGGGCCCTGCTCGATGTGAAGCTCGAGGTACGCGGCCGCGCCGTCCAGCTCGGATCGCGCCTCGAGAGCCCCGTCGAGGTCGACGCCGTGCTCGCTCAGAGCGTCCGGCAGAGCAATACCGTCTCCGTCCTTACGCGCACGTAGCTCGTCCTGGTCGGCCATGGAACCGGCGGCCGCCGAGGAGCCGAAGAGCGAGCGTCCAAAGCGCGCTCCCTCTTCGTCGGCCCAGTTCACGAGCCGCACGGTTACGGGAGGCTGCCCCAGCTCGGCAATGCGGCGGAGAACCTCCACGCCGGCCGCGACGTTCAGGGCACCGTCGAGCCAGCCGCCGTTCGGAACCGAGTCGATGTGCCCGCCGATCAACACGGCGCGGTCCGACGCCCCGGGCAGCGTGAACCACTGGTTGCCCGCAGCATCGATCGTCTCGTCGGCGCGGGCATGGGCCACCTTTGACCGCAGCCACTCGCGCGCACGTTCCCACGTCTCCGTCCACGCGACGCGCTGCGCACCGTTCTCGTCTCCCGTCAGCTGCTGCAGCTCACGCAGCTCCGCGACGGTCCGGCTCGGGTCCAGCGGCACGCGGCGACTCTAACTCAGCGATCCAGTCGTAGCATGGCGCGCCGCAGTGCTCGCAGGGCGAGCAGCTCGAAGGCGATGTTCGCCGCGGCGAGCGCCGTGGGCTGACCGGGCCCGTCGTACGCCGGGCACACCTCGACGACGTCGCAGCCGACCAAGTTGATCCCGCGAAGCGAACGGAGGAGCGCGACCGCCTCGGCAGTCGAGAAGCCGGCGACCTCCGGCGTACCCGTGCCGGGTGCGAACGCGGGGTCGAGAAAGTCGATGTCGAAAGAGAGGAACACCGGCCGCTCCCCGACCTTCTCCGAGACGAGGGCGGCGTAGCGCTCCGGTCCGAGGCTCCGCAGCGCTTCACTCTCGATCACCGTGAAGCCGAGCTCCCGTGCACCGGCCAAGTCCGAAGCGTCGTAAACCGGTCCGCGCATCCCGGCCTGAACCGACACGGACGCGTCGAGCAAACCTTCTTCCGCGGCGCGCTTGAACGTCGTGCCGTGAAAGTACTTCTGTCCGAAGTACTGGTCCCACGTGTCGCAATGCGAATCCAACTGCACGAGCGCGAGCGGGCCGTGCCGCCTTGCGAGGACGCGCAACTCGGCAAGGGTGATCGAGTGGTCGCCGCCTAACGCTACTGCGAAGACATCGGCGTCGACGACGGGTGCAAGCGCCTCCTCGATCTGCGCGTACGTCCGTTCAGTGTCGCCAGGCGAGACGGGAAGGTCGCCGTAGTCCACGATCGAGAGGCTCTCGACGACGTTCACCTCGAGTGCCGGGTGATACGGGCGCATCAGCGCGGACGCGGAACGGATCGCCTCGGGGCCGAAGCGCGCGCCGGTCCGGTAGCTCGTGGCGGTGTCGAAAGGAATCCCGTAGACGGCAGCGTCGACCCCGTTGAGGTCTGTGACGTGCGGAGCGCGCATGTAGGTGCGCAGACCGGCGAAGCGGGGAATCAGCTGCGCATCCAGCGGACGGTACGACGGCCGCGCCACGTTCCTACGCTACAGCGCTCGCGTCACGCTCTCGTCACGCCGCTCGCAGCACCGACCGGCTTGCCCGGGCCTTACCGCGTCTGCGGGAAGCCGAGGTCGACCTTCGACGTCGCCGGGTCCGGCCATCGCGACGTCACGACCTTGCCCCGGGTGTAGAAGTTGATGCCTTCCGGACCGTAGACATGCGAGTCGCCGAAGAGCGAGCTCTTCCAGCCGCCGAACGAGTAGTAGGCAACGGGAACCGGGATGGGCACGTTGATCCCGACCATCCCCACCTGAACGTCGAACTGGAACTGCCGCGCGACGCCGCCGTCCCGCGTGAAGATCGCCGTCCCGTTCCCGTACGGGTTCTCGTTCACGAGCTGGACCGCCTCGTTGTACGTGTCGACCCGCGTCACTCCCAGCACAGGCCCGAAGATCTCGTCCTTGTACGCGTCCATCTCGGGGGTCACCTTGTCGAGCAGCGAGACGCCGAGGAAGAAACCGTCCCCCTCGGGCGCGCTTTCGCGCCCGTCTGCGACCACGTCCGCCCCCTGGTCACGCGCACCGTCGATGTACGACGCCACCTTGTCCCGATGCTCGCGGGTCACGAGCGGCCCCATCTCCACGTCAGGCTCCAGGCCGTCGCCGACCTTGATCTTCGGCAGCCGCTCGCGGATCGCCTGCACGAGCCGATCGCCGGCGTCTCCGACGGCAACGACCTGCGAGATCGCCATGCACCGCTCGCCGGCCGACCCGTACCCCGCGCTCACGGCCGCATCCGCCGCCATGTCGATGTCGGCATCCGGGAGGACGATCATGTGGTTCTTCGCACCTCCGAGCGCCTGCACACGCTTCCCGCTGCTCGTCCCCTTCTCGTAGACGTAGCGCGCGATCGGCGTCGAGCCGACGAACGACACCGCTTCGATCCCGGGATGCTCGAGCACCGCGTCGACGGCGGCCTTGTCACCGTGCACGACGTTGAAGACGCCGTCCGGCACTCCCGCCTCCTGCAGCAACTCCGCGACGTACAGGGAGGCGGAAGGATCCTTCTCCGACGGCTTGAGGACGAACGTGTTCCCGCACGCAAGCGCCGGCGCCCACATCCACATCGGCACCATCGCCGGGAAGTTGAACGGCGTGATCCCGGCCACGACGCCGAGCGGTTGCCGGATCGAGTACACGTCGATGCCGGTCGACGCCTGCTCGGAGAAGCCGCCCTTGAGCAGCTCCGGAATCCCACAGCAGTACTCGATCACCTCGAGACCCCGCGCGACCTCGCCCTTCGCGTCGGAGAGCACCTTGCCGTGCTCCGCCGTCAGGATCCGCGCGATGTCCTCACGGCGCTGGTCGACCAGGTCGCGGATCCGGAAGAAGATGGCCGTGCGCCTCGAAAGCGAAACCGCGCGCCACGCCGGGAATGCCTTCGTCGCAGCCTGGACGGAACGATCGACTTCCTCCGGAGCGGCGAAGTCGACGGCGCCCGTCTGCACGCCGAGCGCGGGGTTGTACACCGGCCCGCTTCGACCCGATTCACCCTCGACGATCCTGCCGCCGATCCAGTGGCTGATGCGCTTGACCTCTTGCTCTCTCTCGACAGTCGGCGTAGCTAGCTCGGTCATCTCGGCCTCCTCGCGTGACGTCTTCCAGCGTACCGCGGATAGGCTCGCGCCGATGAAGCGCTGCGCAGCGGCCGTACTGCTCCTCGTGCTCGCCGGCTGCGGCGGGAGCAAGGAGTCGAGCTCGACCGCGACGCGCGCAGCCTCGGCACCCGGGACCGGCGCCGCGCCGTGGCCCGCGCCGCCGAACCCGATGGCGCTGACGCGGAAGGCCGGGCTGACGCCGGAGACGCACGAGTTCGTGTTCCTCCACGTACATTCGCGGCTGTTCGTCTTCGTCAACGGGAAGCTCGTCACGGTCCCGGCGGGGATCGGGATGGACATCAGCAACCCGGCAGTGCACACAGGAAAGCTGCCCGATGGCTCGACCGCTTACGGCGGCATCGCGCCGCCGTGCGCCGAGCCGTGTATCTCGCCGCTCCACACGCACGACGACAGCGGCGTCCTTCACACGGAGGCCAAGGAGCACGAGTTCAACACGCTCGGCCAGTTCTTCACGGAGTGGGACGTGCGGCTGGACAAGAGCTGCGTGGGCGGCTACTGCAAGCCGAAGGCGCCGATCACCGACTATGTCGACGGCGACCGCTACACCGGTGATCCCCGCAACATCGAGCTCGAGGACAAGAAGGCGATCGCGATCGTCATCGGGACGCCGCCGGACAAGATCCCCTCGTCCTTCGGAAGCTGATCGCGCGGTAAGCTCCGGCCGTGGCGATCGTCGAGTCCAACACGGAGCTCGGCCGGCAGGTCGTAGCCGACGCCAAGCAGTACGTCCTCCATTCATGGTCGGTGCAGGACGCGCTCGATCCGATCCCGGTCGCCGGCGGCGAGGGACGGTACTTCTGGGACTACGACGGCAACCGGTACCTCGACTTCGCCTCGCAGCTCGTCAACGTCTCCATCGGCCACCAGCACCCGAAGGTCGTTGCCGCCATCAAGGAGCAGGCGGAGAAGCTGTGCACGATCGGACCGCCGATGGCGACCGAGCCGCGCTCGACGCTCGCCCGCATGCTGGCGGAGATCACGCCAGGCGACCTGCAGATGTCGTTCTTCACGAACGGCGGCGCCGAGGCGAACGAGAACGCGATCAAGCTCGCGCGCTGGTATACCGGCCGGCACAAGGTGATCGCGCGCTACCGCTCGTACCATGGTGCGACGGCCGGCGCGATCACGCTCACCGGCGACCCGCGACGCTGGCCTGCGGAGCCGGGAATCCCGGGCGTCGTGCGCATGCTCGATCCGTACACGTAC
This sequence comes from Actinomycetota bacterium, assembly GCA_046727655.1. Lineage (GTDB taxonomy): Bacteria > Actinomycetota > Thermoleophilia > Gaiellales > Gaiellaceae > 3-1-20CM-4-69-9. Next base: position 11,798 of record JBKPDB010000094.1, read on the forward strand.
CGCTGCCCGGCCGGCCACCCCGACCCGTGCCCGGTGTGCTCGGGTGCACCGCACCTCGAGGAGATCCTTCAGTACGAGGGCCCGGACACGGTCGCGGGCGTCATCGTCGAGACAATCGTCGGGACGAACGGGATCATCGTTCCGCCGGACGGCTACCTGCAATCGATCCGTGAGGTCTGCGACCGGCACGGGATCGTGCTGATCACCGACGAGGTGATGGCCGGATTCGGACGCACCGGCGAGTGGTTCGGCGTTGACAACTGGGATGTCGTCCCCGACATCCTCACGGTCGCGAAGGGGATCAACTCGGGCTACATCCCGCTCGGCGCGATGATCGTCCGGCAACCCATCGCCAAGTGGGTGCGCGATAAGTACTTCGCCGGCGGCCTTACGTACTCCGGCCATCCGCTCGCATGCGCATCGGCGATCGCCTCGATCGAGGCGTTCAAGGAGGAGGGCATTGTCGAGAACGCGGCCGAGATGGGCGGCGTCTTCGCCGAGGACCTCGAGAGCCTGCGCGAGAAGCACCGGTCGATCGGCGAAGTCCGCGGGCTCGGCTGCTTCTGGGGCATCGAGCTGGTCAAGGACCGCGACACGCGCGAGCCGTTCGTACCGTTCAACGCGACAGGCGAGGCGTTTGCTCCCATGGCGCGGGTCTGGAAGGCGGCGCTCGAACGCGGGCTGTACCTGATGACGCACTGGAACGTGATCATGGTCTGCCCGCCGCTCACGATCACGCGCGAGGAGATCGAGGAAGGAATCGAGATCCTCGACGAAGCACTCGCGATCGCGGACGAGTACGCCGTCTGAGCGCCGGCGCCTTCGCAGAGGCGCCGAGTCTACGATCGATGTATGGGACGTCTTGCTCGTTACGACTCCCACGTCGAGTGGTACGAGGACTTTCGGCCTTCGCTGAGCCCTGACGAGATCGCCGTCCTCCGTCGCTTCCTCGGCCGCGGACCGGGCCGTTGTCTCGACCTGGGCTGCGGATCAGGCGCCGCGATGCCGGAGCTCATCGACCTCGGCTGGATGGTCACGGACGTTGACATCTCACAGGAGATGTTGATTCGTGCACACGCGCGTTTCCCGGAAGCTGAATTGGTCCGAGCGGCTGGCGAGGCATTGCCATTCGCCGACGCGAGCTTCGACGCCGCCGTATCGATCTGGACGCACACAGACGTCGATGACTTCTCGGTGATTCTGGGAGAGGCGGCACGTGTGCTGCGTCCCTGTGCGCTGCTCGTCTACATCGGGGCGCATCCGTGTTTCGTGGGCCCGCACTCCGAGTTCATCGGAGCCAAAGGCGTCCCGACGCTCCACCCGGGGTACGGGCGCATCGGACGGTACGAGGATGGGCCCGCAGTCAGCCCCGACGGCCTCCGCGAGAGGGTCGGCGCGGTACATGTCCCGCTGGGGGACTTCCTGCAGGCGTTTCTCGCGACGGGCTTCCAGATCCTTTGCTTCGAGGAGCTGGGCTCGCGCGATTACCCGTACGTCGTCGCTCTGAAGGCGTCTCTGACCGCTCCACGTCCTAAGGTTGAGGCATGACCGACAAGGTGGTCGAGCTCTGCCTGCGCTGCGGCGCGGAGATGGAGTGGCTACACGCCACCTGGCAGTGTGTTCGCTGCCGCTTCAAGCTCGGCTGCTGCGAAGGCGAGTGCCCGAACGACGACTGACGGAGACGCCGACGTCGACCTGGTCGTCCTCGCGTACGTGGCCGGCCGGCAGGTCCCGGTCAGAGAGGAGGAGCTGAACTCCGCGGTCCGCCGCGCGCTCTTCGTCTTCGCCGCGGGCGGCGATCTGCACCGAGAGCCCGCGCTGGATGACCCGGCCGTTCTCGAGCTCGCCCGCGATCTCGACTCGGACGTGCGCCGGGCAGCGCTTGCAGCGGGTGTCGAGGCGCTGGACGCGGATCCCGCAACACTCTCTCGCCTTCGAGATCCGGAGGTCGCCTGGCGCGCGTACGCGTGTGGACTGTTAGCGGAGGCGCTCGGCGAGGAGGAAACGGCAGACGCCGACGAGATCTAGCGCCGAGCGGTGCCCGACTCGCGCGACCGCCGCGCCAGCAAGGCGACGATCGCCAGCGTCACCACTGCGGCTGCGACGCCGAGCGACTCCAGGCCGATGCCGCCGCTCGCGCCCGAGGCGGCGTACAGCAGCACGCTCCCGAGAAGCCCGACCGAGAGTGCGGCAACCACGAGGAAGAGCAACCGGCGCACGAGCACGGCGCGCTCGGGACAGGCGGCAGACGGCTCGATCGACCAGAAGCCGAGCTCGGCGGCGACGAAGAGCGCGCCTGCGACCAGGGGCGCCCACCTGTCGACGGTCTCGGGCCCCAGGCTCAGCTCCACGGCGTAGGCCGCTCCGACGACCGCGATCCCGGCCGCCACGACCGCCGGCCATGGGCGAACGAGGCCCAGCGCCCCCAGGGCCAGGCCGGCCGCTCCAATACCGACGACGAGCTCCGACAAGCGGGACGCGTCGACCGCCGCGTACGCGGCGACACTCGCCAGCAGCGCAAGCGACGAAAGCGCCGTGATCAGGCGCGGGCGACTCGTGCGTGACGCCGGTACGCGCTCACCTCCTCCAGTGCCTCTGCCAAAGAGGACTCGTCGCCCCAGACGGCAACGGGAACGCCCGCCCGCTCGAACCGGCCCCGCACTGCCTCTCGCCGCAGCCGCGAGAGACGCAAGCCCAGCTCCTGCGCCGTGTCCTGCGGCTGCGGCAGGAACGGGAGCGGGGAGATCTCCACCACGACCAGATCGAAGCCGCGCCCGCGGAGATCCAGCAGCGCCGACGTCGAGCGGTCGTCGAGGAGAGGCGTGAGCGCAATCACGAGCGCATGCGGCGGCAGCGTCCTCGGCGGAATCACGTCGACTTCCTTCCACGCGTAGCTGAGGACGATCTGCGTGTCGAGCATCGCGTCGACGATTCGGTAGAGCTGCCGCGTGCCGGACGAGGGAAGCAGCCAGTTCAGGAATCCGCCGAAGCTCACGAACCCCACGCGGTCGCGCTGCCGGAGATACCGGGCGACGATGCTCGCGGCGGCGCGCACCGCGGGATCCAACGTGCTCCGCTCCCCGCGCCGTGCCTCGGCGAAGGCGTCGACGAAGACGACGAGATCCGCGTTGCGCTCGGGGTGATACTCGTTGACCCAGAGCTGGCGGCGCCGCGCGCTCGCGCGCCAGTTCACGTGACGGACGCGGTCGCCGGGTACGAACTGCCGCAGGTCGGCGAACTCGATTCCCTCTCCCCTTTGCGCCGCCACGTGGTTGCCCGAGTAGACCTGTGTCTCGAGCGGGCGGAGGAGGTTTCTCACAGCCTCGTCCCGAGGGAACACCTTGAGCGGAACGCGTTCATCGAGGACGTCCTCGTGGACGAACACACCGAAGACGTCGTGCGTCCGGACGAACACGTGACCCACGCGAAAGCCGCCCCACCGGGTACAGCTGACCGGGAACGAGAGCTCGCGGTCCGCATCGTCAGGCACGTGGACTGCCCGCGGATTCACGCCGGCGGCCGTCTTCAGCTCCGGCGGAAGCTCGAGGAGAAGCTCTGCCCGCTCCGCGCCGACGGCAGAGTCGACCGTGACCGTGACGACGACGTCCTCCCCTTCGAGGACGCGGTCGCGCTCCAGCTCGACGCGCGCACGGAGCTCCGGCCTCCGCACGTGAAGCTGCCCCACCGCGGCGACGAGCGCGAACGGCGCAGCAAGCACGACGAGCTCCGGCAGGCGGGCAGCCAGCGCGGCCAGAAGGCCGAGCGCGGCGAGGCCCGCGTACGCGATGAGCTTCGGAGACGCGGTCCGCGTCACGCGGGCCCGGCCTGGAGGTCCTCCGCGGCAGGTGTGGGAACCGTTTCGAGAGCTTCGCGGACGACATCCTCCGGCTGGACGCGCTGCACCCAGAGCTCCGGTCGGAGCATCAGCCTGTGTGCGAGGGCCGGCACGGCAACGACCTTCACGTCTTCCGGAATGACGAAGTCGCGCCCCTCGAGCGCTGCCTTGCAGCGCGAGAGCTTCAACAACGCAAGCGACCCGCGCGGGCTCGCGCCGACCTGGATGCGGCGGCTCGCCCGCGTCGACGAGACGAGGTCGACGATGTACGTGCCGAGCGGCTCCGCCACGTGCACCTGCTCGATCGCTTCCTGCATCTCCACGAGGCCCTGACGGTCGGTGACCGGTTCGAGACGGATCTCGTCCACGGCGCGCTCGAGCCGCCGCTCGAGCATCGCCCACTCGTCGTCGCGGGCGGGATACCCGACGCTGACGCGTACGAGGAAGCGGTCGAGCTGCGCCTCCGGCAACGGATAGGTCCCCTCGTACTCGATCGGGTTCTGCGTCGCGATGACGAGGAACGGCCGCTCGAGCTCCGTCGTGCGACCCTCGACCGTGACCTGCCGCTCCTGCATCGCCTCGAGCAAGGCGGCCTGCGTCTTCGGCGGCGCCCGGTTGATCTCGTCGCCGAGCAGGAGGTTCGTGAAGATCGGGCCGGGACGGAAGTCGAAGTCGCCCGTGCGCTGGTCGAACACCGACGAGCCGGTCACGTCGGACGGCATGAGATCGGGCGTGAACTGGATGCGCGCGAACTCCATGTCGAAGACCTGCGCGAACGAACGCGCGATCAGCGTCTTCGCCAGTCCGGGGAAGTCTTCGATCAGGACGTGTCCGTCGGCGAGGAAACCGAGCAAGACGATCTCGAGCGCGTCGCGCTTGCCCACGACCGCCCGCTCGATCTCGCTGAGCACGCGGTCACTCCGGTCGGCAACTTCGGCAACGGGCAGCATCGTCAGAGCGTCTCCAGCTCCTCGACCACGAGCTCGACCTGCGACAGCGGCGGTCCTGCGGCAAGCCGGTCCTTCGGCGGCGGACGCTCGGGCCGCACGAGCTCCCACGTCGCCGCGGGAACGAGCTCGCGGGCGCGGCTCGCCTCGGTTTCGAGGTCGACGCCGTAGCGCGCGCTGAGGCGGTGCGCCGCGATCATCTGCAGGACCGGGCGCAAGCGCACGTGGAGATGGAATGCGCTGAGCGACGAGAGCTCGACGTCGCGCGCGAGCGCCAGCTCGTCGGTATCGGACGGCCGCCGCCGCATCTCCGCGAGCGCACGTTCGAAGCGGGAGACCCGCTCGACCGGCGCCTGCAACCGCGTCGTCCGCACGAGCGCGAGCAGGAAAACGCCGCCGATCGCGACGAGGTAGACGTCGACGAGAATGGTCTGCAGGCCGCTGCTGACGAACGCCGCGATTCCCAGCCCGAGCGTGAGGACGATCGCCACCCTCAACGCTCGGGAGACGACCGACCTCACGCGGCCCTCGTCTTCTCTGCCTGCAGATCGTTCCGCACCTTGATCAGCGCGGTGATCGCCTCCTCCTTCATCGCCGCGTCGATGTCGTGACCGCTGAACTTCGCATACTCGAACAGGCGAGTCAGGCTCTGCACGGCACTCTCCCGCACGTCCAAGCCGCGCAGGACGCGGGCGAGGTACTCGAGCGGCGCTTCGGCCGGGCGGCGGGCGAGCCCATGCGCCGCGAGCACGCGTTCCATGTCGGCGTACGCCGCTATCACGGCACGGCGAGCGTCCCGCTCGCGCCGGAGGTCGTCGATGGTCGTCTCGACTGCCCGCGCGAGCTCCGCCGCGAGCGCACCGTCGACCCGAAGCGGCGAGGAGGGCCGGCGTTCGCGGATGTAGACGATGACGCCGCCGACGATCACCAGGCCGAGGAGGCCGAGCGCGAGCGGCCACTGGAAGTGTGCGGGCCTCGTCGCACCGCGCGGCAGCTGTGTGAGGCCGTGTCTGGGTCGTGCCTGTCCCGTGACCGGAACGGGGTTCGCGTCGTTGTCGCGCCAGTGCGCGTGCCTGATCGCCCAGGAGCCGAAGAACGTCGCGAGCAGCATCACGACGAGGACCGTGATGTAGTTGCGAAGCCAGCGCGACTCGCGCGGCTCCTGCAGCGGCCGCCGTTTGAAGAACAGCACGATGACGGCGACGATCGCGACGACGTACGCGATTGCGAGCAGCGTCACCAGGCCGTCCTGGAGCGTCGCCGGCACCGCACGCGAGACGAAGTGTCCGTCGCCGGACGGATGTCCGCCGCGAGCGGCAAGGGCGACGACGATCAACAGGCCGATCAGGCCGAGAGCGAGACTGCCCGCTTTCGCCGTGCGGTTCACGTTCGGGCGAAGCCTATGCGTCTGTGGAGCGAGCGTCGGTTACGCACGCCAGCGATCGAGAACCGCGATCACCTCGTCGATCGACCCGACGATCGTTCCCCCGCGTCGACGCAGCCCTCCACTGCGCCCCGACGAGCCCGTCCCAGTCCTTCCGGAAGATGGTGGCAGGCGACGTGTCACCGGCCGCGAGGGCGTTCTCGTGCGGGACGAACACCTCGATCCCTTCCGACCGCCACCGAGCTGCGCACTCGTCGATGTACGAGCGCCCGCACGGAGTGAAGAGCGGCCCCGCAAAGTAGACCCGCACGGGGCGACCCTAACGCGTTCGACAAGCCGGTTGCGCTGCGGCGGTCGTCATGCAAACGCCTGCGCGGCCTTCGCAAGGATGTAGTCGCCCGCGGTGGTGCCGAGCGCGTCGATGTATGCGTCTTCGCGCGGGTTGTGGAAGAAGACGAGCGACTGTCGCCGCGTACCGGCCGTGTTCGGAGGCGGAGTCGCGACGCGGTGGAGCGTGGAGACCCAGCGGCCGTCCGTCCACTCCTCGAGCATGTCGCCGAGATTGACGACGAACGAATCGGGGGGCGTGTCGACCGGAATCCATTCGCCTCCGCGCAGCTGAACCTCGAGGCCGCCGGCAACGTTCTCGCTCCGCAGAATCGTCAGGAACCCGTAATCGCGATGCGCGCCGGCGCGAAGCTCGCCCTCCTCGGGACGCGACTCGACCTCCGGGTAGTTGATGACCCGTAGGCTCGACGCTCGATCGTCGAACAGCGGCTCGAAGAAGTCGTGGTCCCGGTCGAGCGCACGCGCGAAGACATGGCGGAGACGAGCGCCGACGTCGTTCATCGCGACGAGGTAGGAGCGCAAAGCCTGTTGGAGACCGGCAGGGCGCTCCGGCCAGCCGACGCCTGGAAGAGTCGGCCCGTAGTCGAGCGACTCCTTGAGGTCGGCGTGACGCTCCCGGCCCGAGGTTGCGCCGAGGCTCTCGCTCCGCAGTGGCCGGTAGATGGGGCGATCCGGCTGGAGCTCACTGTCGCGAAACCGGAGCTTCTCCTCGGTCGGCAGGTCGAAGAACTCGCGCGAGAGTGAGTCGACCTCTGCGACGAGCTCCGGATCGACGCGGTGGCGGGTGAGCACGAGAAAGCCGATGTCCTCGCAGGCGCGCCGCACGTCGTCGACGACCGTGGGTGAATCGAGCTCGACGAGAGCGAGCCTCACGTCAGGCATGCTAGGCGGCGATGAAGATCGTGGTCGGAGCGGA
>JBKPDB010000095.1:0-6325 GCA_046727655.1 Actinomycetota bacterium
GGGCCTCCGGCAGCAGCTCGGGGTCGCGTCCTCAGCGCCGCCGCGCCGCGGCCGGCGACGAGCTCGAGCCTGAGAGGACGGTTCGCCATGAGCGACATCGGGGCCGCACCGTCCGCGGACGTTCGCGAAGCCGCGGAGGCATTTAGGGAAGGATCTCAGTACTGGTGGATTCTCCTCGTGACCGGCGCCGCCTGGCTCTTGTTCGCGATCATCATCTTCCGGTTCGACTGGACGAGCGTCTCCGCGATCTCGATCCTGTTCGGCTGCGCGTTGCTGGCCGCCGGGGCGAGCGAGTTCCTGATGATCCCGGGCGCGGACTCCCCGGCGTCCTGTTCATCGTCATCGGCGTGATCGCCTTCATCCATCCGGGCAACACGTTCTCGGCGCTGGCGGCCGTCCTGAGCTTCTACTTCATCATCAAGGGGACGTTCGACCTTGTCGCCGCGCTCGCGCGACACTGGCAAGACCTCTGGTGGATCCAGCTGCTGCTCGGGCTGGCCCAGATCGTGCTCGGGTTCTGGGCCGCCGGAGACTTCGGCCGCAAGACGGTCCTCCTGCTCGTGTGGGTCGGCGCTGCCGCGCTCATCCGCGGCATCAGCCAGATCATCACCGCATTCACGATCCGCAGCTTCCGGAACGCCGAGGCGTGATTCTCAGGCGGAGCGGCCTCCGATAGACGTGCTCGGCTCGTCGATCTGACGCAGTTCCACGAGCTCGAGGCCGAGCGCCTGGATCTGCTCGAGGACGCCATGGAGCGCCGCCTGGTCGGCTACATCTCCCCGCAGAACCGTCTCGACCGGCTCGACCTCGGCGTCGAAGCCCTCGAATCCGGCGAGCAGCCGATCGCCGACCCGGCCTCTGATGCGGAACTCGTAGCGGCTCGGACTCACGGTCCGACCACGTTGAGCAGTCGGGGGGTGACGCGGCCTCACCCCAACGGAGTGGGTCAAGCGTCCGGCTCGTCATCGAGTCGGATGACGTATTGCCCATGAACTGAGCCTCGGAGTACGCTGGATCACCCCAACAGGAGGAGAACGCTGAGCGCCCAGCCCCCGCGCGGTACGTCTCCGGGGTCTCGAAAACGGTCCACGTGGGTTGCCGCCCCGGACCTGCTCGTCCCGAGACCGCCGCAGCCGCTCGTCCTGCGACCGCGACTCTTCGACATTCTCGATCAAGGGGTCGGCGGCCCCCTGACACTCGTCAGCGCGCCGGCCGGCTTCGGCAAGACCGCGCTGCTCTCCTCGTGGCTCGCCGATCGACAGAACGGCGGCGTCGCCTGGCTGTCGCTCCGACCGCGGCGCGGAGAGGCGGCCTTCTGGGCCGAGTTCCTCGAGGCCGTTCGTCGAGTCGTCCCGCGCCGCTCGTTGCTCGCCCGCCTCGTGCCGCCGCGGGTGGCGACCCCTGCCGGATTCGTCGTGCAGCTGCTGAACGGTTTCGCCGAGCTCGAAGAGCCGCTGGTCGTCGTCATCGACGACTTCCACGTCGTGCACGGACGGGGTATCCCCGGCGGCATCGAGCACCTGCTGCGGGCCGCTCCCGATCCGTTCCGTCTCGTTCTCTCGACGCGGCACGATCCTCTCCTTCCGCTGCACGTCCTGCGTGCGAGCGGTGAGCTCACCGAGCTGCGGGCGCGCGACCTCGCGCTGACCGCAGACGAGGCGGCCGAGCTCCTCGGCGCGCTCGAGCTCGAGCTCGAGCCCGCCGACTTCCAGGTCGTGCTCGACCGCACCGAGGGATGGGCAGCCGGGTTGCGGCTGTTTGCGCTCTCGCGGCGGGCCCGCGGGAACGCGGCTTCTGCTGTCACGTCCCTTGCGGTCGACGAGCGGCCTGCGGTCGAGTACCTCGCGGCTGAAGGGCTTGCGGGCCAACCGGACGAAGTGCGTGAGTTTCTGCTCCGAACGTCGGTCGTCGACCGCATGACGTCCGAGCTCGCCGAGGCTCTGACGGACCGACCGGACAGCGCGCAGATGCTCGAACGGCTCGTCAACGCGAACCTCTTCATCGACCGGCTCGAGACGAGCCCGCCCTGGTACCGCTACCACCACCTGTTCGCGGAGCTCCTCCGCGTGGAGCTCCTTCACGAAAACCGCTCGGAGGTGCCACGCCTACATGCGCGCGCGGCGTGCTGGTACCTGGAGCAAGGCGCCTCGCTCGACGCGGTCCAGCATGCATTGGCTGCCGGCGACATCGAGGTCCTGACGATGTGCATGGTCGACTCCTGGTTCGAGCTGCTGACGCAAACCGACGGTGCGCTCCTCGACGAGTTCCTCGACGAGGTCGCAACGAATCAGCTCGACGCCTCGCCGGAGCTCGGAGCGATCGCGGCGAGCACTGAGTTCCTCAAGGGCGAAGTTCGCCGCGGGAGCAACCGGCTCCAGAAAGCCGCCGCCGCCTGGCCCACGTCGCCCGACCCTCGCGCGCAGGCCGCTCTCATCTTCAGTCAGCTCCTACGTGCTCGGCTCGAAGGGGCGTTCTCCGAAGCTGCGCGCCTTGCCGAAACCCTGCTCGAACTCGCGTCGTCCGAGCCCTTGCCTGCGCAGTCGGCCGAGGCCTTACGTGCAATCGCCCTCGCGGAGCTCGGGACCGCCGAGCTGCACGTCGGGCGCTACGAAGCGGCACGGATCCACCTCGAAGCAGCGCTGGAAACGTCGAGGCAGGTCGAGGTTCCGTACGGCGAGCTCTCGAGCGTCGCAGGCCTCGCCTGGGTCGAGCACGCCCAGGGCCGGCTTCGCCGGTCCGCACGGCTCGCGCGCACGGCGATCGACTTCGCGGACACACGCGGTTGGGACGAGAGCCTCAAGACCACGCTCGCACTCGGCGCCCTCGCGATTGTCGAATACGAATGGGACGACCTCGATTCGGCAAACGAGCACGTCCGTCAGCTGGCCGAAACGGCACGCACTGTGGACGACCGCGCCGCACGCGGCTGGGCTGCCGCGATCGACGCAGTCCTCGCTCTCGCGATCGGCGGCGAGGCAGCCGAGATCGGCCTCCAGAGGCTGCGCGGAGGCAAAGCCGACGTAGCCGCAGTGGATTCGCCGCCGCTCCGGCGCTTCACAGCTCGCATCGAGTCACGCCTGCTGGCTGCGACAGGAGACATCCCCGAGGCGCAAAAATCGGCCGCGCAGTCGCTCCGCGACCATCCCTCCTGCCCGGGCTTGCTTGCGACGCAGGCACGAATCATGCTCATGGCAGGTGATCCTGGCGGTGCGCTCGAGGCCCTCGCTGCTCCGGCCAAGGTGGCCCACCCCGCTGTTGCCGTCGAACGTGCGGCGCTACGCGCGCTCGCGCACCGAGCGGGCGGGAACGAGGCCGAGGCACTCGCCGCACTCGAAGACGCGCTGTCCCTCGCGGAGCCGGAAGGCATTCGCCGCCCGCTCCTCGAAACCGGCCCGGTGCTCCGAGACCTCCTCGCGCGGCACCTGCGACGCTCGGCCTCACACAGATGGTTCGCAGCAGAGCTGCTCCGTCGGCTCGAGGGCAGCGGCGGGAACGGTGTCATGCCCGCCGAGCTCCTCGAGCCACTCTCGCGTCGCGAAGGCGAGGTCCTCCGCTACCTGCCCACGATGATGTCGAACGCCGACATTGCCGCCGAGCTCTTCGTCTCCGTCAACACCGTCAAGACGCACGTGAAGAGCATCTATCGGAAGCTGGACGCCACCCGCCGCCCCGACGCGGTTCGCCGGGCGCGCCAGCTTCACCTGCTCTAGGGCCGATCAGACCGCCTCGCGGCGTCCTCCGTAGACGACGAGGGCGTAGATGATGAGGACGTCGAGCACGATCGCGGCGATCGCCCACACGGGGTACGTCCTCGCCCACGAGAGCTGGGCGATGGCGTTGACGAATGCCGTGACGACGCCGACGATTGCGCCCCACGTCGCGCCGTTCATGATCGCGAAGCCGGCGAACACCTGGAGGATCCCCCAGATCAGGAAGAACCAGCCCCAAGCGTCCAGGTTCGCGAACAGCAGCTGGTTGACCAGGTAGTTCGCGTTCCCAATCGCGGCAATGCCGTCGATGATGTTGAAGAAGCCGACGAGGATCAGCATGATCCCCGCGAAACCGATCCAACCCGAGCCGACCTGTGCGGCGCTCTCGTAGCGCTGCGCAGCGTCCATCAACCACTCCTTTCGAGATGGGGCGCCAGGGCCCGATTGCCTGTGATCGAGCGACCTGAGAGTCGCAGCGCGGCGGGTGATTGGCCGTCACCCCGCCCGGGTGACGGCGCACGCCCGTCGAAGGGCGGTGGCCGTAGGTTCATCCGGCGAGAATCTTCGCCTTTTGCGCCTCGAACTCGGCGTCCGTGAGCACACCTGCCGTCTTGAGCTCTCCGAGCTGCTTCAGCTGTTCGAGCTTGTCTTCGGTGCTCGGCGCCGCAGGCGCGGCTGCCTGCGGCGGGGCTTGCTCGTAATAGGCCTGATCCTGGGCGTACGCCTGCTGCGCATCCTGGTCCGCCCAGCGATTTGCCTGACGGCGGGAGACGCGGTTCGAAACGGCGGTCGCCGTGCCGGCGACGACGGCCGTTCGGGCCACCCCGCGAAGTAGTCCTGGCATCTGTCCTCCTCCTTCTTCTCGTTTGTGTGAGTCTGCTAGGCCTCGCTCTGCTCGAGCTCGTCGAGCGCGGCGATGATCGAGTTGACGGGAATTCGCCCGTTCGCAACGACCTGGGCTCCCGTCTTCCGGAGAGCCGTGGCGAACGGTGCCGCCCAGGTGTTCTCGTAGATGAGGATCGCAGCTGACGATCCAGGCTCGAGCGCCGACTGCGCGTCTCCGTAGTCGTCCTCGCCGATCAGTCCGGAGGACACCCCTTCGAAGACGGCGAGGTCCGGATTGCCGTCCAGATCGAGGTCCTGGAGATCGAGACCGACCACGGTGCCGTCCATCTCCTTGCGCACGAACGCAAGGTCGAGTATGCGAATCAGCCCGCGGTCGACGAGATCGACGAGCTTCGGCAATGCCTCGCCGGTCGGCTGCTTGTCCGGCGGCCACTCCACGACGAGGTAGTCGATCGGGCCGAGCTCGATATCGGTAGTGCTCATTGGATTCCTCCCCGTTGTGGTCGTCCGCCAAAAAGGTGCAGACGAATAATCACTCAGATCGAAGCCTTCACGCAGGGACAACGCAGCGGAACCCGATGTTTCCGGTTGAGGAGTCGGGCGTCAGCGCGTTGCGGGCCGAGACGCGGTAGCGGCGACAGTACGAGTGGTGGCAGAGATACGAGCCGCCGCGTGTCGTCTTGTGCGTGCCTGCGCGGGGCCCGCCCGGATTCGTGTGCCGGTCACGTGTGTGGAAGTCTCGGCTGAACCAGTCGGCGCACCACTCCCACACGTTCCCGGTGACGTTGAAGAGCCCGTACGCGTTCGGCGGAAACGCGTCGACCGGACACGTTCCGTAGTAGCCGTCTGCCGTCGTGTTCTCGCGGGGAAAAGATCCCTGCCAAACGTTCATGCGGTGCTCTCCCGCAGGCTCGAGCGCGCTCCCCCACGGAAACGGCTCTCCCTCGATGCCACCGCGCGCCGCATACTCCCACTCCGCCTCGGTCGGGAGCCGCTTGCCCCTCCACCCGGAGTACGCCTGAGCGTCGTTCCACGACACGTGTAGGACTGGGTGGTCCATCCTCTCCTCGACACTCGAGTGCGGCCCCTCCGGGTGGCGCCAGTCGGCCCCTTCGACCTGACGCCACCACGGAGCCCGCGCGACGCTACGTGTCGGCGGGAAATCGTCTGGCAGGAGCCCCGCGAAGACGAACGACCACCCGAAGCGCTCCGCCTCGGTGACGTAGCCGCTTTCCGCCACGAAGCGGTCGAATTGCTGGTTGCTGACCGCCCGCGTGTCGATCCAGAACGGATCGAGGGAGATCTTGCGCACGGGCCCTTCTCCGTCCGCCGGATAGGCGAGCCGGTCCTCGCTTCCCATCAGGAACGCGCCGCTCTCGAGGAGCACCATCCCGTTCCGATCGTTCGTCGAGCGTCTCGGCGTAGGCGCCAGCGAGGCGCCGCCTCGATGTGCCGATGGCCCGCAACACGCCGCCGTCTCTTCCTCGCTCTCCAGTTTTCCTCCGTGCGTCCAGGCACTGTGCGCATGACGGGGGTATGACGCCCTCACCTTGCGTGGGTGAAGTCGCCGGCCCAGACGCAGGGAGCAATCGGGTCGAAGCGAAGTCTCATGCGCATGCGAACGAACTTCGGGCAAAAGGTCGAGGTCTGGGCCGAGCGTCTGACCATCCTTCGTGCGGTGCGGACGATCGTCGTGGTCGCCCTCGTGCTCGTTGCCGTCAGCGGACTCCTGGAACGGCTCGTCGAGCCCGAGACGTTCACGAGCATCG
>JBKPDB010000096.1:0-14349 GCA_046727655.1 Actinomycetota bacterium
GAGCACGGCATGACCGACGTGATCGTGACGGTCGCGTTCCTGCCGCAAGCGATCCGCGGCTACTTCGGCGACGGAGAGTCCCTCGGGATGGAGATCGGCTACTCCGTCGAGGAGTCGCCGCTCGGGACGGCCGGCTCGGTGCGGCTCGCAGCGCGGCATCTCGACGAGACGTTCCTCGTCATCTCGGGCGACGCGCTCTGCGACCTCGACCTGTCGGCGCTGACCGCCTTCCACAAGGAGCGCGGCGCCGCCGTCACGATCGGGCTCAAGTCGGTGGACAACCCGCTCGAGTTCGGCATCGTCGTCACGGACGACGAGGGGCGGATCGAGCGGTTCCTGGAGAAGCCGTCCTGGGGTCAGGTCTTCTCGGACACGATCAACACCGGCATCTACGTGCTCGAGCCGGAAGTCCTGCGGCACGTTCCGAGCGACCGCCCGTTCGACTTCTCCAAGGAGCTCTTCCCGTACCTGCTCGAGATGGGGAGGCCGCTCTACGGGTACGTCATGGACGGCTACTGGCAGGACATCGGCAACCTCGACCAGTTCCGCCAGGCGAACTTCGATGCACTCGACGAGAGCGTCCGGCTGAACGTGCCCGGCATCCGGATCCGCGGCAACGTGTGGCTCGGGGAGGGCGTCGAGGTCGGTGACCTGGAGCAGATCGAAGGACCGGCATTCGTAGGCAACTATTGCCGCATCGCGCCCGGCGCAACCGCCGGCGCGTATTCGGTGCTCTCGAACAGTGTCACGCTGCGCGAGCGGACGCGGACGACCCGTTCGGTCATCGACGCCTCGACCCACATCGGCCGCAGCTCGCTGATCGAGGGCGCCATCATCGGACGGTCCTGCGACATTCGCGGCCACGTCCGAATCCACGAGGGCGTAGCGGTGGGCGACGAAGTGACGATCGGGTCCGAGACGGTCGTGATGCCGGGCGTGCGGATCTACCCGTACAAGGAGGTCGAGTCGGGGTCGCAGATCAACGAGAGCCTGATCTGGGAATCGCGGGCGAGCCCGCGGCTTTTCGACCGGGACGGCGTTGCGGGCCTCGTCAACGTCGACCTGACGCCGGAGGTGGCGGTGCGAATCGCGGCCGCGCTCGGCACGGCCTTGAAACGCGGCGCCCGCGTCGCGGCGAGTCGCGACGCGGCTCCGGGGTGTCGGTTGATCAAGCGCGCGATGATCAGCGGGTTCACGTCGGCGGGGCTCGACGTCGCCGACCTGCGGGTGTTGCCCGCAGCGGTCGCGCGCCATCTGCTGAAGAGCGAAGGCTACGAGGCCGGCTTCCACGTCGGCACGAGCCAGGCCGACCCGGAGGTCGTGCAGATCCGCTTCTTCGAGCAGCCGGGCATCCAGCTCTCGGCGTCGATGCAGAAGGAGATCGAGAAGAACTTCACGCGCGGGGAGCTGCGCCGTGTCGGCTTCTCCGACATCGGCGACATCAGCTATCCGGCGCGCGTAAGCGAGACGTACGCGCAGGATCTTCTCTCCGGGCTGGATGTCGAGGCTATCCGCGCGCGGCGGTTCCGGATCGTCGTGGATTACGGCTTCTCCGCGGCGTCCTTCGTGCTGCCGCTCGTGCTCGGGCCGCTCGGGGTCGAGGCCGTCTCGGCGCACGGCTTCACGACCGACCGGACCGATTCCGGCACTGCCCTTCTGCGAGAGGCGATGGGCCAGGTGAAGCAGCTCGTTCCAGCCGTGGTTGCCGATCTCGGCGTCGTCCTCGACCGCGCCGCCGAGCGCCTCTACCTCGTGGACGAACGCGGTCGGGAGATCCCGGTGGAACAGAGTCTGCTGCTCTTCCTGCGACTGATCGGCGCGAACGGCAAGCGCGGCAAGCTCGCTTTTCCGATCACCGTCACGAGCCAGGTCGACCGGCTGCTCGACGGGAGCGGTCTCGAGGTCGTGCGGACGCCGGCTTCTCTCGGCGACCTGACGAAAGCCGCGGCGGAGCCGGGCGTGATCTTTGCCGGAGCCGTCGGCGGCGGCTACGTGTTCCCGGAGTTCGTCCCCGCCTACGACGCCGTGGCGAGCCTCTGCAACCTCCTCGAGCTGCTGGCGCCGGTCGGGCGCCCGCTCTCGGAGCTCGTCGCCGAGCTGCCGGCGCCGACGCTCGTCCACCGCCAGTTGCCGTGCCCGTGGGGCCTGAAGGGTACGGTGATGCGCGTCCTGACGGAGCGGCTGCGCGACCGCGACCTCGACCTCCTGGACGGGATCAAGGTGTTCGACGAGCGCGGCTGGGCGCAGGTCCTACCCGATCCCGACGAGCCGATCGTCCACATCTACGGCGAGGGCCAGACCGAGGAGGACTCGAAGGCGCTCGAGGCCGAGTACCGACAGCTGGTCGAGGAGATCATGCAGACCGAAGGAGCAGGCGCTCCCGTCTGAGGCTGACGCTAAGCCTCAGGTTGACCCTTGGGCCGCCCGCTGCTTTACTGGGGGCGGGCCCGTGTCCCACATCTACTGTCAAGAATGCGGCTTCCAGAACCCGGAGACCGCCAATTACTGCGCCCGCTGCGGCGCACTGCTCGTCAAGGACGAGGGCGGCGAGGCGACGCAAACGTTCACCGCGGACGAGCCTGAGGCCGCACAGTCCGATGCGTTCGACGATCTCGGCATCAAGGGCCCGGCCCTCGTCGTCCGCTCCGGCGGAGGGCGGGCGGGCGAGACCTTCCATCCCGAGGCCAAGACGACGATCGGCCGGTCGCCTGACTGCGGCATCTTCCTCGACGACGTCACCGTCTCCCGGCGCCACGCGATTCTGACCGAGCGCGACGGCGGCTTCTACATCGAGGACCAGGGAAGCCTCAACGGGACGTTCGTCAACCGCAAGCGCGTGGAGTCGGCCCAGCTCGAGGACGGTGACGAGCTGCAGATCGGGAAGTACCGCCTCACGTTCCTCAACCGCGCATGAGCGCCACCGCATCGCAAGGGCAGGCGAAGGCGAGGCTGCTCACGATCGGGACCGTGTGCGGGATGCTGAAGGAGGAGTTCCCAGACATCTCGATCTCGAAGATCCGCTATCTCGAAGACCAAGGCCTGCTGACGCTGCAGCGCACGCGAGGCGGCTACCGGCTGTTCAGCGACGAAGACGTCGAGCGGCTCGAGACGATCCTGCGCCTGCAGCGCGACGAGTTTCTGCCGCTGCGCGTCATTCGGCAGCAGCTTGCGTCACGCGCGGGCCGCGACCGGAAGCGCCGGGGCGCCGCCGGTCTCACAGGGGAGGTGCAGGAGCTCGAGCTCGCCGAGCTCTGCCGGCGGGCCGGCGTGGACGAGCGGCTGACGAACGAGCTCGAGGACTTCGGCCTGCTCACGCCCCGGACACAGGACGGGCGGAAGCGCTACTCGGACCTCGACGCCGACATCGCGCTCGCCTGCGGGCGCCTGGCGCGCTTCGGGATCGCCCCGCGGCATCTCCGCGGGTTCCGTACGGCCGCGGACCGCGAGGCCGGGCTGATCGAGCAGGTGACCGGGCCCGCTCTACGTTCCCGCAACGCGGAACGCCGACGTGCCGGCCTCGACGATCTTCAGTCCCTCGCGGAGTGCGCTCAGGGCCTCTCACAGCTTCTCTTCTGGCGTGCCGTCCGACGGCTTGCGTCAACATAATCGGGTGAATCTCGCCGAAAAGATCCGCGAGGTCGCCGACTGGCCGCAGCCCGGCGTCGGGTTCAAGGACGTCACGCCGCTCCTCGCCGATCCGCAGGCGCTGGCGCACGCGATCGAGCAGCTGGCGGAGTGGGGGCGAACCAAGAAGCCCGATCTCGTCCTCGGTGCGGAGGCTCGCGGCTTCATCCTCGGAGCCGCGATCGCGAAGGAGCTCGACTGCGGCTTCGTGCCGGCGCGTCGCCCCGGAAAGCTTCCGCCCGAGACGATCAGTGCGACATACGCGCTCGAGTACGGGCAGAACGCCCTCGAGCTGCACCCGGACATGATCCCGCGCGGTGCGCGCGTGTTGATCCACGACGACGTGCTCGCGACCGGCGGCACGGTGGAGGCGATCGGCGAGCAGCTGGTCGAGCGCCTCGGCGGCGAGGTCGTCGGTTGCTGTTTCATCATCGAGCTCACATTCTTGAAGGGTCGTGAACGTCTGCAGAAATACGACCTGCACGCGCTCATCGAGTACTGACGCGGTTTACCGTCCGCTGCGTCGACTAAGAAGGAGCCGGTGTACGACGCGCTGACGGGACGGTTCACGTTCCCCTGCCCGGTACGGGGAGAGACGCGCGTCACCCTGTCCGCGTTCAGGCAGCTCGACCGATTGCCCGGAGCTGCTCATCCGGCGCTGTTCCACGTCCTCTTCTCGTGTGCGTGCGGGGAGGAGCACGAGGGTCTCGTC
Organism: Actinomycetota bacterium; assembly: GCA_046727655.1. Taxonomy (GTDB): domain Bacteria; phylum Actinomycetota; class Thermoleophilia; order Gaiellales; family Gaiellaceae; genus 3-1-20CM-4-69-9. The sequence goes on from JBKPDB010000096.1 coordinate 4,337, forward strand.
ACGGACGACGACCTCGACTGGGCCCCGCTCGGGCTCGGCGGCGGCGTCTTCTACAACCTCATGACCGCGCGGCTCGACCCGCTCGCGGACGAGCTCTCGGAGCACGCGGCCGAGCGTATTCGCGAGGGCGAATGGCCGTGGAGCTTCTTCTGCTACCCGGAAGACCGGCCGCGGCCGGTCTTCCCGTCGTCGTTCTTTCTGCTCGCGCCGGGGGACGGCTCACTCGGGATCGCGGTGCGTTGCCCCGCATGCCGGCGGGCGTCGGTGAACCTCGTCTCGCACGAGCACGTCGACGTCCCGTTTCACAACGACGCCGAGGTCGGGGTGGTCGAGCACGTATTCCCCGACGACGTCGCCGCCACGGTCGCGTCCTTCCGCGAGGAGCTGTATTCGGGCATCTTCGATGCAAGGCGGCTCGATCCGTAGAGCACGTGTTCGCTTTCGCTTCTGCGGGTATTCCACGGATACCAACGGAGCGAGGTGATGGAATGTACGGAACCACACGTGCAACGACGACGCTGATCGCCGCGGGAGTCGCGGGCCTTTTGATCTGGCTCGCGACCCAGATCGACGGCACGTCGCGGGGCGGGTTCTGGGCTGTCTACGGGCTCATCGCCGGCGCCGGCCTCGTTATGGCTCTCTCGCAGCTGCTCGGGGGCTGGACGAAGTGGGGCTGGCCTCGACTGTCGGCCACGTTCTTCCTGGCCGCATTCGTACCGATCGCGGTCGTCTCGTTGTGGCTCGTGCTCGCCGCCGAGCCGGGGAGCGCCTGGCTTCACCGCCACGTCGTCTCGTGGTCGAACGACATCCACATCGACGGGCTCGTCAACGACTTGAAGGAGTACGTGTCCGTCTTCGCGTTCGGGATCGGCCTCGTGTTCGGGTACTGCTTCGACACGACCGGCCCGCGTACGCGTGACGTCGCGGCTCCTCCGACGACGACCCGTCGCGGGCGTCTCGGCCGCAGGCGCGAGGGTGTCCCGGCCGACGATCGTCCTCCGGTTGAGGACGAGCCCGTGACACGCGAGCGCGTTGCTGCGCGCGACGACCGCCCACCGGACGACGTCCCGAGGGACGAGCCGGATCGTGCGACCACGACGACAAGAGAGAGCTGATCTAAGCTTTGGGGGAACCTCCCGGTTCCCCCAAACCCCTCCACTGGTCCGCTTCGCGGAGGCTTCGCGTTAGGGCCGCGCGTCGCCGCCGTAGAGGCGGACGTACAGGAAGATCCCGCCGAACGACAGCAGGGCGATGACGAGCGACGTGCCGCCGTCGACGCCGATTGCGAGCAGCCCGAGCCAGACGTAGAGAGCTAGAAAGAACGCCCACAGGAACGCGCGGACGCCTGGGTCGATGCTCGGTAGGCGGAAGTGCATTGGTTGGGATCGTAACGGCGAGGCTCTGCGGCGCTCCGCGCGGGACCAAAAAAATTCGCCGAGCCGGTTTCGCTTTCGTCCACCGTTTCCGCTGACTTTCGCCTTCCGGCTACTGCCTTCGGACTCGGTTTCGACCTACTTGCGCTCCGTGCTCGGCGCAAGACGCAATCTAACGCCCAGAAAAGGCTGGTCAAGGGGTCGAAAAGGACCATGGCCGCAATTTGCGGAGATTTCTTTTTTCAACATTTCCACAGCCTTTTCTCCAACTTGTGGAAAGCACTGTGGAGAGGGTTCGTGCGGTACCCGCGGGGCCTCTGGGGGGCACCTCTGACAAACGCGGTTGCCGCGCCGCGACCATAACGCATCGCCGATACTCGCGCCGGTGAGCCGTCGTGCGCGGATCGTCGTGACGCTCGCGGCTGCCGCGTTGGCCCTGGCCGTCTTCCTTGCGACGTTCCGCGTGGGGGAGTCGCCGGGCAAGCTGTCCGACTGGCAGGCACTCGTCCTCGGGATCGTCCAGGGCGCGACCGAGCTCTTGCCGATCTCCTCCTCGGGACACCTGATCCTGGTGCCGTGGGCCGCCGGCTGGCGGTATCTGGAGGATCATCCGGACTTCAACAAGACGTTCGACGTCGCGCTCCATCTCGGCACGCTCGTCGCCGTCGTTCTCTACTTCTGGCGCGACATCGCGCGGCTCATCCGGGCGTTCGTACGCAGCGTGGCGAAGCGGCGGATCGACACCCCCGACGAGCGCGTCGCCTGGTACGTCGCCGTCGCCACCGTGCCGGCGGCGATCGTCGGGGCCGCAGGAGAGAGTTTCATCGAGGACCACCTCGGCAATCCCTGGCAGATCGCGATCCTGCTGGCGCTCTTCGCGATCCTCCTCTGGCTCGCGGACCGGATGATGCAGGACCGGTCGCTGGACGACATTGGCTGGAAGGGAGCTGTCGGCATCGGGCTCGCACAGTGCCTCGCGCTCATGCCGGGCGTCTCACGTTCGGGCGTCACGATCACGGCGGGCCGCTTCATGCGGCTCGACCGCGACTCTGCGGCCCGGCTCTCGTTCCTTCTCCTGATCCCGATCGTCTTCGGCGCGGCGGTGCTCAAGGGCGTCAAGGACGTCGCGTTCGGGAACCTGCCGTCGGGCTCTGTGGGGCCGTTCATCGTCGGGATGCTGGCGGCAGCAGTGGTCGGGCTCGTCGCGATCTGGGCGCTGCTCGGCTACGTCCGCCGGCATACGTACACGGTCTTCGTCGTGTACCGGCTCGTGCTCGCGGCGACGATCCTCATCGTGATCGCGGCCGGCTGGCGCGACAAGAACTTCTAGGTTCCGGGACCGACGGGCGTCCGCAACAGGGACGCGTACGGGATGCCCGTCGCGCCGTCGACGTAGACGGCGCGATACAGCGTGGGGGAGGTCGGGGCGGTGTCGGCCGCCGTGAACGAGCCGTCGGCGGCGAGCGGGACCGTCGCCACGAGCGCGCGCGGCGAGGTGGGGCTCTCGCGGTAGACCTGCACGGTGCCGCCGGACGCTCCGTCGACGCGACCGGTGACGTTGCCCGCGGCATCTGCACTCAACGAGACCTTCACGGAGGAGCGGGAGGGAGTCTCGAACCACTCGAGCCCGTTCTGCGTCGACAGCAGCACCTGCCGGCGCCCGCCGCGAGCCACGGCATAGCCCTCGAGGCGGCCGTCGAGCTCCGTGAGCGGCCCGGTGTCGTCCGCCACGATCCCGGCGTACGAGAACCAGTCGCCGATCTGGACGAAATCGTACGCGCCGATCTCCGGTCGGCCGCCGCTCAGGAGCAGCGAGACGAAGATGCCGTGCTCCAAGACGACGTCGGTGTCCTGCGTCGCCGCACTGTGGCTGAGAAAGACGCTGATCGTCTCGGACGAAAGCTGCGTCCACGCCGACCAGAGGTTGCCGCCGGCAGCAGCCGCTGCGACGCGTCCGGTCGGGGATCCGAGCGGGCTCGAAAAGAGGAACTGGCCGACCCACGTGCCTTTCCGTTGCGGCTGCCAGTCGATCGCGCCGGAGGTGAAGGTCTCGACGACATGCAGGCGTCCGCGGACGAGAACGGGCGCGGCGCCGGGCGCGAGGCTGCTCGACGGGAAGCCGGCTTTCGTGATGCCGGTCGTGCGTAGGCTTCCGCGGCCGTCTGAGGTCACAAGCCGTAGAAATGTCTTGCCCGACTTCAGGCGCAGCACGTACGCGAACGCCGGCCGTCCGGCGGCGTCCAGCGCAAGGCCGGCCGGACCGAAGGAGGCGCCCTTGCGCGGTCTCGCAACGACCCGGACGGCGCCGCCGGATCGTCCGAGGGCCAGCCAGGAGCCGTTCTCCGCCTCGACAAGGATGCTCGTCCGGCCTCGCCGGTCGACGAGCAACCCGGCCACGAAGGCTCTGCCGGCGGGCACGCGGCCGACGCGCCCGGAGGACCAGCGTCCCGCGGCGCGTCGGGCGACGACCACGTTGCGATCGGCGAGATAGGCGACGCGCGGCGACCCGTCCGGCGCAGTGGTCAGGAAGCCTTGGGCGGCCGTCGGAGCCACGAGCTCGGCCTCTACCCGCGCGGGGAAGAGCCCCGCCAGGCCGAGCACGGCTGCGATCCAGGCCAACTTGACATAACGCCGGTTATCGTGCGCAGGGTTGGCCAAGCCGCCATGTTAAGCCGAATCCCTCAGGTCGGAACGCACGACTGTTAAGCCGAATCCCTCAGGTCGGAACGCACGACTTGCATCGACGCAGGGCCTGCTCGGGGTCGCTGCGGTCGGCGTGCAGATACTCCTGTGTGGTCGCGACCGACTGGTGGCGCAGCAGTTCCTTCGCGAGCATGAGGTCGCCGGTGGCGCGCCAGAAGTTGTCTGCGGCCGAGTGGCGGTTCTCGTGCATCTTGATGCTCGTCGGCAGCCCGGCGCGTTCGAGGCACCTTTCCCGCCAGCTCGCGTGGCGTCAGCGTGGCTTCTGGGATGCCTAGATGTGGACGGGAACGGGTGTTCCGGATGGAAGAAACGGCGCGCGGGTGACTCGAGCTGACTACCCGTCCAAAGCGGCCAGGCACTCCTCAACGCCGCCGGCGTGCTCATGGGCGCCAGCAGCGTCGAAGAAACCCGGGGGCAGTCCCGCCGCCTGTGTCGCGGCGTGGAACTCCTGCGTCAAAGCCGCCACGATCCCAGGCTGGCCGGCAAGCGATGAGACGAGTACACCGTTACAGGACGCCGCCGGGTTCGCTCCCGACGCGATGCCCACAGCAAAAGCCATGGCCATCAGGAGCGCCGCAAATGGCAACCAGATGAACCTCTGCACCTGTCTCCCCCTCCTATCTTCGCCGCGGAACCTCAATCATGGCGCGCGTGACCCCGTCCTACAAGCCGCCACCACGACGACGCGGACCGTGGCCGCTCTCTCGGCGTGAGCTATGCGGCCTGTAACCGGCGGGAACAGGCGCGTAGAGGGCGACGAGCTCGTGGCCTGGTCGGACGCCCGACGACTCATCTGAAGCTTGTGTGTGGAAGCACCCTTGGCTGCCTCCGCGCCGCGAGCGGCGCATTTCAAACCGAAGAACTGTCGGTCACGCTTGCGGATACGTTGGCAGCTGTCGGTCTCCAGCCGGAAGACGTGGTAGCTGCGTGGCCGACGCACGCTCTTGCGAGCTTTCACGTAAGCGATGCGAGGGCGCTGGGTCTCGCAGTAGTGAGAGACCACAAGATCCGGGGCGGCCACTGCTATCCAGTGCAGCCTGCGCGAACGAAGAGGCGCTTGTTGGTGGAGATAGAGATTGGACTGATCCGCAACCCGCCGGCGGCACCCGGCCGAGGGATCTCGCTCCCGCACTTGGAGGCGACCCAGCCGGGACCGCTGAGTATCGACGACTCCGAGATCGAGGCGGGCGGCATGCGCGTGGCGGCCTCCGGCACCGCCAAAGGGCTGAAGAGCGGGACGTTCTCGCTCTACGGCCGCGACGCGTCCGGTCCAACGGGCGTGACCCTCACCGGCAACTGGACCTGCGGCTGAGCCCGTAGCTCGCACACGCGCTTAAGTCCGGCGGCCCCTCCCCACACGAGTCGCTTTGGTAGCGGTAGAACCGACGGCATGAGTGAGCATCTTCTCGCCGAGCAATAGTACGGTGTCTCGAGGCTGTATCGCGGCGTCCGTTTCTTTGGCGAGGAGTTCTCCTGACCCTGCAGAACCGATCGGAGTTGCCGGTCGACCGCTTGGAGCATCGTTACGAGCTCCCGTTCGCGTTCTTCAAGTCGAGCGCGACTTCCTCGGGAGGGCCGCCGCGTGCGCGCCGATGAGAAGTGACTTCATCCGCTACTCGTCGCGCTGGGTACGTGTCGTTGACGGGACCGAGCGTGCCGCAAGCGCCCGGTCCCGTCTCTCGCGCGGGCCGATCAGGCTGGGTTGGAGCTGACCTCTTGTGCCTTGTCCCGCAGGCTTGACGCCATCTCGTCTACCTCGCTGCCGCTCCGCTCGCCAGCGGTCTGCTTGGCGCTATCAACGGCTTCGCGCGCGACGTCCTTGCCGCGCTCGAGAGCTTCTTGCCTCGCCTCGCGGGCCTTCTCGCCGACCTGGTCGGACATCTCGCCGAGACGCTCGTCCTCGACGCCCGTCGACGGCAGCAACGTTCCGACCACGAACCCGGCGGCCGCCGCCGCGATGCCGAGCCCGAGCGGGTTCTGCTTCGACACGCCGACCTTCCGGGCGCCGCTCTTGACCTGCTCGCCGTCGGGCATCGCGCCCGTCACGCGTGAAACGACCGCGTCCTTCTTCTCGGCCATGTTGTCCTTCACGCGCGACTTGACGTCGGTCTTGTAGCCGATCGCCTCGACGGTCTCGCCCATTCGTCCGCGGGTCTGCTCTATGTCTTCGCGGATGTCGTCGGATGTTTCGCCCACTGTACGTCCTCCTTCACGGTTTCGATGGTCTTTTCGGGAACGGGACTGCCGGCTTCTTCGACGCGGTGCTTGCCGCGCGCGTAGAGGACACCGGCGATCGCCGAGTAGACGAGGCCAACGATCAGGGCTGCAAGCCAGTTCGGCATCGCCCCGTCGAGCGCGAGGATCAGGAACGCGGTCAAGGATCCGAGCGCGAGCAGCCCCGTGACACCGGCTGCTCCCCACATGCCGAATCCTGGGCCCGCCTTGCCCGCCTTCTCACGCATCTCGGCCTTCGCCAGGTCGAGCTCCTGCCGCACGAGCGTCGTCGTCTCGTTCGCGAGCTCCCTCAGCAGCTCGCCGATCGGCCGGTCACGCATGTCGTCGGTGTGCGAACCGCTAGACGCCGCCACTGGTACCGCCTCCTGTGAGCTCCGACCTCGGCTCCCGATACGCGCCGTTTCCGTCAGCCTCGTACCGCCGACTGCTGGACGCCTTCGTGAACCGTGCCGCGAGGAAGCCGAGCAATACGCCGCTGCCCGCCACCAGCCACGGCCGCTGTCGGGCGATCCGCTCGACGTCACGCAGCATGCGGTCGCCGTCGGTCTCCGTCAGGTAGCGCCCGAACCTGTCGGTGCGCTCCGCGACTCCTTCGAGGATCTTTGCCTGCTGCTCCTGCTGCTCCCCGCGCAGCTGCTGCGCGGTCTGCCGCAGTGCCGATCCCGTCTTCGTCATCTGCTCTCCGGCCTGCGTCGAGCGAGAATCGACCTGCCGGCGCAGCTGCTCCCGCGTCTTCACCTTGGCCTCGGATGCCTTCTGCTGCACCTGCTCCGCGCCTTCGTCGACGCGTTCCTTCAGTTGCTCGCTCATACCGCTCCTTTCGTGGCGGTCAAGCCGCCTCGCTGGTCTGGTCGTCGTTCGGTTAGAAGCGCCACGGAAGCGGCGCCGAATCGGCCGTGCAGGACGCCACGACCGCTGCAGCAAGCTCGTTCAGCCTCCCGGCCCATGTCCGAAAGAGTCAGTCGCCGTTGCTAGGAGTTCTTGACACGCTTGGAAGTCGGGCCGACAGTCCCGCACGAGCGACAGGCCTTCCTGCGTGCAGGAAGGCCGCTTTTCTGCGTTAGTGCTTGTCGCCCCCAGGCAGGTCGCTTTCGTCTGCCCAGTAAGGCTCCCGGCTCCCGGCCTTCGCCAGGCCGCGGCTGACCATGTAGCCAACGCCGACGATCGCGATGTAGAGCCACGCGCGGGACGCCGGGAACGCGTCTACATTGCCGTTTCCGTTGCCGTCACCTTGGCCGACAACGGCCGAGGCGACGAGGATGCCCGCCACGATCGCGACCATCGCCCAAAACTCCGTCGTCTTGAGCGCGTGCTTCGTCTCGGTCGTCAGGCGTGCAATAACGCCCGGACGCGGTGAAGTGCGCGTGCTCCTTAGAGCATCAGTAGCCATAACTGGTCCCTTCCCTCTCTGTCTGTGACCCAAGGTCCTGGGGCCAGTTTTGTTCCGGTCGTCTACTCAACGGGTTTGGGGCGAAATGAGTTACGGCCGGCTCGGTCCTCGCGGTGAGCGAGAAACGCTTGCTCCGCCGCGTGTAGCCGAATACTGGGGGCAGATCACACGGAGCCTTTAACGTCATGTCCGGGATCGTCACTTGCTGGCCCGATCGAACGAGAGGACAATCGCCGCGTATGCGCCTGTCGCGCTTGTCCAGGCTGGCGACCCGGAGGCGATAGACGTTTACCTCGCTGAGGAGGACGCGCAGCGGGCGCGTTCGTAGTTGGCGGCGCCCGAGATCCCTCGAACGCAGCGGGAAAGTGGGCGGCAGGTTCAAGCTCGTGAAACCTGCCGCCCGAGACGTGCGCTACGGAACCGAGACGACGTTCACGTCGCCGACGGCGTTGTCGAGGATCCAGTCGATGACGTCCTGCTGGTCAACGCGGTACGCGAAGCCGACGCCCGCGCACTGCCCGTTGATCACGAACGAGTTGACGCCGAGGATGACGTCGGTGCTGTCGTAGAGGATCGGTCCGCCCGAGTCGCCAAAGCAGGACCCGCCGCGACCGGCCCCCGGGTTTGTCGACAGCTGGATGTTGAAGCCAGCCGTGTTCGCGTTATGCGTGCTGACGATGAAACCCGTCGCCTCCAGCCGCTGGCGATACGAGATGACGACCGGCTTCTCGCCCGAGACGCCGTAACCCGAGTACGTGATCTTGGTACCAACCGCCAGCTGGTCGACGGTACCCGCAGCGGCGATGCTCGCGTACTCATCGAGAACGATCGGGTCGTCGAGGATCAACATCCCGACGTCCTTGTTGTTCCCCTGCAGGTAGACGTTGCCGATGTAGCCGTACTCCAGCAACGTGTGCGACGTGGCACACGGGTACTGGGCCGAGTTGATGCACCTATTCGGGTAACCCGTGTTGGGATCTTCGGCGCCCGTAGACGCGTTGTAGAGGCTCCCACCCTCCTGCGACGCCCACACAATCGCCGACACTGCACCAGCTTTGGTATCCGTGCAGTGGCCGGCCGTGAGCACCGTGGACTCGTTCAGCAGCGAGCCAGAACAGCGCCAGAGGAAATCGCCGTTCTCGTCGTAGAACGCGATCAGAACCACGTACTCGTGCTCGAAGTCCGGCGTGAAGTTGCCCGTGACCGCGCCCGCAGGCGACACGGTGACCGCCACCGCACTGGCAGCGACTGCCAACAGCATCAAGACCCTCTTCAAAGTCCTGCCCCCCTCGTGAGTGATTACTGGTCTCGGGGCCTATAGCCCCCGCCCGGTACTGCCCGACGGCGCGACGACCAAACGTAGAGCCGAGCGACGATCCGGCCACGCAGCCCCGCCTGAGGCCAGCACGCGGGAGTGTCCAACCGGTGAGCGCGGCGGGACGAGGATCCCCGGCTGCAGCGGAATCGGTTCCGTCATCAGTAGAAACCGAGGATCGCGGGCGCATGAGCGCATCGCGCCGCCTCACGCACGACGTGACGCGCGACGAGATCGTCGCGTCCGCGTACATGGTCGCACGTGGCCTTGCCAAGTCCGGCAGCCGTCACGTCGAGAGCGATAGCTAGACCAAGCGGCCCGAGCCGGGCAGCGGTCGGGCGATCGTAGCCCCGGCCGCCACGGCCTCACCAAGGAGTGTTGGTCGTGGGGGTCGCCCTTTCAGCGGGCCTGCAATTCCGGGGCCGGCGCGGGGGACGATCATCCCCGTACCAGGCGTTCGAGCACCCGAAGGTCAAGATGCCGAGGAGGCGGCGCTAGCGGTCAAAAGAATCGGCGCTGGCGAGCAGATCGCGGATCTCGTCAGCGGTGAGCCAGTAGTCGCTCATGACACTGCGAATCTCAGCTTCAGGGTCCTGCCCTTCCGGGATGGCCTTGCGGTAGGCGACTACCCATGGATCGCGGCGCTTGTCTTCCCTCCAGCCAAGCTCCTGAATTACGTTCGCCTTCGCGCTGATTTCTGCGAGTGGTGTGCGTGCGAAGCTCACCCCGACGAGCATGTCGATGTTCGTCACTGCAGGAAGCCTAAAGGCCAGTCGCGGATGATGAGGACACCGCGAGACGGTTTGATGCTCGAGATTGGCGTGTGTGCCGAGGACCGGGCCGGCGCGGGAGACGAACTCTCGGCGCGCCGAGCGCTTACCCCTCGACTGCTGGCCGGGACGCGGGTTTTGTCCTGGAGGCGAGGGGGATCACCGCCGATGAGGCCGCCTCGGCGCTTGCGGCGGCCCAAGCGCTAGTCGGCCTCAGCATTCGCGAG
>JBKPDB010000097.1:0-10622 GCA_046727655.1 Actinomycetota bacterium
GAACGCGGTGAGGTCCGATTGCACGGCGTCGCTGATCTTCGTGTTGCCGGCGGCGAGCTGCGCAAGGATGATCGTGAACTCGCCGTGCGCGACCAGCGCGACGCCCGCGTTGAAGCTCTGTCGCGGCCCGAAGCCGCCCACACGCCCGGCGAAGTACCCCGCCGCCGTCTTGCCGAGGATCGTGAGCGGCACAGCCAGCGCCAGCAGCCAACCGAGACGGCCGAGCGCGCCGAGGTCGATCGACAGGCCGAAGACGAAGAAGAACAGCGCGGCGAAGAGGTCGCGGAAGCTGAAGAAGCGCTCCTCGATCTCCTCGCGGACGCTCGTCTCCGCGAGGACGACGCCGGCCATCAAGGCCCCGATCGCCTCCGACAGGCCGAGCTTGTCCGCGAGCGCCGCCATGCCGATGAGCAGGCCGACCGTGAAGAGCAGGAAGAACTCGCGCGGCAGCCAGTCGAGCACGAGGTCGATCGGGCGCGACAGCCAGCGCGAGGCTGCGAGAGAGAGCGCGATGAACGCGATCGCCTTGCCGACGGTCCCCAGCGTCGACGCCGTCGAGCCGCCTCCGGTCGCGGCGAAACCGAGCACGAATGCGATCGCGAGATCTTCGAAGACGAGGATCGCGAGCACAAGGTCGGTCTCCTCGTCGGCCAGTCGGCGGAAGTCGATCAGGCCCTTGACCGTGATCGCGCTCGAGGAGACGTAGACCGCTGCCGCGAGGATCAGTGCGCCGAAGCTGAGCCCGAAGGCGGCGATGCCGACGACCAACCCGGCTGCCGCGTTGATCAGCAGATCGATCGTCCCGCCAAGGCCCACATGTCGGCCGGTCCGCATCAGGCGGCCGAGGCTGAACTCCAGACCCAAGAAGAAGAGCAGGAACACGATCCCGAGCTCCGCGAGGAAGTCCGTCACCTCGGAGGGGCTGATCAGGCTCGTCACGTGTGGCTCGTGCGGGCCCAGAAGGAGGCCTGCGAGCAGATACGCCGGAATTGCGGATACGCCGAGCTGATGGGCGATCAGACCGAGCCCGCCGAGGAGCAGCACCGTCAGGGCGAGCTGGGAGAGCGTCATCGGGGGCGATCCTTGCAGACGAACGTATGTTCGCTTACGCTTCCCGCATGCAGCTCCGGCTGGACGCCGCTGACCGGCTCGTCGAGCTCGTCGAGGAACGCCGAGGGCCGGTGTACGCAGAGGAGGCTGCGCGGAAGCTGTTCGCGCTGCGGCATGCGCCGGTCGGCCTCGCCCGGAGCCTGCTCGACGACGTCGTCGGCGAGGACGCGCGTCTGTCCTGGCGAGGCGACGCGGTCGGCCTCGCCGATCCCCCGGGCGCCGACCTGCTCCTCGAGCATGCAACGTTCGTCGTCGTCGACCTCGAGACGACCGGGCTGACGCCGAGCACGGCACGCATCTGCGAGATCGGGGCGGTGCGGATACGGGAGCTGGAGCTGGCGGAGGAGTTCCAGACGCTCGTCAACCCGGGCGTCCCGATCGGCCCGGCAATCAGCGCCCTGACCGGTTTGCGCGACTCGGCGCTGCGTGGCCAGCCGCGCGCGGACGTCGCGGTGCGTCGGTTCCTGAAGTTCGCCGGGGACGCCGTGCTCGTGGCGCACAACGCGCGCTTCGACATTGCGTTCCTCGATCGCGAGACGGAGCGGCTGACGGGGGCGCGGCTCGCGGCTCCCGTCGTCGACACGGTCGGCCTTGCGCGCCGCCTGCTCGCCGGCCGCACTCCCCGTGCCGGCCTCGCCTCGCTCTCGCATTTCTTCGGCACGTCCGCGCGCCCGTGCCACCGTGCGTTGCCCGACGCGCAGGCGACGGCTGAGATCCTCCTGCAGCTGCTCGGGCTCGCGCAGGAACGCGGCGCGCGTACGGTCGCAGACCTCGGCGAGCTCGCGGCGCCGCGCGTGCGCAAGGTGTACGCGAAGCGCTCGCTCGCGTTCGGCGCGCCGGCGACACCGGGCGTCTATCTGTTTCGCGACCGCAACGACCAGGTCCTGTACGTCGGCAAGGCGCGCGACCTCCGCGCGCGCCTGCGCTCGTACTTCCGCACCGACCGGCAGCGTCCCGCCGTCGAGGGTGCGCTCGCCGCGCTCGAGCGCATCGAGTGGCACGTGACCGGCTCGGAGCTCGAGGCCGCGCTCGAGGAGCTCCGCCTACTGCGCGAGCTGCGCCCGCCCGCGAACGCGCGCAACGCGCGTCCGGACCGCTACGTGTACCTGCGGCGGCGAGGCGACTCACTCGTCTGCACCGCGAAGCCGACGCCGCTCGGACCACTGCGCAGCCGCAACCGCGCGCGGCTCGCATGCCGCGCGCTGGCGGGGGCCTCCGAGGAGGAGCTGGAGCATCCGGCGCTCGCGCTGCCGCGCCTGTGTGCCCGCTTGCGCGACCTCGCCGAGTGCCGCCGCTTCGAGGACGCCGCCCGCCTGCGCGACCGGATCAACGCGCTCGAGCAGCTCGTGCGCTCGTTGGAGCGGCTCGAACGTTTGCGGCAGCTGCGGTGTTGCCTGCTGGTGCCGGCGGCGGAGCCCGAGTTCGTCCGGGCAATCTTCGTCGCCGGGGGAACCGTCGGTGCGGTGCGCACGCTGCCGCGCGGCGCAGGGGCTCGCCTCGAGGTCGAAGCGGGAATGGGCGCATCGAATCAGCTCATCCCCGCGCATATCGCCTCGGAGGATCTCGACGAGCTGCTCCTCGTCGGTACGTTCCTGCGGCGACCTCCTCCGGAGCTGCGCGTCGCGCCGCTCGAGGCCGACGCGATTCTCAGACGGGCGGCGGCTCTTCCTCGGGCGCTTGCAGCGGCGCCTGCAACACCGGCTCGCGCTCGCGCGGCCTGAGCCGGCCCTCCTTGATCTCCTCGGCCCAGTGGCAGGCGACCTCGTGGCCGGTCGCGAGCTTCCGCAGCGGCGGGATCTCGTCCCGGCAGCGTGTCGGTTGTACGAACGGGCATCGCGTGTGGAAGCGGCACCCGGCAGGAGGGTTAGCAGGGCTCGGCAGGTCGCCCGTGAGCAGGATCGACTCGCGCTGCTTCTCGACGACGGGATCCGGAATCGGAACGGCGGAGAGCAGCGAGATCGTGTACGGGTGCAGCGGGTTCTCGTAGAGCTCCGCGGCCGGCGAAACCTCCACGATCCAGCCGAGGTACATGACGGCGATCCGGTCGGAGATGTGCCGCACGACCGCGAGGTCGTGCGCGATGAACAGATACGTGAGGTCGAACTCCTCCTGCAGCGTCTCGAGCAAATTGATGATCTGCGCCTGGATGGAGACGTCGAGCGCCGAGACGGGCTCGTCGGCGACGATGAAGTCCGGATTGACGGCAAGCGCGCGCGCGAGACCGATGCGCTGGCGCTGGCCACCCGAGAACTCGTGCGGGTAGCGGCCGGCCGCATCGGTCGGCAGGCCGACGGTGTGGAGCAGGTCGCGGACACGCGAGTCGGCCTCGCGCCGGCTCGCCAAGCCGTGGCTGCGGAGCGGCTCGCCCACGATCCTGCCGATGCTGTGCCGAGGGTTGAGCGACGCGTATGGGTCCTGGAAGACCATCTGCATGCGCCGGCGCAGCGGCCGCAGCTCGCCGTCGCTGAGCTGCGAGATGTCGCGTCCGTCGAAGACGATGCGGCCGGCCGTGGGCTTGTAGAGGCGGAGGATCGTGCGACCCACCGTCGACTTGCCGCAGCCTGACTCTCCGACGAGGCCGACAGTCTCGCCACGCGCGATCGTCAGCGAGATGTCGTCGACGGCGCGAATGTCGCCGACGTGCCGGTCGAGCACGAGCCCGCTCTTGATTGGGAAGTAGACCTTGAGGTTCTCGAGTGCGACGAGCGGCCCGGCGCCGTTGCTGCTCATGCTCGTACTCGTCATCAGGCTGTCGCTGCCGCGCGCGTGCGATCCCATTCGTCTACCGAGACCGGGTTGAAGCACGCGACCTTGTGCCCGGGCTCGAGCTCGACGAGCTGCGGGACCTGTCGCCGCGAGAGGTCAACCTCGTAGCGGCAGCGCGGCTGGAACGGACAGGCCGACGGCGCCTGCAGCATGTTCGGCGGCGAGCCTTCGATCGGGTGGAGCCGGGCGCCCAGCGCTGCGTCGAGCCGGGGCACGCTCTGCAGCAGTCCGAGCGTGTACGGGTGGCGAGGCGAGCCGAAGAGCTGGTCGGCGGAGCCGGTCTCCATGAACATCCCGGCGTACATGACGTTCACGCGCTCGCACATGCCGGCGACGACGCCGAGATCGTGCGTGATCAGGATCAGCGCGGCGTTCTCTTCCGCAACGAGCTCGCGCAGCAGGTCTAGGATCTGCGCCTGGATCGTCACGTCGAGCGCCGTCGTGGGCTCGTCGGCGATCATGAGCTTGGGCTCGCAGGCGAGCGCCATCGCGATCATGGCGCGCTGTCGCATCCCACCGGAGAACTGGTGCGGGTAGTCGCGGAGTCGGTCGTCGGCTCGCGGGATGCCGACGCGGTCGAGCAGCTCCGACGCACGGCGTTCGGCTGCCTTGCGGTCCATGTCGAAATGCGTCTGGAGGGCTTCCCGGATCTGGCGGCCGATCGTCAGCACCGGGTTCAGCGACGACATCGGGTCCTGGAAGATCATCGCGACCTCGCGCCCGCGGATCTTGCGCAGCGCGCGGTCGCTCTGTCGGACGAGGTCCGTGCCATCGAACAGTGCCCGGCCGGACTCGACGCGCCCGTTACGGGCGAGCAGGCCGAGGATTGCGAGCGAGGTCACGCTTTTGCCGCAGCCGGACTCCCCGACGATGCCGAGCGTCTCTCCCGGAGCGATGTCGAACGTGATCCCGTTCACCGCGTGCACGATCCCGCGTCTCGTGGAGAACCGGACGTGCAGGTCCTCGACCGAGAGCAGCAGCTGCCTAGCCACGGCCGCGAAGCTTCGGATCGAGCGCCTCGCGCAAACCGTCCCCGATCAGGTTGAACCCGAGGACGGAGATGATGATCGCGATTCCCGGAATGATCGCCAGGAACGGCGCCGTGGCGAGATAGTCGTTCACGTTGGCGAGCATCGTCCCCCACTCGGGCGTCGCCGGATCCTGCGGCCCGAGCCCCAGGAAGCCGAGCGCCGCCACGTCGATGATCGCGGTGGCCATCGCCAGGGTTCCCTGCACGATCACGGGCGATACCGCGTTCGGGAGGATGTGCGAGAACAGGATCTTGCGGCGCGGCACTCCCACCGAGCGCGCGGCCAGGACGAAGTCGTTTTCCTTCTGCGCGAGCACCGACCCACGTAACAGGCGCGCGAAAATCGGGATGTTGACGACGCCGACCGCGAGCATGACCTGCCAGAGGCCCGGCTGGAGGGCGGCGACGATCCCGATCGCGAACAGCAAGCCGGGGATCGCCAGCATGACGTCCATGCAACGCATGATCACGGAGTCGGGCCCACCGCCGAGGTAGCCCGCGGTGGCTCCGAGCACGAGGCCGATCGAGAGGCCGATCGTGACCGAGACCACCCCGATCAGCAGCGAGTAGCGCGCGCCGTAGACGATGCGCGAGAACTCATCTCTGCCGAGCAGGTCGATGCCGAACCAATGCCCGTGAGTGGGTCCCACGGGCTGGCCGTTCTGGAGGAGATCGAGGTTCTGCTCCTTCGGGCCGTACGGCGCGATCCACGGCGCGAAGATCGCAATGGTGACGAAGATCGAGACGAAGAACGCCCCGATGACGGCACCCGGATTCCGGACGAGCCGGTACCGGGCTTCGTGCCACAGCCCCGACGGCGCTTCGACGCCGAGCTCATGGGCTTCGATTTCGGCTACGGACACGCCAGAGCACCTTTTGCAGCTGCCGCGGCCCCGCAGGTGTGCTCAGGACGTAGTCCCTGCGGCGTAACCTGGACGCGTAGCGTTGACATCTCTAGCTGTACCGGATCTTCGGGTTGATGATCGCGTACGAGATGTCCACGAGCAGGTTGACGAGGACGAACACGACCGCGAGGAAGAGGATCCCTCCCTGCAGCGCGGGGTAATCGCTGTTGAAGATCGCGTCGCGGAGCCACGAGCCCATGCCCGGGAACGCGAACACGGTCTCCGTCAGCACTGCGCCCGAGAGCAGTAGCCCGGTTTGCAGGCCGATGATCGTCGCGACGGGAAGCAGGGCATTCCGCAGGACGTGCCTCCGGTCGACAGTGTGCGGCGCGAGTCCTTTGGCGCGCGCCGTGCGCACGTAGTCCTCGTTCTGGACGTCGAGCGTCGAGGCCCGCGTGATGCGCATGATGATCGCGAGCGGGATCGAGCCGAGCGCGATCGCCGGCAGGATCAGGTGCTTGATCGCATCCCACATCGCTGTCCAGTCGCGGGTGATTAGGCCGTCGAGAACGTAGAAGCCGGTCGGGTGTTCCGGGTTCAACAGGATGTCCTGGCGGCCGACGCTCGGCAGCAGGTTCCACTTCACCGCGAAGAAGTACTTGAGGATGATCGCCAGGAAGAAGATCGGGATCGAGATGCCGATCAGCGACCCCACGAGGCTTAAGTGGTCGAACACGCTGCCGTAGCGTTTGGCCGCGAAGAAGCCCAGCGGGAGGCCTACGCCGACCGCGAAGATCATCGCGGCGACGGCGAGCTCGATGGTTGCCGGAAAACGGCGTTTGATCTCCGACACGACCGTGCGCCTGGTCGTGATGCTCGTCCCCAGGTCGCCATGTGCCGTGACCTTGAGGTAGTCCCAGTACTGGACGGGCAGCGGCCGGTCGAGGCCGTAGCGCTCCTTGTACTGCTTGACGAGCTCGGGAGTTGCACGCTCGCCGAGGAGGGCCGACGCGGGATTCCCCGGTAAGGCGTGCACCCAGAAGAAGATCAGAACGGAGACGCCGAGCAGGATCGGCACGAGTAGCAGCAACCGGCGGACGACGTATCGAAGCATTCAGTCGTCCGCCGGTTGCTCGTTTATGTGACTACTGACCTCCGGCGATGTTCGCGAACTGGAACCAGACGCCACCCACCGGCGTGGCGATCAGTCTCGTGACTCGCCTTTCGGCACCGAGTGCCGGCGTCGCGTGTGCGTACGGGACGCCGGGAAGGTACTTCATGATCAGGATGTTCGCCGCCTTGTACAGCGCGATGCGCTTCTTGAAGTTCGGCTCGTTCAGCGCGCGATTCAGGATCCCCGTGATCGCGGAGTTGGTGAAGCCGAACTGCGGGTTGAAGTTCCGGAAGAACGTTCCGAGGAAGTTGTCCGGATCTCCGTAGTCCCCCGTCCAGCCGATCAGGTTCAGGTCACCGGCCGAGCCCTCGTTCACCTTCGGCACGTACGTCGGCCGCCACGGTGCGCTGTGGGCGACGACGTTGAAGCCGGAGGCTTCGAGGCTCGCCGCGAACGCCTGGAAGTTCCGCTGCGGGTCCGGCATGTACGGCCGCGAAACCTGCGTCGGATACCAGAAGTCGACCTTGCACGGAACGTGGCAGCTCGACGAGTTGAGCAGCTGCTTCGCCTTCGTCGGGTTGTACGAGTACTTCGGCACCTTCGTCGAATAGCCGAAGAGGCTCGGCGGCATGAACTCGTGCGCCACCTTGCCGGTGCCGTAGTAGAAGTTCTTCACCACGGCGGCCCGATCCAGGCCGTATGCGACTGCCTGGCGGACCTTGAGGTCGTTCATCGGCGACCCCGGGCCCTGGTGCATCGTGACGTAGGCGACGTTGAACGCCGGCCGCTTGAGCGCCTTGAGCCGACGGTCACCCGACAGGCTCGCGATGTCCTGCGGCGGAGCGAGGTCGAACGCGTTGATCTCGCCCGTCTTGAGTGCCTGGAACCGAGCCTCGTTGTCCGAGATCGGCCGGATGATGAGACGGTCGAGCTTCGCCTTCTTGCCCCAGTAGCCGTTGTACTTCACCAGCTCGACCTTCTGGCCGATCGTCCAAGACGAGAACTTGAAGGGCCCGGTGCCGGTGGGGTGCTGGAACGCGTACGAGCCGGTCGCGCGGAACGCTCCACCCTGCAGCGTTGCCTGGTCTGCACCGTACTTCTTCATCGCCGTCGGGCTCTGCATCGCGAACGACTGGATCACGAGCGACGGGAAGAAGACGCCCGACGGGCGGGTCAGGCGGACGACGATCTTGTACCTGCCAACCGTCGTGCAGCTACGGAAGAGCGGCGCCGACAGCTTCGCGACCTCGTTGTGCTTGAACCCGCCGTACGTAGCCTGGTAGTAGAACGTCGCCGACGGATCCTGGAACGGCCCCGTCCAGTTGTACCAGCGGTTGAAGTTGTAACAGGCCGCCGCGGAATTCCACGGTGTGCCGTCGTGGAACTTCACACCCTTGCGCAGCCAGAACGTCCACACCTTTCCGCCGCCGGTGGGACCCGCCCACTTCGTGGCCAGCGCCGGGATGATTTTCGTCGTGCCCGGCTTCAGCTTCACGAGACCCTCGAACATCTGCTCCGTGACGCGGAAAGATTCGCCGTCGGAGACGAGCGCCGGATCCAGATACGTGGGATCCGACGCGCCCGCAAAGACGAGCGTGCCTCCCTTTGAAGCTCCACCCGCCGTGCTCGCGACGACCAGCACCAGCAGCGCCGCGAGAGGCAGGGCGAGCTTTCTCATATGCCCCCTCACCCAAGCTCCTTTCGTCGTCCCGCCCCTCCGAGGCGGACGAGCAAGTATGAACAGAACCTAACCCGGACTCAAGATTAGACGCATTTGGCACAAAATTGTTCGCTCCGGCCGCCGCTCCCGCGGCGAATGGTCACGTGAATCGCCGCCGGAACTCTGGCGACGCGAACAGCGTGATGCCGATGGCAGCCAGCGCCACCGCCACGAGGAACTGGATGATCCAGCCGGTATCGAAGACGTTGGCGAGGATGCCGCCCAGGAGGCTCGCCGCGATCCCGATCAGCGCCGTTGCAAGGAGGCTGATGTCTTGTCGGCCAGGGAGGACCAGCCGTCCCAGCGCCCCGATGACGAGCCCGGTGAGCGCAAGCCAGAGGAGCGAGAACGCGAGGCCGATCAGCGATCCCGCCAACAGCAACGCGAGGACGACGATCAGCAAGACGACGACGATGGCCACGTTGCGAGACGGTACCGAACGGACGGATCGGCGCTACGCAAGCTCGTTGAGGTCGCGGAGAATGTCGCGGAGCTGGGCGAAGCGTTTGGGCCCGAGTTGTTCGGCCCAGCTGGTCTCGATTTCTGCGACGGCCTCGCGGATCACCTTGACGGCGGACGTGCCGCGTGTCGTGAGAGCCACGCGCTTGGAGCGTTGGTCGTCCGGATCCGGCCGGCGTTCGAGATAACCGAGCCGCTCGAGCTCGCCGAGCAGATAGTTGAGGGCCTGTTTGCTGATCCGCAGCCGGGCGGCGAGCTCCGACGGTCTCGCACCCTGGGGTCCGGGGTATTGGAAGACGTTGAGGTGCGCGACGTCGAAGTCGTCGAAACCGCGCTCGTGGAGCCGCCGGAGCATGTGCCGCTGCACCGCCTCCCACGGAACGCGCAGCAGCGCGCCGATCAGCGGCGGCCCGAACGGTCGACGTTCCGGCGGGCGCGAAGGTCGCCGCAGGGCACAGCCACGACGGCTACGACGAGACGATCTACGGGCTGCAGGGCGAAGATACGCCGACCGATGTCGGAACCGGCGAGACGCTCTACATCCCCCGCGGCGCCGTCCATCACTTCGACAACACCGGCGATCTCGACGCCAAGGCGCTGGCAATCGTCACGCCCGGCATCCTCGGTCCCGACTACTTCCGCGAGGTCGCGGCCATCCTCGACGCTTCGGCCGGCGGCCCGCCCGACTTCGCCGCGCTGGGTGAGGTCATGCGCAGACACGGACTCACTTGCGCCGACTGAACCGGCCAGGTGGCGGCTGCCTTCCCCCACCGACAACCCGAATGGTCTAACCGTTCGACGCGGAGGCGGGCTCTGCCCGCCTCCTGTGGAAAGAACGTCACGCTCTCGACACAGAAACCGTGTCTCGAGGAGCCACGTCGGAGGGTCAGACCCTCACCGCCTACTCGGGACATGGCGGCAACGCCTCCGTTGCGGTCCGGGCTGGACATGTCGCTGCTGTCCGGAGGGGACACCCGCCGGCTGTGCCGTACAGAACCGCAGCGATTCCGACACCGTTCCGTGCGGGTAACAGAAGCGCGTGAGGACCTTCACGCTGGTTTACCTTGCCGCGGGCTTTGCCATTGGCATCGGGGTCTTCGGCTGGGCGGCGGTGTCGTCCGTACGGCGTCACGGGTTCCGCCGCGCCTTGAGCCGAACGCGAAAGTTCTTCAGGGAGGAGCTGCCCCTCTACCCGAAGGTTCCGATCGTGGCGTGGCTCGGAATCATTGCCTTCCCGGCGCTCACGATCTGGGCGACCGTTACGGATGGCTTCGAAGTAGGCGGCGCGATTGCACTGCTCCTGCTCTGGCTCGAGAGCGTCGCCCTCCTCCGGTGGCACCTCAAGGCGAGGTCGCGGTGGGAACAATGCCACGGTGTGAACGCGCCAACGCCCTGGAACGATTGAGGGCGGCCGTCGGGCCGCCCTCAGCGTGATCGCCGCTGCAGCCGCCGGTTAGGCGGCGAGCGAGATCAGATCTCGGAGTGCCGAGAGCCGGGCCAACGCCTGGCCCTCGAGCTGCCTCACGCGCTCGCGCGTCAGATCGAGCTCGTGGCCGATCGCCTCGAGCGTCCACGGCT
>JBKPDB010000098.1:0-2854 GCA_046727655.1 Actinomycetota bacterium
CCGCCGTCGGCGACGAGCTCCTGCACCGGCCCGCCGGCGAAGGTGCCGTCGACTCGCTGCGGCGGCCGGTAATGAACGCCGCGTGCGGCTCTCGCCCAGGCGGCGGCGATGATCTGCCCGCCGTACGGCTTCGCCGCTGACACGACCGTCCGGACCTGTCCGCCCGGGGTGATGGTCTGCACGTCGCCGGTACTGATCGAGTCGCCGGCCGAGCTTTCCCCGCCCGGCAGAAACATGAGGCTCCTTCCGTCAGGCGACCAGCCGATGTTGCGGCCGCCGACCTTCATCGTCCGCAGGCGCAGCGTGCGAGTGTCCACGAAGCGGATCGCTCCTCCGTATGTAAAAGCCAGAAGTCGGCCTTTGGGGGCGAAGGCGAGCTCGAGTCGACCGAAGATGGGCTCGTTTCCTTGCGGTCGGTAGAGCGGACGCGAACGGCCGGTGCCGGTGGAAACGAGGAAGATCCCCTCCGGTGTGCCGTACGCGATGGCGCGCCCGTCAGCGGACCAGGCGAATGCCGTCGGTGACCCCTGCACAAGCACGCGCTCGCGGCCGCCGCGGAGCAACGTCAGCCCGCCGCCGCCGACGAAGGCGATCGTCCGTCCATCCGGCGAGTAGCGCACCGCACCGACCTGTCGGCGGTCGACGATCCGGTCGCGTCCTGCCGAAGTCCGTACGTGTAGTCCATCGACCGCTGCATACGCGAAGCGGCGCGAATCGGGCGCCCAAGCTGCGTCGAATGCCGGCCCGATCGCGTGGGAACCACTCCCGTCGGCGCGAGCGAGCCAGAGCATCGGCGTCCCTTCGAAGTCCCTGGGTCCCTTCGTCCAGTACACAAGTCGTCGGCCGTCCGGCGAGGGCAGCGGCTTCGTGACTCCGCACGCCGTAGGCGAGTAACACGAGCCGCGCGGACGAACGAACGTCACCTGCCGCACCGCCGAACGTCCACTCGGATCGGCGGCGAAGATCTGCATCGGCCCGGTCCAATCGCCCGCGTACAGAATCCGAGTCTCAGTCGACGCCGCGTACGCCGGGGGCGCACCGGCCGCCGCGAAGGCGACGCCAAGGAATCCGACCGCAAGTACTGCGCCCAGCCGCATGGCTCCTCCGATCGTTGGACCGCTCGAAGCTAACCCCTGTCTGTTAGCGGCAGATGACGTCCCCGTTAAGCCCTTCCCGTTCGGAGCACGCAAGCGCCGGAGCGGGCGGCCCGCTTCCGCGGAGACCGCCCGCTCCGAGGCGTGCGAACCGTTACGGCGTATAGAGGTAAGGCTTGATCTTGCGGCTGTTGACATTCGCGCGGGTGACGATCGCCGCGCCGGTGCCGTAGTGCTTCTTGATTCCCGCCTTGTGCCCGGTCACGTACTTGTACGCGAGGGCGACGGCCTTCGCGCCGATGCCGTAGGGATACTGCGCGATCAGGGCATCGATCGTTCCTCCCTTCAGCGCTTGTACCTGCGGTGGGCCCGCGTCGAACTCGACCAGCTTGACCTTGCCCGACTTGCCCGCGGCCTTCACAGCCTGCGTCACTCCGTTTCCGGAGACGACGTTCATAGCGAACATGCCCTTCAGGTTCGGGTGCCCCGCGAGCAGCGCCGAGGTCTGGTTCGACGCTTTCGTCTGGTCGTCGTTGCAGTACTGAACACCCAGGTAGTTGATGTTCGGATACTTCTTCAGCTGCGCCGCGAAGCCGTCGCGTCTCTGGTCGGTCGTGCTGATGCCCGGGTTGACGCTGATCGCGGCGACGTCGCCGGACTTTCCGATCGCTTTCGCGAGCGCCACCGCGGCGGCTCTGCCGCCCGCGGGGTTGTTGGTCGAGACGTTCGTGAACGCGATCGGTTTCGTGATGAAGGTGTCCACCGTCGCAACGGGGATCCCGGCGTTGATCGCCCGTTGGATCGGCGCGATCAGCGCCGTCTTGTCGGTGGGCGCAATCAGGATCGCGTCGGGCTTGCGGGCGATCGCGCCGTTTAAGAACGGGATCTGCGTGTTCGGCGAGAACGCCGCAGGTGAGCCGGTGAACACGACCCTGACGTTTCCGAGCTTCTTCGCCTGCGCTTGGGCGCCCTTCTTCATCGTCAGGTAGAAGGCGTCGGAGGCGATCCCGGCGACGAGGTAGAAGGTGTAGGTCTTCTTCTGTGCCTGCGGTGCGTTGCGCGATGCACCGCTGCCGAGCGCTGATGTCGAAGCGAGCGCGGCAGCGACGAGCGTGAACGCGATGAGCACCGCGATCATGCGACGTGACATCGTGGAAACTCCTTCCCGGTCAAGTGAACGACGACCTGGTCTGGGCTGTTTGGGACGCAATGGGCCGGTCGCACCTCCTTTGCTGGGTCAGGCATTTGCCCGCCGGCGGCGAACCTGGTCGACGTAGACGGCGACGATGATCGCGGCGCCGACGACGACCTCCTGCCAGAAGGGTTGGACTTGTTCGATGACGAGGCCGTTCTGGAGAACGGTTGGGATGAAGGCGCCGACCGCGCTGCCCAGCACCGTGCCCACACCCCCGAAGAGGCTCGTGCCGCCGATGACGACTGCTCCGATCGCACTGAGATTGTCCGTCTGGTGCGAGACCGACGTCGTGTTGGTGAAGATCGCCAGGTCGAGGACAGCCGCCACACCCCCGAGGAACCCGGCCATTCCGTAGACCTTGATCAGGTGGCGGTCGACTGCGATGCCCGTGCGCCGCGAACCTTCCGCATTCGATCCGATCGCGGCCGTGTAGCGGCCGAAGCGCGTGTGGTGCAAGAGGATGTGCGCGACGATGAGGAAGAAGACCGCGACCCAGATCGGCGCGTACAGCCCGAGGATCTTGCGGCTCCCGAAGTCGTTCGACAGCGCGGGCGGGACCGGAGCA
>JBKPDB010000099.1:0-2614 GCA_046727655.1 Actinomycetota bacterium
GGATCCATCGCGTGCTCGGCGTCGATGAACGCACAGATGCCGCCGCGCCGCTGAGCCTCCGCGATGACGTGGTAGACGAGCGTCGTCTTGCCGGACGACTCCGGCCCGAAGACCTCGACGATGCGCCCGCGCGGCAGCCCGCCGATGCCAAGGGCGAGGTCGAGCGCGAGCGAGCCCGTCGAGACGGCACCGATCGCCACGGCGGCATGGTCGTTCATCTTCATCACCGCGCCTTTGCCGAACTGCCGCTCGATCTGGCCGAGAGCGACGCCCAGAGCCTGCTCGCGATCCACTGACATCAACCTCCTAGGGCAAACGATTCGACGACGACATACTGCGCACCACTGGACCGCAGCACTGAATGGTAGGCAGCGGCGTCGGACGGACTGAACTCCCCAAGATCGGGGGGCGGCGGCGACAGCCTCAGCCGCTCTCGGAAGCGGACGACCGTGAGGTGCGGAAGCCACGGACGCTGCTCACGGTCGTACACGCCGAGCCGCTCGAGCCGGCCCTGAAGGTCGTCCGCGAACCTCGTCGCTGCTCCGCCGAGGTCGGTCAGCACCAGCATCCCGACACTTCGAGTCTCCCGGTAGCTCTCGGGCACGAGCCGGATCGGGTCGGCGACCACGGCGGCCTCGCGCAGCGCTCCGAGGATGGGCCCCAGCTCCGCCACCGGTCGATGGCCGAGGAAGGCAAGCGTGACGTGCAGCTGCTCCCGAGAGACGCGGCGTCCCCGACCGATGTGCACGTCCTGCCAGCGACACAGGGCATCGAGCGTCTCGTCATGGAGGCGAAGGCCACAGAACAGGCGTGCTCGCTCACGACCTTCGAGGCTACCGGGGAGAGTCACACGGATTCGTGACGACTCTGTTGCAACAGTCGACGCACGAGATGGAGTGCCGTCACCGTCGCCCGGCGTCGAATCGACTCGCGGTCGCCGGGAAAGACGAAGTCGGCGCTCCTTTCCGCGTCGGGGGCCGTTGCGTGGAGGTAGACGAGCCCGACGGGCTTCTCCTCACTGCCTCCATCGGGACCGGCGATCCCCGTGACTGCCACCGCGACATCGGCCCCGAGACGCTCGCGCGCGCCCGCCGCCATCTCCGCGGCAGCCTCGGCCGAGACCGCGCCGTACCGCTCCAGCGTCCCGGCCGCGACGCCGAGTTGGGCCGACTTGACGCTGTCGGCATACGACACGATCGCCCCGACGAACACGTCGCTCGATCCCGGGACCGAGGTCAACCGCTCGGCGATCATGCCGCCCGTGCACGACTCGGCCGTTGCGAGCTTCAGACCGAGGTCGCGGCAGCGACCGAGGACGAGCTCTTCGATCGGGCGCGAGTCCCGGCTGAACAGATAGCGCTCGAGCGGCGGGACGAGCCTGGCGGAAAGCGCGTCGGCCCTCTCCTCGGCACCCGGTGCAACGACGAGGTCGACGTGGATCTCGAAGTCGCGCGCGCAGATCGTCGCCTCGACACCGTCGCCGTCTCCTCCGGCGTCCGCGAGCGCCTTTGCGACGGCCGACTCGCTCGCGCCGAAGAACCGCAGGCGGCGCAGCTCCGGCGGCCGCCCCCGCGCGAGCATGCGCTTGACCGGCTCGGTCTCGAGCGCCCGGGACCACAGTCGCCGGAGCTCGCCTGGCGGCCCGGGCAGGACGACGATCACCCGCTCGCCTCGCTCGAGCACGAGCCCGGGCGCCGTTCCGGCGAGCCCGAGCGACAACGCTCCGTCGGGAATGGTCGCCTGCTTCCGCACGCCAGCTTCGAAGTCGACGTACGGACGCCCCAGGCGCTCCGCGAAACGGCGCGAGATTCCCTCGATCTCGCGGTTGAGGCCGTCGTCGACGTGGAGCCCCACGCCGGCGGCGCGGGCGACGAGCTCGACCGTCCGGTCGTCGTGCGTCGGGCCGAGGCCGCCCGAGACGACGCAGAGATGTGCGGTAGAGGCCTCGACGAGCGCCGCGGCTAGCTCTTCCTCGGCATCGCCCACGATTACGATCCGCGCCGGGTCGAGCCCGAGCCTCAGGAGCTGGGAAGCGAGGAACGGCCCGTTGAGGTCGCGCCGGTCGCCGCGGACGAGCTCGCTGCCCGTGACGACGATCACCGCCCGCGGCGTGGCGCTCGCGTCGTCCATCGGCGGAGTGTCCTGGGACGCGACGCGCTCGGTCAAACCGCGGGACGGATGCCCCGAGGCGTCACGAGCAGTGTCTTGACTCCCCCGGCGGGAAGCCGCCGCGAGCGCTCGTTCAGGATCGTGCGGAGGTTCTCCGGCCGGTCGAGCGTGATCCAGAGCTTCTTCGCCGTGAAGACCTGACCCTGCCCCCGCTCGAGCGTTCCCTGGTAGAGGATCTTGCCCGTCGCGGAGTTCCGGTGCACCTGCAGCCAACACGGGCCGCGCGCCGCGATCACGTGCAGACGCACAGTATTCCTCGCCGCCGGACTCGCGGACCGCGTCGGCGCCTTGGCCTGCGAGGTCGCAAGCCCGACAGGCGTCTCCTTCTGAGGCTCGCCGCTCTTCCAGGCGATGATCACGAGTGCCGCGACGGCGGCGATCCCCAGCAAGGTCAACACGAGCACGCGCGATTGCAGCTGCACTCCACGCGGCGGCCGAGACGAGC
>JBKPDB010000100.1:0-58773 GCA_046727655.1 Actinomycetota bacterium
TTCGCGGCTCGCCACCGGTCTCAGCGCGCACTCAGCGGGTTCTCAGCGGCGCGTTCGACCCTGGCCTCGAAGTCCCACAAAGGAGTTCGAGATGTCCGGCATGCGATTGGCGCTCCTCGCCGCCGTAGTCGCTGCATCCGCTCACGATTGGCGTCGGGTTCTCCAGCAATGCCGCGGAGCCATCACGTGAAGCGCGCGCGCGCGGCACCGTCCGTGAGTTCTTCCAGTCGATAAACACGAGGCACTACGAGCGGACGTGCGAGCTGATGAGCGCCCGCTTCTACCGCAACAACGATGTGCCCGATCGAGCGCGCTGCGTGTTGGCGCTCCGGATCGGATTCACCTGGACACAGTCCTTCCGCTTCCGGATCGTCGGCGTCCGCATGAACGGCTCGAAGGCGACCGTCGCAGCCTTGGCGAACGGCGCTCCAGGGCGGATAGTTCTTATTGAAGAAGCGGGCCGCTTCAAGGTGGTGTCGGTGGGCGGCGCATAGCCCATCGTTCGGCGCAAGGAGGTAAGCGTGTCGGTCTCCACGGATCCGCCAGTCGGCAGCGAGATCCTCGGCTACCGGATCGAGGCACTGATCGGCCGCGGCGGAATGGGTGTCGTGTATCGCGCCGAGGACCTGCGTCTCCAACGCAAGGTGGCGTTGAAGCTGCTCGCCTCGGAGCTCGCCGAAGACGATCGCTTCCGCGAGCGGTTTCTACGCGAGTCACAGCTCGCCGCTTCGATCGACCATCCCAACATCGTCCCGATCTACGGCGCCGGCGAGGCCGGCGACCAGCTCTACATCGTGATGCGCTACGTCGAGGGCAGCGACCTGAGACAGGTCCTACAGGAGGAAGGCGCGCTCGAGCCGAGGCGCGCGCTGCAGCTGCTCACACAGCTCGCGGACGCCCTCGACGCCGCTCACGAGCGCGGCCTCGTCCATCGCGACGTGAAGCCCAGCAACGCGTTGCTCGCCTCCGCCGGGCACCTCTACCTGGCCGACTTCGGTCTCACCACCCGTATGTCCGACCGCAGCGTCCTCACGACAAGCGGCCGAGTCAGCGGGACGGTCGACTATGCCGCGCCGGAGCAGATCGAGGGGAGATCTGTCGACGGACGGGCGGACGTCTACTCGCTCGGCTGCATCCTCTCCGAGTGCCTGACCGGCGCGGTGCCCTTTGTGCGCAACTCCGAGCTGGCCGTCCTCTGGGGCCACATGCACGAGGCGCCACCCAACGCGAGCGAGCGGAATCCCGAACTCCCGGAAGCGATCGATCCGGTCGTCACGAGGGCGCTGGCGAAGAACCCCGACGAGCGTTACGAGACGTGTCGCGATCTGATCGACGCCGCGCGCGAGGCGCTCGGTCTGCGCGACCTCGTCGTCGTCCGAGACCGCCGACCGCTCCTCCTCGCCGCACTGGGTGTATTCATCGCCGCAGGCGCACTCGCGGCCGGGCTCGTGCTCACGCTCGGGGGCGGAGACGGCGGAAAGCCCAAGCCGGACTTGACCGTTCGCGACAACACCGTCGTTCGCATTGACCCCGACACGGATCACATCTCGGCCGTCACCAAGGTCGGGCAAGGACCCCTGTTCGTCGCGTCCGGTGGAAAAACGGTTTGGGTGTACAACGAAACCGACCGCACTGTCTCCGGCATCGACACGAGCACGAACGTCGTCGAGCGAATACAGAGCATCTCGGGCTCACCGCCCTTCTTGGCCGCGAATTCCTGGATCGCAGCAGACGCGGATGGAGCCTGGGTGCTGAGCTCGGCGTCGGGCAAGGGCCTCCTCACCCACCTGCGACTGGCCCTTCGCCCATTGGAGTCTCAATTCGACGGAGACCCCGTCGCCATCGCGCTCGGGAAGGACGCCGTTTGGGTCGCCGTCAAGAAACTGCTCGGAAACGAGATATTGGACATAGACCCTCGAACAAGGTCCGTCGTCGCACGCATCACGCTCCGCGGCAGTGTCCGCGGCTCCGCCCCGGACGTGCAGTTTCCGGACGTCCAGTCGCTCGCCGTAGGAGAGGGAGCCGTCTGGGCGATGCAGGGCGGTCCGCAGGGCGGGACGATCGTCCGCATCGACCCGGCGAGCGGGCGAGTCACCGGAAGCCTGAACCTCGACGCCAACCAGGGGTGGGCACTAGCGGCAGGCAACGGGGCGGTCTGGGCTGCGGTGACAAAGGGGGCCGATAACCAGCTACTGGTCATCGATCCTCGAAAGCTCCGCGTGATCGAGACACTCACCGTCCCGGTCCGCGGCTTCGGAGGGGTCGTGTCTCTGACGCTGGCAAGGGGAGCAACATGGTGGAACAACGGCCTCGGAACGCTCATGCGGATCGACGCCCGAACACGACGGATCGCCTCGCGGATCCGCATCACGCCTCAACCGACTTCGTGGAATGACTTCGTGCCGAACGGGGCGGCCACCGGCGCCGGCGATGTCTGGTTGACGATCCGAGTCCCGCCGTGAGCGACGACGGCCGTAAAGAAGCGAGTAATGGTTCCTACGAGCGTCGAACTGCGGAGGTAAGAGACCAGGTGAAGCGGGTGAGGCTCTGCTGCGGCGCGATTCCGCCGGGGCGAAGCCCCCGCCGCACGAAGAGCGTGGGCGGCCCGGACTGACTCGCCAACGCAACGCGCGTCTCGCCGAGACCCTCCTGACGCCACCTTTCGGAGAGGCCGCTGACGATCAGCCCGCCCTGCTCGGCGGCGCTCAGGATGCCCTCCGCCCCGCGAGGCACGAGCAGGGGCTCGGTTGCGACTCCGACCGCGCGTTGGACGAGGAGCGACGCGCTCGCTAGGAGGCGGCTCGCATCCCGCTTCTCCCTGCTCGGATCGCCTTCGGCCCCGACGAGCCGGAGCGCCGCGCCCGTGGAACCGGCGATCCAGGCAGCGATCTCGACCGCCGCCCAGTCGTGTTCGGCGCCTCCGAAAGGAACGAGCACGGGCCGCTCGGGTCCCGGGCCCGGACCTCCGGCCCGTCCGCTTAGGAGCAGGGCGACGTCACACGGTGCGCTTGTGAGGACGACTCCCAGATCGCCGCCGGTGACGTCGTCCTCCGGTTCACAGTCGAGGAGCACGAGCTCGACGTCCTGCTCGGACGCGAGCCGGACGAGATCGCTGCCTGGGTCGGCTGAGATGAACGCCGCTGCTCTCGCGACGACGCCCCGCGCAGTCAACGCCGCTCTGTGCTCGTTCAGGAGCGCCGTCGCAGCTGTCAGACCTGCCGCATCGGTCAGACAGGCCAGGATGAGCTCCCTAGGCGGCCTCGTCCTCGCGAGCGGCTCGGCCAGCGCGAGAAGGGCCGCGAGCTTCCGTTCGTCTCGCGGCGCTACGAGGATCGAGCGCTCTGGCGCCGGCGTCGCACTCGCGAGATCCAGAGCGCGGTCCTGCCGGAGCATCGCCTTCTCGAGCTCTTGTAGAGCCGGCCCGGGCTCGATGCCGAGCTCGTCGACGAGCGCCCGCCGCATCGCCTGGTAGGCCTCGAGGGCTTCGGCCTGCCGTCCTGACCGGTAGAGGGCGAGCATGAGCTGTCCGCGCGGCCTCTCCCGAAGAGGATGCTGCACGATTAGCTGCTCCAGCTCCCCGACGAGCTCCGCGTGACGGCCGAGCGCGAGATCCGCGTCGATCCGCTGCTCGAGCGCCGCGAGGCGAAGCTCCTCGAGGCGCTCAGCCTCCGCTTGCGCGAACTCCTCGTAGGCGAAATCTGCTAGCGGCGGGCCGCGCCAGAGACCAAGGGCCTCCCGCACCCGCTCGCCGCCTCCCTCTTCGAGGAGCCGCTCGAACAGCGCGAGGTCGAGCTCGTCCGGCCCGACGCGAACCGCGTATCCGGGAGGCCGTGTGACGATCCGATCGGCGCCCA
The DNA here is from genome assembly GCA_046727655.1 of Actinomycetota bacterium. Lineage (GTDB taxonomy): Bacteria > Actinomycetota > Thermoleophilia > Gaiellales > Gaiellaceae > 3-1-20CM-4-69-9. The sequence continues at coordinate 3,855 of JBKPDB010000100.1, forward strand.
AGATTTTGCGCAGCTGGGAGACGTAGTACTGGAGGGTGTTGAGTGCCGTCCGCGGTGGTGCTTCGCCCCACAGATCGTCGATTAGGCGATCCGTCGAGACGACCTCGTTCGCGCGCGTGAGCAGAATCGCGAGCAACGCCCGCTGCCTGGCACCTCCGAGCGGAATCGGGCGATCGTTCTCGAGCACCTCCAGGGGCCCGAGGATCCGAAACTCGAAGCGGCGACTTCCTACCACGGGTCTCCCGTTCTCAGCGCTCTCTCAGCGGTGTCTCAACACAGAAAGCGATTGTCCCTCTCGTGATGGAGACCAACTCGATCGTCAAGGGAGGAAAACCATGAAGCTCCGCTCGCTCATCACACTCGTCCTCGCAATCGTGGCCGTCTCGGTTCCGGTCGCTCAGGCCGGCAACTCGGAGAGCTACATCGGCCATCCGGGTGGGCCCGGCGCGGCAGGACCGGTTCTGCCGGAGTACAACGGCGTCCCTCTCAACCGTCAACTCATCGGCGGCCCGGGCGGCGCGGGCCCCGAATTGAGTGTCCCCGACCGGTCAACGGGTGAGGGCTTTGACTGGGCAGCTGCCGCCGTAGGCGGCGGCTTCGTTGCGGGTATCGCGATCCTGGTCGCGGCGGCGGCGATCTTCGCGCGCGGGCGCAGAGAGCCGGCGCATCTTCACTCGTAGGACGAAAACCGAAAGGGCTGCACCGCGCTAATGAACAGCTGAGGGACGGCGGTCTAGACGGACCTCGTCGCCCGATCGCCGTCCCTACGTCGAGATCATCTTCTTCTCATCGCAACGGCTCAACCAAGCCGTTTGCGGCCACTTTCTACCCAAACTTTCTACCCAAACCGCACCGCTGATCCCGCACGAGGTGCGAGGAGTTCCGCGCGCGAGACGTGACGGCACGCTGCTCGACGACCTATGAGCTCATCTCCGAATAGTTGACGCTCTCACAGCATCGGCAAACCGTGGCCGCTGATTCGCGCGCGAATCACCGAACCGTCCCCAGGCCGCGACCCACCTCTGGCCAGTCCGTCTGTGACTTGCCGATCTGCTGAGCGATCTCACGCTGGCGCCATACGAGCCGGTCACGGCGCTCGAGTTCGACGAGCTCGTTCGCGAAGTAGTCGGCGAGCGAGTGCACGGACAAGGGGATTTTCGTTACATCCGGTTAGACGGGTTCGACCTCCGAGGGGGCGGGGCCAAAACCGCGCCCCCTCATACGTGGACTCGTCGCGCTAGACGTACTGCTGACGCTCCGCTGGTTGATCGCGCTTTACGTGCTCGATGTCCCAGCGCCAGTTGGTTTGTGCAGCCCGCTAGCTCGCGGCCCCTGGCTTGTAAAGGCCGCGGCGATGATGTAGACAGAGACCGTTCGGCCATATCGAGCTAGCGCTATGACGCTGCGGCGCTCGCACAAGGGGAGGGACGAGTCGTGAAGTTTGCGCAAGCATTCGTTGTCGTTTGCCTAGCGTTTGGCGTGCTGGCTGGTACAGCCGCAGCCGCTCGCTGGGACGAGTGGACAGGCCCTGTTACGGGGACGTTCGTGACGAATAACAGCGACCTGTCGTGCCCATTGATCCCGGGCGACTTTCAGTCGAGCGTTCACTACCGCGGCACGGTCGACACGGGCGGCTCCACAGCGGATCTCGCGGTCGATGCGTGCCTGACTGACCTCGCGCCCGGCGGGGAGTTCTTCGTCGGCTCGTTCAGCCTGCGCGGTGGGCACGGTACCTTCCACGGCTACGCGGCCGGGTTTGAGGCATTCTCTGGGATCAACTACTTCCGGATCGAACTCCGGAACTCCGAGAATGGTCGGATCAGGCTGATCTTTCAGGGGTGCGAGACGGGCGGGGCGTTGCTCGCCGCGACGATCGGGCAAGCAGATGCCCCAGAGGACAGATCCTGCACGGGAGTGTTGGTGTGAACGACGACTGGGTCGCCCCAGAGTGGATGAGCCGCGGGCAGATCGCCTCGCGGCCGAGCGAATCAAGACCGACGGCGATAGCCGAACCGCTCGATGATCGAAAGCCGCTTCGCCGTCTCGGTCACGGAGCAACCCTCCAAATGGATCGGCACCAAGACTTGCCGCAGGATCGCCGTCGCCTGCGGCGACAAACTCTGCCAGCGGATCTCCGCGCGTCCAGCGCGGCGGCGGGCCGCCGTTTTTGCGCCGCGCGGTTGCGGGCCTACGGCGCCAAGTCAGCGCACGCCCCCGACACATCACCTTCGACCGCAAACGGAAACTGTCCGTGGAAGCCGACAACCGTCCCGGACGGGAAGAGGGTGACGAGATACCCCGCGTCGAGGAGCACGATGCCCCCTCCGGGCACGAGGATGTGGAGCTCCGCCCCGTGCTGGGTGAATACGCCAAGTTCCTCCGATGGATTGCTCGGAGGGGTGGTCGTCACGTTCCAGTGGTCGTTCACGAGCAGCGTCTTGCCGTTCGCGGTGACGGTGCCTGACTCCTCGTAGTGCTGGATGTTTCGCGGCGGGTTGTCGAAGATGGAAAAGCTCCCGGTTCCGTCGAGGTCGACTCTGACGTCAAAGCTGCAGAGCGTGCCCGCTGGAAAGGTGGTGTGCATGCCGAGTACGACGGTTCCGGTCAGAGGCTGATCCGCGCCGGCGGAGCTCGCGAAGGCCAACGCGGCAGCGAGCATCGCGGCGACGCCTAGAAGCTTGGTCATGGCTTCCTTCTCGTCGGAAGCCGGGGTTCGGCTTCGGCGCCTGCCTACGACACGGCCACTATCTCAGTATGTGACGAAGATTGCAAGGACGCCCGCGGACGTCCTGGTAACCCGCTCTCTTCGTTGCAGACCGCCATTTTTGCGCGGCGCGGGCGCGGCGACGTTGTCGCGCGCAGTAGCCGATACGGAGTCCATCGAGACCGGAGAAACGATCGATACGACCCTTGCGCCTCCGTTGATGACGATCGCGGAGTGCGCGAAGGTCGCTCGCGTCAGCCGCTCCAGCATCTGGCGGCGGATCCAGCGGGGCGAAATACCGGCGGTTCGCGTCGGCAACACGACGGGACCGATCCGGGTGCCGACGGAGGAGTTCCTGGGCTGGCTTTACGGCTCTCCGTTGGCGGAGGAACGGCCTCCGGTGGGGAAGGGCGACCTGGAGCCGTGGATGGAGGACCGGGAGGTTCACGATGCGGCCTGACGGCCGGCTTGTGCCGGAAGACCTCGCCCGCGAGCTCGGCGCGGCGATCGAATGGGTCGAGGAGGCCCGCTGGGCCCGGTGTCTCCCTCACCACACGCACGTGCGTGACAACGGCTGGTTCGTCGATCTCGAGCAGCCGCCGGTGTGGCATGAGGCTTGGGAGCGGGAGCTGGTGTCGATGGGGGCGCGCCGAAACTTTCTACCCAAACTTTCTATCCGAATGAGCGGATCTGAGAGCACCTAGCGTGACCTCAGACGCGGTAACCCTGCGGGTTCGCGACCTGCCCGACCCCTATGTCGAAATCATCTTCTTCTCGATGCCGGCGCCGGCTGCGAGCGCCCGCTCGTACTCGAGCGGCACCGTCGCCGAGTCCTGAAGGGCGATCCCGGTCGAGTCGAAGACAGTGACCTCGCTCTCCAAGGTACGTCCTTCCTTCTTCCCGGCGATCACCTCGCCGATCTCACCGGCGATGTCGTCCTCGGAGATCAACCCATTCGCGAGCGGGACGTTGATCTCGCCGTCGGTCCGGCACTGCCGGATGTCGTCGACGAAGATGCGCCCCCGCTGCAGGATCTTCGGGTCGAGCTCCTGGTCGCCGTCCTTGTCGGCGCCGACCGCGGCGATGTGCGTTCCTTCGGCGATCCAATCGTCCTCGACGATCGGTCCGCGGGCCGGAGTGACCGTCACGACGACGTCGGCCCCGGACACGACCTGCTCGAGGTCGAGCGACGGCTTGATCTCGAGACTATGGTGCTTCGGCTGCTGCTCGGCGACGAAGTGGTCGAGCGTTTCCTGCGAGCGGCTCCAGACCCGCGCCTCCTGCCACGGGAAGACCTCCTTGCACGTCTCGAGCGTGCCCTCGGCCATGTGACCCGCGCCGACGATGGCGAGGATCTTCGAGTCCTTCCGCGCCAGCCACTTCGCCGACACGGCGGCCGCGGCGCCCGTCCGCATCACCGTGTGGTAGCTGCCGTCGCAGATCGCGAGCGGGAACCCGGTCTCCGGGTGGGTGTAGACGAGGATCGAGAACACGGTCGGCAGGTCGAACCGCTCACGGTTCTGCTCGCGGATGGAGACCCACTTGCACGCGGCTGCCTCGGGCTCCTCGATGTAGGACGGCATCGCCTCCCACTCGCCGGGATACTGGTCGAGAACGATGTGGCCTTTCGGGTCCATGTAGTAGCGACCCTCGCCGTGCATGCGATACGCCTGCTCCACGCAGGCCACGTACTCCGCCGGCGTGACGAGGCCCATCATGTCGGTGCGGCTGAGGATGAGCGTCTTGCGGTTGCGCCAGCTCTCCGTCGCCATGACAGCCGACCCTACGACTCGACGTCTTGCTCGACAAGCAGGACGAGGGGCATGACCTCCGGACGGGCCTCGAGACGACGGCGCGCATGCTCGAGCTGGCGGCGGGCGCGATCGTCGTCGCCGATCTGGTGCCGGTAGCCCGCCGCAGCGAGGTGATGCAGGCCGCGAACCAGCCCTTCTTCGTCTCCTGCCAGGCCGAAGACGGGGGCCAGCGCCGCCGAGGCGGCGAAGTACTCGCGGCGCTCGAAGTGCCCCTCGGCCCGCCAGAGGGCCGCGCGCACCCGCGCCTCGGGAGGCGGCCAGTCGTCCTCTTCGGACATCGCGCGCGATATTAGAGTCCGGCTTCGTGGCGACGATCGAACGCACACGGAGCGCCGAGCGGATCGAGCGTGACATCGAGACGCTCGCCGGGTCGGACTACACGCTCTCGAACGAGGCGATTCGCCGGTATGCGTACACGCGCGTGTACAGGAACACACTCGACTACTTCACGCACGAGCTCGAGGCGATCGGCTTCGAGGTCTACGAGGACCCGGTCGGGACGCTCGTCGGCCGGAATCGGCCGCGTGGCGAGCGCGTCTTCGGCGTCGGCTCGCACTGCGACTCCAACCGGAACGGCGGCAAGTACGACGGGACGATGGGCGTCGTCACCGCGCTCGAGGTCTGCCGGCTGAACGAGGAGCTCGGCCTCGGGCTTCCGCTGCAGCTCGTCTCCTTTCTGGAGGAGGAGGGCTCGGGCTTCGGCCAGATGCTGCTCGGCAGCAGGATCATGGCCCAGCGCGTCACCGAGGAGGAGCTGAAGGAGGGTTTCCGCGCGATCGACGACGGCCGCAGCTTCTGGGAGCACGCGGAGGAAGCCGGCTACGAGCCCGCTCGCTGGCGCGAGTCGGTTCATGTGCTCGACGACCTCGACGGCTGGATCGAGATGCACATCGAGCAGGCGCGTGTCCTCCAGGACACGGGCAACCGGATCGGAGTCGTGACGGCGATCGCCGGCTATGTGCACGGCGACATCACCTTCCACGGACGCGCAGACCACGCCGGGGCGACGCCGATGGACTTCCGGCTCGATGCGGGGCTTCCCGCGGCCGAATCCGTGCTCGAGCTGGAGCGGCTCGCCCGCGCCGCGGGCAAGGGCACCGTCGGCACGGTCGGCGAGCTGGAGCTCGGCCCGGGGATCATCAACGTCGTCCCCGCGGAGGCGCGCATGTCGATCGACGTTCGCGGCGTGGACGAGGAAGGGTTCCGCGGCGTCGCCCGCGACATCGCGGCGTTCGCCGGCGAGGCTGCACGCGAGCGCGGAATGACGGCGACGTTCGAGGAGCGCCAGAACCTGCCGGCGACACAGCTCGACGAGCGGATCGTCTCGGCGCTCGAAGCGGCGGCGCGCGAGACGCAGGAGCCCTACATGCCGATGGCGTCGGGCGCCGCCCACGACACCATGTGCGTCGCCGACCACGTCCCGAGCGCGATGGTCTTCGTTCCGTGCAGGGACGGCATCAGCCACTCGCCGCTCGAGGACGCGAGCCCGGCCGACGCTGCTCTCGCGGCCGAGATCATCCTGAGCGCGATCCGGACGCTGGCGTAGCCGCGTAGGCGACGAGCCCGCAGGCTCGGAGGATCGCGCGCTCGCGTGCCGTCAGATGCAACTCGAGCCGCACGCGCCCGGACGGCGTCTCCGCGACACACTCCGTCTCGCCGACATCGACCGGGATCGACCACCGCTGGCCGCGGTCGGCGCGCCCGTAGTCGGCCTCGTCGGCAAAGGAAAACGGCAGGACGCCTTGCGCGATCAGGTTCGCACGGTGGATCCGGGCGAAGCTCTTGACGACCACCGCGCGCACGCCGAGGTAGAGCGCGGCGAACGCAGCCTGTTCCCGGCTCGACCCCTGACCGTAGTTGTGACCGGCGACGACGATGCCGCCGCCCCACTCCTGCGCCCGCGCCGGGAAGTCCGGATCGATGCGGCGGAACATGTACCGCGCACAGGCGGGGACGTTCGACCAAAGGGCGACGCCGAGCGCCCCGTCCGGTGCGAGGTCGCCGGTCGAGACGTCGTCAGCGGCGACGATCAGCACGCGCGCGTCGATCGACTCGGGTAGCGGCTCAACCGGCGGCGGCCCGACGATGTTCCGTCCCTGCTCGAGCTCGACGTGACGCGCTTCCTCCGCGTCGGGCGGCGAGACGATCTCGCCTACCTGGACATCCGAGCGCGCCGGCACGGGCGCAAGCTCCGGCGGGTTTCCGAGATCACGCGGATCCGTGATCACCCCGCGGAGAGCGGTCGCCGCGGCCGTGGCCGGAGAGCAGAGATAGACGCGGTCGTCCGCGGTCCCGCTCCGCCCCGGGAAGTTCCGATTGAAGGTGCGCACGGAGACGGCTCCCGCTGCCGGCGCCTGGCCCATGCCGATGCACGGCCCGCAGGCCGGCTCGAGGATCCGAGCCCCGGCGGCGAGCAGCTCGGCGTAGACGCCGGAGCGGACGATCAGGTCGAGGATGTGACGCGACCCCGGCGTTACGGTGAGGTCGAGGTCGGGCTGCAGCGTTCGGCCGCGCAGCACGGCCGCGACGACCGCGAGGTCCTCGTACGACGAGTTGACGGAGCTCCCGACACAAACCTGCCGCGTCGGCGTTCCGGCCGCCTCCGACACCGGCACGACATTCCCGGGTGAGGACGGCAGCGCGATCAGCGGCTCCAGCGACCCGAGGTCGATCACCTCGAGCTCGTCGTAGGCCGCGTGCGGATCGGCCGCCAGCTCGGTGAAGTCTTCCTCCCGCCCCTGCGCGGCGAGCCAGCGCCGCGTCTGCTCGTCGCTCGGGAAAATGCCAGTCGTCGCACCGGTCTCCATGACCATGTTGCAGATCGTCCCGCGGTCGGTCGCAGAGAGCGTTGCGACGCCGTCTCCGTAGAACTCGAAGATCCCGCCGCGGCCGCCGCGGACGCCTCGCCGGCGTAACAGCTCGAGGACGACGTCCTTCGACTGCACCCACGGCGCGAGGCTTCCGCGAAGCTCCACCCCGACGACGACTGGATGCTCCACGGCATACGGGCGTCCCGACATCGCGACGGCCACCTCGGTCGAGCCCGCGCCGATTGCGAGCACCGCGAGCGCACCGGCCATCGTCGTGTGACTGTCGGCGCCGACGAGAACGTCTCCCGGGCGACCGAACCGCTCGAGGTGCAGGTAGTGCGAGATGCCGTTGCCCGGCCTCGAGTAGAGGACTCCGTAACGGGCCGCGAAGGTCCGCAGGTACGCATGGTCCTCCGGGTTCTTGTTGTCGAACTGGAGAACGTTGTGGTCGACGTACGAGACGGTCGGCACGGCGACTCGCTCGAGCCCCAGGCGCTCGAACTGCAGGCACGCCATCGTCCCGGTCGCGTCCTCGAGCAGGATCTGGTCGACGCGGAGCTCCATCTCCTCGTCGGTGGACGCTGCGAGGTGGTCCGAGACGATCTTCTGGGTGAGCGTCCTCGGCCCGGCCATCACCTCCGGCAGGTCAAGCCGGAGCGCCTACCTTCCCGGGCACGCTGTCGACATAGTCGATCGCCTCCTCGAGCGAGACGACGTCGGCGTACTTCGCGTTGATGTCGAACAGGTTCGCCTCGTGCGGAGCCTGCGCGCGGTCGCCGACGCAGTCGCGCGGCACGATCGTCGGGAAGCCGTACTGGAGCAGGTCGATCGCCGTCGCGCGGACGCAGCCGCTCGTCGTCGCGCCGCACATGATCACCCCATCGACGTGCTGCGAGACCAGGATTGCGGCGAGGTTCGTGCCGAAGAACCCGGACGCGCCCTTCTTGACGATCACGGGCTCGTCCTCCTGCGGCTCGAGGCGCGGGTCGATCGCTACCCAGTGCCCGCCGAGCTGCAGCTCTGCGAGCGCCGGCACCTTCTGCATCCACAGACCGCCGTCCTTGAGGCTCTGCTCGTAGCCGATCGTCGTGAAGATCACCGGGAGCCCTTTGGCGCGGGCGGCGTCGAGGAGCCGCTTCGTTGCCTCGACCTCGGCGGACATGTCCGCCCCGAGCGTGCACGCGGCGTCGGTGAAGCCGCAGCTGAAGTCGACGACGAGGACGGCCGGATTCTGGCCGAGGGTGACGTTCTCCCCGATGCGCGCTTCCTCGTAGACGCGCCGGGCTTCCTCGTCGGACATCACGCCACCGCCTTCGCCGCCGGCGTGAGCTGCCGACCGAAGCGGGCGCGCTTGATGAACTGCCCGGCTCCCGGCTGAGCGACGAGGTCGTCGCCCTCGACGATGACCTGGCCGCGAACCAGAACGACCTCGGGAGCGCCCTGCACCTCAGTGCCCTCGAAGAGGTTGTAGTCGACGTTCGAGTGGTGCGTCTTCGCCGAGATCGTGAGCGCCTTCTCCGGATCCCACACGACGATGTCCGCGTCACTGCCTGCCACGATCGTGCCCTTGCGCGGATACAACCCGAAGAGCTTCGCGACGTTCGTGGAGGTCAGCTCGACGAACCGGTTCAGCGAGATGCGGCCCTCGCGAACGCCGAAGTGGTGCAGCATGTGCAACCGGTTCTCGATCCCCGGGCCGCCGTTCGGGATCTTCGAGAAGTCGTCCTTGCCGAGCGTCTTCTGGCCGTCCCAGTTGAACGGGCAGTGGTCGGTCGAGACGGCGGAGAGCACGTCCTTCGCAACGCAGTCCCACAGGTGGTCGAGGTTGTCCTTCGGCCTCGGCGGCGGTGTGTAGACGTACTTTGCGCCCTCGAATCCGGGTGCGTCGACGAGCTTGTCGAGGTCGATGAAGAAGTACTGCGTACAGGTCTCGCCCCAGATCTTCCAGCCCTTCGCACGTGCAAGTGCGATCGGCTCGGTCGACTCCTTGCACGACACGTGGACGACGTAGAGCGGCGCGCCCGCGATGTGGGCGAGCTGGATCGCTCGGTTCGTCGCCTCACCCTCGGTCTCCGGCGGGCGCGTGAGCCCATGCCACTTCGGCTCCGTCTTGCCTTCGGCGAGAGCGCGCTTGACGATGATGTCGATCGCGTCGCCGTTCTCCGCATGGACCATGACGAGAGCGCCGGTGTCGGCCGCGACCTCCATCGACTTGAAGAGCGTCTCGTCGTCGACCATGACCGCGCCCTTGTAGGCCATGAACAGCTTGTAGCTCGTGACGCCTTCGTCCGGGACCCTGGCGAGATCCTCGAGCGTTCCGCCCTCCTTGAGGTCCGTGATCGCCATGTGGAAGCCGACGTCGATCACCGGCGGGCAGCGCTCGATCTTCTCGTGCCACGTCTCCAGGGCCTCGGCGAAGGTCTGACCCGGCATCTGGAAGCAGAAGTCCACGAGGGATGTCGTCCCGCCGAACGCGGCCGAGACTGTGCCGGACGTGAAGTCGTCGCACGTGATCGTGCCGCCGAAGGGCAGCTCGATGTGCGTGTGCGGGTCGATCGCGCCCGGGATCACGTACTTCCCGCTGGCGTCGATCACCTTGTCGGCGGTCACGTCGAGCGACTCGCCGATGAGAGAGATCGTCCCGTTTTCGATGAACACGTCGCCCGTGTAGTCGTCGGCGGCGGTGATGATGCGGCCGCCTTTGATCAGAACCGACATGCGCTTCCCCTTTCTCGCGAGAGCCGCCGGCGGCGGTGCCGTCGTCACGCGCCGCCGCGTGCGAAGTCTGACATAGCCGTCGTGGCGGCGAGCGCCTCGATGGGCGGCCGCCGGTCGTGCCAATCCGTCGCTTGTTGGAAGGCGTGCGCCGCGCGGAGCACCGTTCCCTCCTCGAGACGGCGCCCGACGAGCGCAAGACCGACCGGCAGGCCGTCGACGAACCCGCACGGCACGCTTGCGACGGGCAGGCCGGCGAGGCTCCACGGGCTGTTGAAGGGGATCAGCGCCAGGCGGTACGGCATCTTCTCGCCGCGCACCTCGACGCTGTCCTGGCCGAGCGGCGGCGGAATGATGGGCATCGCCGGCGCGGCGAGGAGGTCGAAGCGTTCGAAGAGCTCGCGCAGCCCGTCGTCGAACCAGCGCCGGGCGCGCAGTCCCGTGACGTAGGCGGTCGGCGGCAGGAGCAACCCGGCGAGCAGACGCGCCCTGACATCCGGCCCGTAGTCGGCCAGCCGCTCCCTCACCCGGCGAAGGTGGACGTTCGTCGCTTCGGGGAGCATGACGAGCTGGTTGATCGTGCCCGCCTCCTCGAGGAGCGGCACGTCGGCCCGCTCGACCCTGGCACCAAAACCGGCGAGCTCGTCGAGGGCGGCCTGCACGACTGCGGCGACGCTCGGATCGGCGCGCTCGAGGAGCGTCTCGACCAGCCCGATTCGCAGGCCCTCGATACCGCCGCCGAGATCCGTCCGCGCCCGGGCGATCACGTCCAGCAGCAGGGCGCAGTCCTCGGCGCTGCGCGCGATCGGGCCGACGGTGTCGAGGGACCACGAGACGGGCACCACTCCGCGGTTCGAGACGAGACCGGTGGACGGTCGCAGGCCGGTGACACCGCAGAACGCCGCCGGAATTCGGACCGAGCCCGCGGAATCGGTGCCCAGCGTTCCGGCCGCGAGGTCGGCGGCCATCGCCGCGCCGTTTCCTCCGCTCGACCCGCCGCAGATCCGATCGAGCGACCAGGGGTTGTGCGCCGGCCCGAAATGAGAGCTCGTCGTCATCGCGCCGTACGCGAACTCGTGCGTGTTCAGCTTCCCGAGGAGGACGGCGCCCGCAGCCCTGAGCCGCTCCACCGTCTCCGCATCGTGCGCCGCGACGTTGTCGGCAAGGATCTTCGAGGCCGCGGTCGTGCGCGTGCCCGCAACGTCGATCACGTCTTTCACCGCGATCGGAACGCCCCAGAGCGGGCCGCGTTCCTGCGCGCCCTCGAGTGCCTGCGCCTCAGCGAGCGCCTCCTCGGCGCGAACGGTGATGTACGAGTTCACCGCGCCGTCGATCCGCTCGATGCGGTCGAGATACGACTGCACCGCCTCACGCGCGGAGAGCTCGCCGGTGCGCAGCCGTTCCGCCAGGTCGACGACGCTCACGGCGCGAAGTCCGAGGGGAGCCGCTCCTCGATGTCGGCGAGGGCGGGCACGATCAGGCGCAGAAAGCCGAGGACGTTCTCCAGATCCGAGTCTTGCGGATGGACGTTCTGCTGGGCAGCAAGGCTGCGCAGAAGCTCGATCGTCGGCTCGGCAGGGCTAGACTCCGTCGCCATACCGATCTACGAGTACCGGTGCGGCGACTGCGAGGAACGCTTCGAAGAGTTTCTCACGACCTCGACGAAGCCCGCCCCGCCCTGCCCGAAGTGCGGCTCGGAGAACGTCACGCGGCTGATGTCCAGGATCAGCACCGAGTGGATGCCGAGCGACGTCGACTGGGACCGGGTCGGCAGGAAGTGGGACTGAGCACCGCGGCCTAACCCACCTCCACGCCGGCGCCGGCGAGCGAGAAGAACCGGTCGTCGATGATCGAGCTCGGCGACGGGAAGTCGACCTTGGAGTGAGTCAGCCCGAGCTGGACGATCGACTCGGTCAGCTTGATCGCTACGGGCCCCGGATTCACGACGGGCGTGGGCAGGTGCTCCGACATGTAGTCCCCCGCCTGGTGCATCGTCGTCGACCCGAGCAGGATGACGCCCGCGCCGTCCTCGTCGATCGCTTTCTGCGCTTCGGCGGTCAGCGTCTCGAACATCTCCTCTTCCTTGCCGGTGAACAGCGCCTCGACGTCGGGCGGGATGTTCACGGCGCGGATGGAGGCGCACTTCTGCTTCAGGTCGTAGAGCGCGAGGTTCTTCTCGTACAGGTGCGTCCACTTGTCCCACATCGTGACGATCGAGAAGCGCTTGGCGAGCAGAATTCCCACCAGGTACGAGACGAGCCCCGGGCCGATGACGGGAATCTGAAGGCGCGAGCGAAGGGCGTACATTCCGGAGTCCGACACGGTGTCCATGACGACGGCGTCGTAGCCCTCCTCCTCGGCGCGTAGCCCCGCCTCGGTGATGTACATGTCGAAGACGAGGTCCTCGTAATAGCAGTCGACGAGCGTCGCGCTGTTCCGGACCGGGACGCACTCGACCTCGGTGTCGGGGCCCAGCACGTCGCGCTGGATCTGGGCCGCGCGGTTGGCAATTCCTTCCTCGTCGAACGGGAACGGGATGATGTACTTGATCCGCATCGCGCCTCCTCCGGTTGGCCGCCGCGTCGTATAAGTCAGACTTCCGGAGTCTTTCAAAGGAGGAGCCGATGCCGTACGCCGAGATCGACGCGGGGATCCGTCTCTACTACGAGCTGACCGGGCCGGAAGATGCTCCGCTCATTCTCCAGTTCGGCGGAGGCCTGTTTGGGCGGCACAACTTCGGGCTCGTCAACGACGGCTTCCGCGAAAACGGGTTCGGCCTCCTCTCCTTCGACGCGCGCGGTTACGGCGCCTCCGACCACCCGCGTGAGCAGTACACGATCGAGGGGTGGGCGGAGGACGGTGCTCGGCTGCTCGACGCCGTCGAGCTCGACCGCGTCTTCGTCCACGGAACGTCGATGGGCGGCATGATCGCGATCGCGTTCACGGCGAAGTATCCGGAGCGTGTGATCGCGGCGTGTGCAGACGTCGCCTTCGCGAAGCCCGACCTCTACCGCAAGACGTTGTTCCGCGTCTGGCGGCGGATGGCCGAGTCGATGGCGTGGGACGACTTCTCCGACCACGTGACGACGCAGGCGGTCGGGGCGAAGTTCATGGAGAGCCCGGACGGCGAGAACATCTTCGAGCTCGTGCGCGAAATCGTCGGCTTCAACGATCCGTACACGGTCCGCCAGGCGTGTCTGGCGATGGAGAACATGGATCTCTCGCCGCTCGTCCCCCGGGTCTCGCGGCCGCTCCTGATGACGAACGGGACCCACGACCTCCTCTGTCCACCCGACCTCGCGCCATCCGGTCTCGGCGCCCGGAAGATGGCCGACCTGAGCTCGAACATCACGCTCGTCGAGTTCCCGGACATCGGGCACGCCGACCTCGTCGAGTGTCCGCAGGACGCGATCCGCATCGTCACGGAGTTCTTCGCGAAAGCGCTCGTCCCGGCCTAACGGAGGCCTTCGCCACCACCGTCAACGCCGCGCCGACGCAGGTCAGTAGGCGGGGCGGAGATCGCCGAACATCGGGAAATGCCGCACGTTCGTCGTGAGGAGTTCGGCGTCGACAACCAGAGCCGTCGCGGCGATGAGGTAGTCGACATCGTCGATGCCGCTTTGGGCCTTGCGGTGCTTTCGTGCGAGCAAGCCCGCGGTTCGCGTGACGGGCTCGTCGACCGGAATCCACGACAACGCCGAGAAGAACTCCTCGAGCGCCTCGAGCTCCGCGTCTCGGACGCCCGCTAGGAGCTCAAGACGCACGACCTCGCTCGCTCCGACGTCCTCTCCCTCGCTCACGAGCCTGTCCAGGAGATCGACCGCCGGATCCGTGCCGCGCAACACCGCGAGCTATGAGCCCATCTTCTCCATCGAAGGCATATGGTCGTGTCCCGGAGTCGTAAGGGCCGGGATGGCGTCGGGCACCGCGAACAGGAACACGGCGAGAGCAAGAAGGATCGCGGTCGTCCCGTAGGTTGCTACTCGACGCCACGGGACGGTCTTCTCGGCCGCGATCACGCCGGCGATAAACGCCATCCAGGCGATGCTCATCACGCCGAGGGCGAAGAGCGATGCCATGAGCGCCCAGCAACAGCCGACGCACCACGCGCCGTGTTTCGTACCCATCTGCAGTGCCCCGGACCGTCCGTCGCGCCAGGCGCCGAGCAAGAAGCCGAGAGGGCTACGGCACTTTCCGAGGCAGACATTTTTCAGTGGCGTCAGCTCGTAGACCGCGGCGACGAGGAGCGTCGCGCCCGCGGCCCAGCGACCTGCGCGGTCCCAGGCGAGCACGTCGCCGAAAATCCGACCACCGGCGACCGCGATCCCGAAGGCGATGAAACCGGCGCTGGCCCAGGTCACGAGATAGCCCGCCGCGAAAAGGAGCGGCGACAGCGGAGAACGCTCTCTGGTCATCCGCGAATAGAGCGCGACCGTCGGGGAGACCGACGGGAACATCATCGCGCCCATCATCACGATCCACACCCCGAGGAACCACCCCAAGGCTCCTAGGTCGGTCCAGGGCCCGTTGTCCATGCCCTGCATCCGCTCGACAGTCCACCACCAGCCGATTGCTGCCAGCGCGAAGAGCAGAGCGACGAGCCCGAGGCGGGCGCGTGCCGCTGCGAACGCCGGCGCGAGACCCCCCTCGCCGGGCGCATGTGTCTGCGCCGAGGCGATCACTCGTTCAAGCCGCCCACGAGAACTCGGACGTCGAGAGCCCGGTCTTGCCCTCGAACTCGATGCCGAACGCATTGATCCGAGACCGCTTCGCTTCCGCCATCGTCAGATCGGGCCACCGGGTGGAACATCCCATCGAACTTGACCGGTTTGCCGGTTTCGACGCCGAAGGGCACGATGTCCTCGATCTCGAAATCGATCACGTCCCCGATCCGGACGCTGTGACGCACGCCGTCGTCGTTCACCTCGATCCGCGCGCGCTCGACGCCGAGCATCTCGCCGATTAGCGGACCGAGACCCGCCATCGGACCGCCGAGTTGCCCTGTGAAGACCTGGACGAGCTTGTCCGCCTGCTCGTCGGTTGCCTGCTCGTCGACGAACACCCCGAGCCGCCAGTTTCCCTCGGCCATCACCTTCGGCGAGTCCGCGATCGCTGCCACCTTGAGCCCGCCGATGTCCGTACCTTCGATCTCCCTCGCGGATATCGAAGACGAGCGTCACACGACAGAAGTCGTGGGTGGCGCCGTGGTCCATGGACAAGTTGCACGGGCACATCAGCTCACACGAGCACGTTTCGACGTAGCTGCCCTTCAAATTCCAGGACATCGACAACACCTCCGGGTCGGAAGAGGCGATTCTGCCGACGCGGCGCCGAACACGTCAACCTAGGGGTCGCTACGCCGGCGAGTGGTTCGCGTGCCAGTGGCGCGCGATCTCGGCACGCGTCGTGACCCAGACGTCATCGCGCTCGCGCACGTGCGCGAGGAAGCGGTCGAGCGCACGGGCACGGCCCGGGCGGCCGACGATGCGGCAGTGCAGGCCGACGCTCATCATCCGGCCGCCCTCCTCGTGGAGCTGCTCGAACGAGTCGACGAGGTACTCGAGGAAATCCGCGCCGGTGACGAACCCGTTCGCGAGCAGGAACTTGAAGTCGTTCGCGTCGAGCGTGTAGGGGATGACCAGGTGCGCGCGCCCGCCGATATCGACCCAGTACGGGAGCTCGTCGGCGTACGAGTCCGAGTCGTAGAGGAAGCCGCCCGCCTCCACCACGAGCCGGCGGGTGTTCTCTGAGACACGGCCCGTGTACCAGCCGACGGGCCGGACGCCGCACGCCCGCTTGATCGCCTCGATCGCACGGCGGACGTGGTCCCGCTCTTCCCCCTCGGACATCTCCAGGTAGTCGATCCACCGCCAGCCGTGGCTCGCGACCTCCCAGCCCGCCGCGATCATGGCCTGGGCCGCGTCGGGGTTCCGCTCGAGCGCCTGCCCGACGCCGTAGACGGTCAGCGGAAGGCCGTGCTGCGTGAAGATCCGGTGGACGCGCCAGAAGCCGACGCGGCTGCCGTACTCGAACATCGACTCCACGTTCGGATTCCGCCGTCCGACGGTCGGCGCCGCACCCACGACCTCGTGCAGGAACGCCTCGGCAGCGGAATCGCCCTCGTCCACGCTCGACTCGCCGCCCTCCTCATAGTTCAGGACGAAGCTGAGCGCGAGGCGTGCGCCGTCCGGCCACCGAGGATCGGGAGGATGCTCGCCGTAGCCGACGAGGTCGCGTTCCAAGCTACGCCTCGACAAGAACGTCGCCGAAGACGCCGTCCTCGGCGAGCTCGCGCACCCGCTCGGGCCGATAGCCGCAGGTCTCGACGAGCACCTCTTGCGTGTGCTCGCCGCGGAACGGCCCACGACGGAGCGGCAGCTCGTCCCCGAGCCGTAGCGGGCTCGCTACCTGCCGCACCTGGCCCAGCGACGGATGGTCGTACTCGACGACCGAGCCGCGTGCTACCGCCTGCTGATCACGCAGCGCGTCTTCGACCTCGTTGACGGCCGCGCTCGGGATGTCCGCCTCGGCGAGCACCTCGAGCCATTCGGCGCTCGTTCGCTCCGCGAACGCCGCCTCGAGGATCGGCTCCAGCTCGTCGCGGTTGCGATCGCGGGCGGCGAAGTCCTCGAAACGCTCGTCCGTCGCGAGCTCGGGACGCCCGATCGCCTCACACAGTCGCAGCCAGAACTTCTGCTTCGGACACGCGACGACGATGTAGCCGTCGGCCGTGGCGAAGTTCTGGAACGGGACGATCACCGGGTGCGCCGAATTCCGCCGCCGGGGCGGGACGTATCCATGTGTGGCCGCCCACGTGCCGACGTAGATCAGCTCGTGCAGCGCCGTCTCGAACAGCGAGACGTCGCAGTCGCAGCCGACGCCGTCGCGCCGCGCGCGCCAGAGCCCGCTCAGCACGGCAATGGCGGACACGTACCCGCCCGACAGGTCGACGAGCGACAGGCCGCTCTTCGTCGGAGGCCCGTCGGGCTCTCCGGTCAAGCTCATCCAGCCGGCGAGGCCTTGCATCATGTAGTCGTACCCGCCCTCCTGCGCGCGCGGCCCGGTCATGCCGAAACCGGACAGCGAGCAGCAAACGATCCGCGGGTTGAGCTCTCGGAGGTCGGCGTAGCGGAGACCAAGCCGATCCGGCTGGTCGCCGCGCAGGTTCGAGTAGAGGACGTCCGAGTGGCGAACGAGATCTTCGAGCACGGCGCGGCCGCGAGGATGGCGAAGGTCGAGCGAGACGCTCTTCTTGTTCCGGTTGAGCGTCTCGAAGAAGAGCGAGTCCTCGCCTTCATGGAACGGGGGCACGTAGCGGCTGACGTCACCGCGCGAAGCGGGGTCCTCGATCTTGATCACCTCCGCGCCGAGGTCCGCCAGCTGCAGCGTTCCCCACGGGCCGGCGCCGTACTGCTCGATCGCGATGACGCGAACGTCGTGGAGCGGAAGATTCACGCCCTGGTTCGGGCGCCGACGGCGTGCCGCCACGCCTTCTCGTAGAACGGACGGAGAAACTCGAGGTGGGCGAGCATCTCGCCGCCGGCCGCGTCGGCGTCGCCGGCCTCGATCGCCGCGACGATGCCCTTGTGGTGCTCGTTGATCGATCGGTGGAAGCGCGTGCCGAGCGTCGAGCGCGCAAGGTTGGTCTGGAGCACGGTGAAGATGGGTTGCGCTGCGATCGCGATCAGCGTGTTCCCGCACGCCACGATGATCACGTTGTGGAACTCCTTGTTGTAGACGAACTGCTCCTGGGTCGCGAGCTTGAGCGGCTCCCTCGGAATCGCCTCGCGGAGCAGCTCGAGGTCGGTGCTCGATCGCCGCTCGGCTGCGAGCCGCGCCGCCGGCACCTCGAGGAGCTCGCGCGCCTCCAGAAACTCCTCCAGCGTGACGTCCTGCGCCTCGGTCAGCAGGTTGATGCTCGCGTGCAGGAACTCGGAGATGTGGTCGACGCTCGGCAGCGTCACGTAGCTGCCGCCGCCCGCACCCTTGGCGGTTCGAATCAGGTTCTGCGCCGCGAGCAGCCGCAGCGCCTCGCGCACCGTGGCGCGGCTCACACCGAACTCGTGCGCGAGCGCGTTCTCGTTCGGCAGCCGCTCGCCGCGCGCGAGCTGTCCGCCGACGATCAGCTCGCGGAGCTGGTCCGCGACCTGCTCGTACGCCTTCCGGACGCGATGCACAGGCATCGTGCCCTTCGGCCGCTCGACGGCTCGCAGGCGGCGGGCTATACGGTCACCCCCGCAGCGACCCGCTCGAGGTACTCGATGACCTCCTCGGAGGAAGTAACCTCCGCATAGCGCCGGTGGACGTCGCGGAGGTTCGACTCGTGTCCCTCCCGAGCCTGATCCCCGACGCAGTCCTCAGGGAGGAGCGTCCGGTACCCGTACGAGAACGCGTCGACGACTGTCGCCCGCACGCAACCGGAGGTCATGCAACCGGTGACGATCACGGTGTCGCGACGCGACGCCGTGAGCAGCGAGAGGAGTGGCGTCCCATGGAAGAAGGAGGGCCACTTCTTCACGATCAACACGTCGGAGTCCTCCCAGACGCGTTCCTCGACCTGCGCCCAGCGCGACTCGAGCGTGACCTCGCGCAACTGCGGGAGCTTCAGCGGCCAGAGGCCGATGTCCGACCCGTCGTCGCGCCACCCGACAACTGTCTGGTAGACGGGCACGCCGGCGCGGCGCGCCGTCTCGAGGACGCGCGCGGTGCCTTCGACGGCCCGCTCGACGAGCGCGGCCCCTCCCATCGGGAACGCGGGATCGGTGAACGCGTACTGCAGGTCGATCACGAGCACCGCCGGCCGCTCGCCCGGCTCGATGGAGCCCTGGCCGTAACCGCGTGAGACCCACGGGTCGCCGGGAGGAAGCTCGAAGCTCATGTCATCGAGAACTCCGCGTTCCCCGCGTCCGAGGCTGGTGCCGAGGACGGCGGCAGCTCCCGGCCCGAGAAGTAGCTCGTCAAGGAGCGGCCGTCGCGCGTCGCGCGAAGCTCGGCGCGCAGCGACTCCGTCGCCGCCGAGTCGAGCTCGAGCGTCTGCTCGTCCGCGAAGACCACGCCGTACGCATCGCGCGCGAGCTCGATCGTCGTGAAGTCGTCGAGCACGTCCTCGCGCACCTGCTCGGGCTCGCGCTCGAGTGGGTCGCCGTAGCCGGCGCCGTTCGGCTCCCGGAACTCGATGTACTCACCGCCCGCGAACGGGATGCCGGTCACCTTCGCCGGCAGCTCCTCTTCGCGCGGAGTGCCGGGGTTCTTCCGGCACGATGCGACGAGGCCGTCCCAACCGCCGAAGACGCCGCGCGGAGGATCCGTCTGCCGGTCACCCTCACACGAGTAGGTGCCGTCGACGAGGAAGCGGTTGCGGCGGATGATCCCGATCCCACCCCGCCAGCGTCCGGGCGCGGCGGGCTCCGGGCGCAGCTCGTACTGGTCGCAGCGCATCGGGAAGCGCTTGTCGAGCTCCTCGATCGGGTTGTTCCGCGTGTTCGCCATCAGGTTGTCGACGGAGTCCATCGCGTCCTTGCCGTAGCGGCCGCCGTAGCAGCCCTCGTCCACCTCCAGGTAGATCCAGTATTCGCCGGTCTCCTCGAGGAACCCCGAGTAGGAACAGAAGTGGATGCCGGCCGCATTCCCAGCGGTGACCTGCTGCGGCAGAGCATCGGCGAGCGCGAGGATGACGTTGTCGACGACCCGCTGCGTCTGGCAGAAGCGTGAGAAGCACGCGCGCGGGAAGGTCGGGTTGTAGATCGTCCCCTTCGGCGCGATCACCTTGACCGGCCGGAAGACGCCGTCGTTCTGCGGAACGTGCTCCGGGAAGGTCGCCTCGTCGAGCAGGATCGTGCGCACTGCGTAGTACGCGCTGACGAGCAGCGACCCTTCGAACGGAACGTTGTAACCCGTCGGCACTTCAGGATGTGAGCCCGTGAGGTCGATGGTGATCTCGTCGCCTTCGACCCGCACGGCCGTCTCCACGCGCAGCCTGATGCCGCGGTTGCGCGCATCGTCGTCGAGCCACCCCGTGGGCGCCTTGTACTCGCCGTCGGGGATCTTCTCGATCTCGGCGCGCAGCATCCGTTCCGAGTAGTCCATCCAGTCATACGCGGCGCTCATCACAGTGTCCGTGCCGTAGCGCTCGACGAGCCTGAGGAAGCGCTCCCGCCCGAGCTGGCACGCGGCGAGCATCGCGTTCATGTCCCCGCGGTTCATCGTCTCGGTGCGGACGTTCTCGAACAGCATCCGGTCGAGGTCCTCGTTCAGCTCGCCGCGGCGATACCACCGCAGGCCGTTGTAGAGCTTCGACTCGGCGTAGACGTCGAAGGCGTCTGCGTTGATGCCCGGGAACGCGCCGCCGACGTCGAGCACGTGGGCCGTGACCGCGGCGAAGCCGAGGTGCTCGCCCTGGTGGAAGATCGGCACCGCGACCGCGACGTCCGGAGTGTGGGAGGCGCCGAGGTATGGGTGGTTGTGCACGATCACGTCGCCGTCCTCGACCTCGCCGTCGAGCGTGTGCATGAAGCCGCGGATGTACCAGGGCAACGACCCGATGTGCATCGGTGTCGAGTCCGACTCGCAGAGCTCACGGCCCTCGGCGTCGAAGATGCCGGCGCCGAGGTCCTCGGACTCGCGGATGATCGACGAGTAGCTCATCCGGAAGAGGACGCCGGCCATCTCCTTTGCGATCGCATGGAAGGCACCGCCGAGCACGCGCAGCGTGATCGGGTCGACCTCGATGCGCTTGCGCGTCGATGGTCCGGGCTGCCGGCCGACCTCGTACTCCATGAGACTCATCGCTCCACCTCCGCCGCGGCCGCGAGCGCTTCCGCACCGGCGGCCGCGCCCGTCTCGATGACGATGTTCCCGAAGCGGTCGACGTGCGCCGAGATCCCCGGCGGAACGACCGTCGTCGAGTCGTACTGGTTGACGATCGCCGGTCCTGAGAACCGGTTCCCGGCCTGGAGCGAGCCGCGGTCGTAGTAGCGCGTCGGCACCTGGTCGAGCTTCCCGTCGACCCGGAACCAGGCCTCGCCCTCGTAGCGCAGCGCCGCGTCCGGCGCCTCTCCGCCTTCCTCGAGCTCGGGCAGCTCGAGTGCCGGCTGTACGCCGACGCCCCGCACGCGGACATTCGGGACCTCGATGTCCGCCTCCTCGAATCGCCGCGAGTACTCGCGTTCGTGGATGTCGTTGAAGTCGGCACGAAGCGTGTCGATCCAGGCGTCGTCGATCGCTCGTGCACCGACGTCGACTCGCAGCTCGTAGCCCTGGCCGAGGTAGCGGCAGTCCGCGACGCGTTGCGTCAGGATCCGGTCCGCGGAGATCCCGTCCCGCTCGAGCTGCGCCCGCGCCTGCTCCTCGAGCTCCGCGAACACGCGCTCGAGCGCCGCCGCATCGAGCTGCGAGAGGCGCTGGTAAACGGTCGAGACGTACTCGTAGACCATGTCGGTGGCGAGCAGGCCGAGGGCCGCCGTGACGCCCGGATAGTTCGGCACGAGCACCCACGGCGTCCCGACCTCGAGCGCGATCTGCGCGGCGAAGAGCGGCCCTGCTCCGCCCTCCGCGACGAGTGCGAAGTCGCGCGGGTCGTAGCCCTTGCGGACGGAGTTCTCCTCGATCGACTGCACCATCGAGTGCGTGAGGATCTGGACGGCCCCCATCGACGCCTCCTCGACGGACATCCGGAGCGTCTTCGCGGGCCCCTCCTCGAACGCTTTGCGAGCCAGCTCGGCGCGCAGCTTCATCTCGCCGCCGAGGAACGCCTCCGGCAGCAGCCAGCCGAGGTTGACCATCGCGTCGGTCGCGGTCGGCTCCGTCCCTCCGCGCCCGTAGGCCGCGGGCCCCGGATCGGCGCCCGCCGAGCGCGGCCCAACGCGGAAGATGCCGCCCTGGTCGACGTAGGCGATCGAGCCGCCGCCGGCGCCGATCGTGTCGACGTCGACCATCGGGATCATCGCCTGGTAGGGGCCCACCCTCGTGTCGAGCAAGTGCTTCATGCGCAGGCGGCCCTCCTGCGCCAGCCCGATGTCGGCGGATGTGCCGCCGACGTCGAGCGTGATTACGTTGTCGAAGCCGGCCTGCCTCCCGGTCCAGATGCCGCCGACGACGCCGGCGACAGGACCCGACATCAGGAGGTTGACGGGACGCGCCACTGCACCTTCTGCGGTGGCGACGCCGCTCGCGGACGTCATCAGGTGGAGTCCCGTCCTGACGTCCATCGCCTCGAGCTCCTCCTCGAGCCGGCGCACGTAGCGAGAGACCTTCGGTCCGATGTAGGCGTTCAGACAGACCGTCGAGAAGCGCTCGTACTCCCGGTACTGCGGCAGCACCTCCGACGAGACCGACAGGAACGCCTCGGGAAACTCTTCACGGACGATGTCCGCGACCCGCTGTTCGTGCTCGGGGTTGAGGAACGAGAAGAGGAAGCAGATCGAGACCGCCTCGACGCCTGCCTCTTTCAGCTCCCGGACTCGCTCGCGCGCCTTCTCCTCGTCGAGCGGAACGAGCACGGAGCCGTCCGTCGTGATCCGCTCGGGCACTGTCAAGCGATAGCGCCGGCGCACGATCGGATACCGCTGCCACGGCAGATCCTGGTAGTTCGAGAAGTTCAGAGGCTTCTTGTGCCGCGCGATGTGGAGGATGTCGCGGTAGCCCTCGCTCGTGATCAACCCGACCTTGGCGCCGCTGTGCTCGATGACGATGTTCGTCGCGATCGTCGTCCCGTGGAAGACCTGGTCGAGCGCGCCCGGGCTTTCCTCCGCGGCCTCCGTCAGCTCGCGGATTCCCCGCACCGTCCCCTGCGAGGGATCCTCGGGAGTGGTCGGGACCTTGTGAACGAGGATCTTCCCGGCCTCGTCGTGGACGTAGATCAGATCGGTGAACGTGCCGCCGACGTCGACACCGAGTCGTTTCACTGCGGTCCCCCTTTCAGGGCTTGAGGACGATCTTGCCGAACTGCTCGCGGCGCTCCATCATCGCCATCGCCTCGCGCGCTTCCTGGAGCGGAAACGTCGCGTGCACGAGCGGCGTGATCTGGCCGCGGGCAGCGAGCTTCAGGCACGTCTCGAGCTCGTCGCGCGTGTACACGAACGAGCCGATGATGCTCTTCTGCGTGCGGAAGAACGGGATGATGTCGAAGTCGACGACCTCGCCGGAGTGCGCGCCGCAGATGACCATCCGTCCGTCCTTGGCGAGGGAGTCGAGCGCCTTCTGGAAGAGGTCACCGCCGACGTGCTCGTAGGCGAGGTCCGCGCCTAGCCCGTCCGTCACGCGCATGACCTCCTCCACCACGTCCTGCGTCTCGTGGTTGATCCCGTGATCCATGCCGAGCTCGGCGGCACGCGCGAGCTTGTCGTCCGAGCTCGCGTTACCGATCACGTAGGCGCCGGCGAGGTGGGCGAGCTGGACGGCCGCCGAGCCGATGCCGCTTCCGACGGAGTTGATCAGGACGAACTCGCCGGCCTGAAGCCGGCCCCGCGTGAAGAGCATGTGCCAGGCAGTGGCGAAGGCGATCTGCAGCGCGGCCGCCGCCTCGTCCGAGAGCCCGTCCGGCACGCGAACGAGCTGCTCGGCGGCGCAGACGAGCTTCTCCGCATAGCCCCCGGTGTGAGTGAAGCTCACGAAACCAGGGGTCAGGCAGAGCGACTCACGGCCGGTGCGGCAATAGCGGCAGTCGCCGCAGGTGTTCATGAGGTAGGGCATCGCGCGATCCCCGACCTGCCAGCCTTCGACCCCGTCGCCGACCTCCGAGATGCGGCCGACGACCTCGAGCCCGAGAACGAACGGCGTATCGACGGGAAACCGCGACACGCCTTCGCGAATATCGACGTCCAGGTGGTTGAGGGCCGAGGCCGCGATGTCGAGAGCGACCTCACCCGGGCCGGGGTGCGGGTCGTTCAGGTCTTCCAGCCGCAGCACGTCCAGGCCACCGAACTCGTGAAAGACAACGGCTTTCACGGCTTCGACCTCCACTGTGTTGCCATCGCCAGAGCGCCTGCTTTTATGTCTGACTTTCGGCACGGTGTCAAGCGGCGTAAGCTTCGGCACCTGCGAATGTCCGACATAGAGGCGAGCGACACGGCCGCTGACATCTCTCACCTCCGGTCGCTGCTCTTCGCACCGGGTAGCGACGAGCACAAGCTGCGCAAGGCGCTCGAGTCGGCTGCCGACGGCGTCGTCGCCGATCTCGAGGACGCTGTGGCGCCGGAGGAGAAGGCGGCGGCGCGCGAGATCGTCCGGGACGTCCTCGGCTCGGGCAGCAGGCCGCTGACCACGGTGCGGGTGAACGGCGTCGATACTCCGCACTTCCGAGACGACCTGGCGCTCGTGTCAGAGCTGGAGCTCGACGCCCTCGTCGTGCCGAAGGCGACCCCCGAGGCGGTCGAGGCGGTGGGCCTGGACGGCCCGCCCGTGATCGCGATCGTCGAGACGGCGGCGGGCCTGCGCCAGGCCTACGAGACCGCTTGTTCACCACGCGTCGGGGTTCTCGTCCTCGGCGCCGCCGACCTCGGCGCCGAGCTCGGCCTCGAGCCGCGGGCCGACGGGGTCGAGATCCTCTACGCCCGCTCGAAGGTCGTGGTCGACTCGGCGGCGGCGGGGATTCGAGCGCCCCTCGACGTCGTGTACCTCGATCTTCACGACGAGGACGGGCTCGAAGAGCAGGCTCGGCTCGCGAGGTCGCTCGGGTTCCGCGGGAAGGCGTGCATCCACCCCGACCAGGTCGAGGTCGTCAACCGCGTGTTCGCCCCCACCAGGACGGAGCTCGACTGGGCACGCCGAGTGGTCGAGGCGTTCGAGGAGGGAGAGCGCGCGGGCCGCGGCGTCGTGGCGCTCGACGGCACGATGGTCGACCTGCCCGTCGTCGAGCGGGCGCGGCGGATACTGGCCGAAGCGAAAGGAGCGTCTGCATGAGCACTGAACTGCAAGCGGCGTCCAAGGCATGGCGCGGGCGCTTCTTCGAGGACCTCGAGGTCGGCGACGTCTTTCGCAGCCGGCTCGGTCGGACGATCTCCGAGGTCGACAACGTCTGGTTCACCTGTCTGACGCTGAACACGAACCAGATTCACTTCAACACGCCGTACGCGGAGCGCACCCAGTTCGGGCAGCCGCTTGTCAACAGCGCGTTCACGCTCGCGCTCGTCACGGGGATGACCGTGCCCGACACGAGCGAGAACGCAGCGGCGAATCTGGAGTGGACGGACATCAGGTTGCCCAGGCCCGTCTTCGCCGGGGACACGATCTGGGCGGAGAGCGAGATCCTCGCCCTCCGCGAATCGAAGTCCAATCCCAGCGTCGGCATCGTCACGATGCGCTGCCGCGGCATCAACCAGCGGCGCGAGGTCGTGATCGAGTTCAAGCGGACGTTCATGCTCTACAAGCGCGACGCCCCCGAGGCCGCGCCGGCGTTCCCAGGGACCGACACGGAATGGAGCGTGTGACCATGGCAACCGCAACGGAACGGCTCGCGGCGTTCGGCGGCGAGCTCACCTACGAGGAGATCCCTGCCGAGGTCGCCGACGCGGCGAAGCTCCACCTGCTCGACTGCCTCGGCTGCGGCCTCGGAGCGGCCGGCTCAGGCATCGCCACCGAGGGCTCTCGCGCGTTCGCGGAGCTCGGCGGCGAGCCGCAGGCAACCGTGATCGGGCTCGACATCCGCGTGCCGGCCGTCAACGCCGCGTTCGCGAACGCGATGCTCTGCCACGCGCTCGACTTCGACGACACGCACTCGGATTCCGTGTCGCACGTGAGCACGGTCGTGTGCCCGGCGGCCCTCGCCGCCGGCGAGGCCACGGGATCGAGCGGGCGCGAGCTCCTCACCGCGATCGTCGCCGGCAACGAAGTCGTGACGCGCGTCGGCATGGCGGCGTCGGGCGCGTTCCACAAGCGGGGTTTTCACCCGACCGCGATCTGCGGCATCTTCGGCGGGACCGTGGCCGCCTCGCGACTCGCCGGCTGCGAGGCTGACGAGACGGTGAGTGCCCTCGGCATCGCAGGCTCGTTCGCCGGCGGGCTCTTCGCGTACCTGGAGGACGGAACGGCGACGAAGCCGATGCACCCGGCTTGGGCCGCCCACGGCGCGCTGCTCGCAACACGGCTCGCCGCGCTCGGGGCAGAAGGGCCGCCGAGCGTGATCGAAGGGCGGTTCGGCCTCTACCACGCCTTCATCGGCGTCGATCCTGGAGAGGTGGACATCGAATCGCAGCTCGCGGACCTCGGTGAACGGTGGGAGACGCCACGCATCGCGTACAAGCCGTATCCGGCATGCCACTACATCCACGGCTCCCTCGGAGCGACGAGCACCCTCGCCGGCGACGTGGATCCGGAGGAGATCGAGGAGATCCTCGTGACCATCCCCGCGGCCGGAGCCTCGCTCGTGCTCGAGCCGGAGGAGGCGAAGCTGAGCCCGCGCAGCGAGTACGAGGCGAAGTTCAGCCTCCAGTATTCGACGGCGGCCATGCTCGTGCACAAGCAGGTCGGCCTTCGCAGCTACGCAGACGAAGCGCTCCGCGACGCGCGCGTCCTCGACCTGGCGCGCAAGGTCCGTTACGAGACGAAAGAGTTCGCCACCTACCCGGGTGCGTTCCCGGGCGGCGTGACGATCCAGACGAAGGACGGCCGGGTCCTCGAGCGTGAGTTTCCGTACCAGGCGGGCGCGCCCGAGAATCCGATGTCGCCGGACGAGGTGCGGGCCAAGTTCCGCGAGAACGCGTCGCTCCTGCTCGGCGACGCCGAGATCGAGGCGTTGGAAGAACACGTCCTGTCGCTCGAAGAGCACGACGACCTGCGCTCGTTCCTCTCTCTCCTCGCGGCGGAGAAGGTCGCAGTGTGACGGTCGCCGAGCAGACGGAGATCGTCGCGACCGTCCGCGACTGGGTCGAGCGGGAGGTGATGCCGGTCGCATCGGAGCTCGAGCACGCGGACGAGTACCCGACGGCGCTCGTCGAGCAGATGAAGGAGCTCGGGCTCTTCGGCGTGATCATCTCCGAGGAGCAGGGCGGGCTCGGGCTCGACCTGACGACGTACGCGCTGATCCAGGTCGAGCTCTCGCGCGGCTGGATGTCCCTCTCGGGCGTCCTCAACACGCACTTCCTCTCCGCGTGGATGATCGAGACCTACGGTACGGAGGAACAGCGGCAGCGCTTCCTGCCGAGGATGGCGGCGGGCGACCTGCATTCGGCCTATTCGATGACCGAGCCGCACGCAGGGTCCGACGTGCAGGCGATCCTGACCCGCGCAGTCCGGGACAGCGACGACTACCTCATCACCGGACAGAAGATGTGGGCCACGAACGGGCTGCAGTCCGGGATGGTCATGCTGCTCGCAAAGACGGACCCGGACGCCGATCCGCCCCACCGCGGCATGACGGCGTTCGTCCTGGAGAAGGAGCCGGGCGTTTCCGAGCAGCCGGGCCTGACGATCCCGCCGCCGCTCCGCAAGCTCGGCTACAAGGGCGTCGAATCGACCGAGCTCGTTTTCGACGGGTTCCGGACGCCTGCGTCGAGCGTCCTCGGCGGCGAGGACGGCCTAGGGCAGGGGTTCAAGTACTTCATGGGCGCGATCGAGCTCGGACGCGTGAACATCGCCGCGCGTGCGGTCGGGATCGCGACCCGCGCGTTCGAGGAGGCGATTCGCTACGCGCAGGAGCGTCAGACCTTCGGCAAGCCGATCGCGCAGCACCAGGCGATCCAGCTCAAGCTCGCGCAGATGGCCACGAAGACCGAGGCCGCGCGGCTGCTCATGATCGAGGCGGCGCAGGCGAAGGACCGCGGCGAGCGAGCCGACCTCGAGTCCGGGATGGCGAAGCTCTTCGCAACGGAGACGGCCGAGGAAGTCGCGCTCGAGGCAATGCGGATCCACGGCGGCTACGGCTTCTCGCAGGAGTTCGTCGTCGAGCGCCTGTACCGCGACGCGCCGGTGCTCATCCTCGGCGAGGGCTCGAACGAGATCCAGCAGCTGATCATCGCGCGGCGCCTGCTCGAACGCTACGGAGCTTGATGGACTTCGCCGTCCCGGCGGAGCTGAACGAGATCCGGGCGGCAGTCCGGGAGCTGTGCACACAATTCCCCGGGGAATACTGGCGCGCGCTCGAGCCGGACCGTTACCCCGAGGAGTTCGTGCAGACGCTGACCGAGCGCGGCTGGCTCGCGGTGCTCATTCCGGAGGAGTACGGCGGCGCCGGCCTCGGACTCGCGGCGGCGAGCGTCATCCTCGAGGAGATCAACGCGTCCGGCTGCAACGCGGGGGCATGCCACGCGCAGATGTACACGATGGGCACGATCCTTCGGCACGGGTCGGACGACCAGAAGCAGCGGTTCCTGCCGAAGATCGCGTCGGGCGAGCTGCGCCTCCAGGCTTTCGGCGTCACCGAGCCGACCGTCGGCTCGGACACGACCCGCATCCAGACGAGCGCACAGCGGGTCGACGGCGGCTACGTCATCAAGGGCCAGAAGATCTGGACGTCGCGGGCGCTCTACTCGGATCTCATGCTGTTGCTCGCGCGCACGACGCCGTTCGACGAGGTCGAGAAGAAGACGGAGGGCCTCTCGACGTTCCTCGTCGACATGAAGCAGGCAGTGGCGAAAGGGACGATGACGATCCGCCCCGTCAAGACGCTGATGAACCACGCGACGACGGAGATCTTCCTCGACGGGGTCGAGGTGCCCGCCGACGCCCTCATCGGCGAGGAGGGACAGGGGTTCCGCTACATCCTCGACGGCATGAACGCCGAGCGGATCCTCATCGCCGCAGAGTGCGTCGGGGATGGCCGCTGGTTCGTGGACAAGGCCTCCGCCTACGCGTCGGAACGGGTCGTCTTCGGACGGCCGGTCGGTCAAAACCAGGGCGTCCAGTTCCCGATTGCGCGCGCGCACGCAGCGATCGAGGCGGCGGACCTCATGCGTCAGAAGGCGGCTTGGCTGTTCGAGCAGGGACTGCCGTGCGGCCCGGAGGCGAACATGGCGAAGCTCCTCGGCTCCGAGGCCTCGTGGCAGGCGGCGAACGCATGCCTCGACGCCTACGGCGGGTTCGGCTTCGCCGAGGAGTACGACGTCGAGCGGAAGTTCCGCGAGACGCGGCTGTACTCGATCGCGCCCGTGTCGAACAACCTCGTCCTGGCCTACCTCGGCCAGCATGTGCTCGGGTTGCCGCGTTCCTACTGAGCCGCTCGGTTGAACGTGCGGAGCGACGCTTCGAGCTGCTCCGGCTCGAAGCCGCGGCCGATGAACACGAGCCGCGAGCGCCGATCGTCGTCCGGCCAGCTCTCGAGGTGCTCGGGCGGATACACGGCGTGTTGCACGCAGTTGAGGAGCACCGGCCCCGCGCCGCCGACGTTGAGCAGCCCCTTGACACGGAGGATGTCCGAGCCGCGCGCCTGCAGCAGCATCGTCAGCCAGATCGCGAACGTCGTCCAGTCGAGCTCGTCGTCGAGGAACACGGCGACCGCCCGCACGTCGTCCCGGTGAGCAGGTCCCTCGAGCGGGAGCTCACGGAGATCCCGATCGGAGCCGCCGAGAACGCGGCCGGGCTCGACCGCACCGAAGACCGCCTCGATGATCGGCGCGGC
Organism: Actinomycetota bacterium; assembly: GCA_046727655.1. Taxonomy (GTDB): domain Bacteria; phylum Actinomycetota; class Thermoleophilia; order Gaiellales; family Gaiellaceae; genus 3-1-20CM-4-69-9. The sequence goes on from JBKPDB010000100.1 coordinate 33,447, forward strand.
CGGATTGAGGCGGGCGAGACGGTCCTCGACGCCGCGAACGGCCGAGCGATCGGCGACATCCGTCTTCGTGACGACGAGCCGGTCGGCAACCGCCGCCTGCTTGACCGACTCGGGCTCGCGCAACCCGTTGACACCGTCGACGGTGGTGACGACGCCCTCGAGGCGGTAGTGATGCCGGACGACGGGCTCCGAGAGCAGCGTGTACACGACCGGGGCGGGATCGGTGAGACCGGTTGTCTCGACGATGACGCGGGAAAACGGCGGTATCTCGCCTCGGGCTCGCCGGCTCAGCAGATCGCGCAGCTCGTCGGCGAGGTCGCCGCGGAGCGAGCAGCAGACGCAGCCGCTGTCGAGGACGACGGTCCGCTCGTCGACGCGCCGCAGCAGGTGATGGTCGATCGCAACCTCGCCGAGCTCGTTGACGATCACCGCCGTCTTGCCCAGCTCCGGATGCCGCAGCAGACGTGAGATGAGCGTCGTCTTGCCGCTCCCGAGGAAGCCGGTGACGAGGACGACGGGGAGCTTGTCAGCCAAGGTGGGCGAGCAGGCCGTCGTCGAGGGGATCGAGCCGGCCGCCGTTCAGCCGCTCTGCCTCCGACCAGACGGCGCCGAGGTTCGTGACGACGATCGAGCGGCCTTTGCGATCCCGCAGAACGTAGACTCGCCCTCCCCAGTCGTCGAGCCGCAGACCGAAGTGGCCGAGCACCCGATTCGTGAGCTTCACCCGGAAGACGCGCGCCCGACGACCGCCGTCCTGCTCGGCCCAGTGCTCGTCGAGCAGCGCTCCACAGAGGGCGCACATGTCGTAGCGTTGTAGCACCGACGAGGGAGGAGACATGGCGAAGGAGATCTTCTGCAGCATCGGGGTCGACGTCGACGCTGTCGCCGGGTGGCTCGGGTCCTACGGCGGCGAGGACTCACCGGACGACATCTCGCGCGGCGTATTCGCCGGCGAGGTCGGCACGCGCCGCCTGCTCAAGCTCTTCGACAAGTACGAGCTGAAGACGACCTGGTTCATCCCAGGTCACTCGATCGAGACGTTTCCGGAGGAGGCGAAGATGGTCGTGGACGCCGGCCACGAGGTCGGCATGCACGGATACTCGCACGAGAACCCGATCGCGATGACGCCGGAACAGGAGGAGGCGATCCTCGTCAAGTGCATCGGCCTGATCGAGGACGTCGCCGGGCGTCGCCCGACCGGCTACGTGGCGCCGTGGTGGGAGTTCTCCAACGTCACGAACGAGCTGCTCCTGAAGCACGGGATCAAGTACGACCACAGCCTCATGCACCGCGACTTCCATCCCTACTACGTCCGTGTGGGCGACAGCTGGACGAAGATCGACTACTCGAAGCATCCCGACGAGTGGATGAAGCCGCTCGTGCGCGGCGAGGAGACCGACCTGATCGAGATCCCGGCCAGCTGGTATCTCGACGACCTGCCGCCGATGATGTTCATCAAGGGCGCGCCCAACAGCCACGGCTTCGTCGACCCGCGGCACCTCGAGGAGATCTGGCGTGACCAGTTCGACTACATCCACCGCGAGGAGGACTACGCCGTCTTCGCGATGACGATTCACCCGGACGTCAGCGGCCGGCCGCAGGTGATCCTGATGCTCGAGCGGATCATCGAGCACATCAATGGCCGCGACGGCATCCGCTGGGCAACGATGGATCAGATCGCGGACGACTTCGCGCAGCGGTTCCCGCGCGGCGCCGCTCAGCCGGACGGCGCCGGCGGCCTGCGAGAAGCGTCCGCGAAGGCCGCCGTGTAACGAGCAGGCGCTACTTCGCCCGAGGCGCGGCTCCGGCCGTCGAGAGCTCCTCGGCGACGCCGAGCTCCTCCTCGACCCGGTGGACCGGCGCCGCGCGGATGCGGAGGCGCAGAGCTCCGACCAGAAGCACGATCGCGACCGCGATCAGCGTCACGAGCGTCGTCAGCATGCCGAGGGCGTACAGGTCGGGCCTGATCGCTGTCGTGAACGTCAGCCCGCCGATCTCGAGCGGCAGGGTTTGCGTTGCCTCCCGCTGGAAGAGGACGCTGCGGTCGTAGTCGTTCCACGTCAGCGTGAAGCCGAACAGGAAGCAGCCGAAGATCCCGGTCCAGACAAGGGGCAGCGTCACCTCGCGGAAGGTCCTCCTCGAGTTCGCTCCGAGGTCGTGGGCGGCCTCCTCGATCCGGCGGTCGTAGCGGTTCCAGACGGCGAGCATGACGAGGAAGCCGAACGGAATCCCCCAGACGACGTTCGCGCCGAGCGCCGTGTGCCAGATCGAGGTCGGTTGGTCCAGGTACTTCCAGAAGAGCTGGGTTCCGACCGCGAGCAGGAAGCCCGGCGTCATCAGGGCGAGCATGATCACGTAGAAGGCGACGGCGTCTGATTTGAACCGCCAGCGCTGGCGGAACGCCATCGAGAGCGTGAACGCAACGAACGCGACGATTGCGCCCGCCGTGAGGCTCACCCAGAGGGAGCCCACAGCCGCAGTCTTGATCTCGTTCGCGTGCGAGCCGAACTGCGACGGGTCGAAGAGCAGCTTCCACCAGCGGAGGCTCAGCGGCCCTCTGAACGGGAACGTGATTGCTCCGAAGTACCCCTGGAACGAGAGCACGCCCATCAGGATGATCGGCGCGTACAGGAAGATCAGGAACGCGACGAAGTACGTGCCGAGCCCCCACTTCGCCCAGTCGCGCCGCTTCCGCACGGCTACCTCAGAGCTCCTCGCGCAGGTTCGAGAAGCGTGTGATGACGAACACGCCCGCAATGAGCGCAAGAACGAGCCACACGGCCGCGGCGGCGCCGTACGGGTACTGCACCGCGAGCTGGATGTACGAGTTCACGATCGTCCCGACCGACTGGATCTTGTTTCCGCCCACGACGAGCACCGTCCCGTACTCACCCATCGTGAGCACGAAGACGAAGATCGAGCCGATCACGACTCCGGGCATCGCCTGCGGAAGGATGACCTCGCGGAACGTCCGCCACCAGTTCCCGCCGAGATCGCGCGCGGCCTCGACCGCGGCGCGGTCGACCTGCGCGAGCGTGAAGAAGAGCGGCGTGACCATGAACAGGATGTAGAGCTGGATCAGCGCGAGCCGCACCGACGCGCTCGAGAAGCTCGCTACGCCGACCTTGGACAGGATGTAGTTCAGCGGATACGTCCAGGCGACAGAGCGGATGAGGAAACTCGTCCAGAACGGTGCCAGCGCCAGCAGGAAGAGCGCGATTTGGTTGCGCAGATTCTCCACCTCGACGGCGAGGAAGTACGCGACCGGGAAGCCGAAGACGAGGCACGCTGCGACGACGATGAGCGACGACTCGAAGCTCGTCAGCATGTTGTGCCAGTACGTCCCGTCGTGGAAGAGCCGTGAGTAGTTGTCGAGCGTCCAGTTGGTGGTGAAGCCGGACTTTGCGCCCTGCGAATACGTCCAGAAGCTGACGAGGACGATGAAGACGAGCGGCGCAAGCAGGAAGAAGCCGAGCCAAACGAACCCGGGCAGGGCCCACAAGGTGGTGATCCAGCCCCTGCCGCGCTCGGCGCCCGCCTGCTCGCCGAGCGCGCGCTCGGCAGCGGGAGCCTGCTCGATCTCCTCGGCCGCCTCGATCTCGGCAACGTCGAGCTGCGGAGCTTGATCAGGCTCTGAGGAGCTGGCCATCGTCCTCGTCCCAGGTGATCGTGATCTTCTCGCCCTCTCGGCCCCGAAGCGTTGGGTAGCGGTCGCCGGGCACCTTCGCCAGCATCCGCTCCTCGCCGACGTTGAGATGCAGCTTGACAAGGTCGCCGAGAAACTCGACGAAGACGATGTCGCACTTCGCGGAGTTCAGCCGATCCGTCACCTCGCCGTTCGCGAGCTGAACGGCCGCGGCGCGGACCGAGACCATCGCTTCGTCTCCGACCGCAGGCGGATCGTCGGGTGCTCGGACGCTCGCCCGGACATGGCCATTCTCGACGATGACCCGGTCCTCCTCGTGCGCGGTGACTTTCCCGCGGATGATGTTGTTGTCGCCCATGAAGCGCGCGACGAGCTCGGTCTCCGGCTTCGTCGCAATCGTCAACGGGTCCGCGATCTGCTGGATGCGGGCCTCGTTCATGACGACGATGCGATCCGCCATCGAGAGCGCTTCTTCCTGGTTGTGCGTGACGTGGATGAACATCAAGCCGAGGCTGCGCTGGAGGTTGCGAAGCTCAACGCGCATTCGCAGCTGCAGGAGCCGGTCGAGATCGCCGAGCGGCTCGTCGAGCAGCAGGGCCTTGGGCTTCGTCACCAGGACGCGTGCGAGCGCGACACGCTGCTGCTGTCCTCCCGACAGGGCGCGCGGCTTCCGGTCCGCGAGCTCTTCGAGCCCGACCATGCGAAGAGCATCGAAGGCTTCCTTCCGCCGCTCGTCCTTCGGGATTCCGTGCATCTTGAGTCCGAACTCGACGTTCTCCACGACGTTGCGATGCGGGAAGAGCGCGAAGTGCTGGAAGACGGTCGTGGTCGGGCGCTTGTGCGGCGCAAGGTCGACGAGAGACTGGCCGTCGAGAACGATGTCGCCACGGGTCGGAAACTCGTGGCCGCCGATCATCCGTAGGGTCGTGGTCTTGCCGCAACCCGACGGGCCGAGCAGGACGACGTACTCGCCGTGGTCGACGTGGAGGTTGAAGTCCTCGACGGCGACCGTTCCGCCGGGGAACACCTTCGTCAGCTCGATCAGGTCGAGCCCTGACCCCTTTGACTCGGAAGGGGCGGCGGTTGCCGCCCCTTCCGAAGTTGGACCTGCGGTCCCCGTTTCTTCTGGCATACGCGCTAGGCGCTGAGGAAGTCGTTGAACCGCTTGATCTGGTACGCGTTCGCGGTGAAGAACGAGTTCCACGACGAGTACTTGCAGGAACGCGTCAGGAAGGAGCCCCCGTCGCGCTTCTGGCCCTTCTTGATGTCGCCGACGTGACCGGTGATCCCCGGCAGGTCCCTCGGGGCCGTCTTGCCGTTGTACCAGAAGTCGTACTCGGCAGCCGTGAAGGCCGGCTTCCCCTCGGAGCCGTGCGCCTTGATCCACGCAGGCAGCTTCTTGCCGTTGGCGATGTAGTAGCCCTGCCGCATGATCAGGGCGCCGAGGAAGCCCTCGTACATCCAATTCATGTACTGGTATGCCGCCTGCAGCTTGTCGCCCTTAACGTGCTTCGGGATCCCCTGGGCACTACACCAGCCGCGCATGCCTTCCTTCGGAAACGCGTAGCGGACCGGGACGCCCTGCGCAACGAGCAGCGCGACGGCAGGCGACCACATCGACTCGATCACGACCTGCTTCGAGCTCATCAGGTTGACCGACTCCTGGAACGTCGACCAGAACGCCCGGAAGTGGCCTCGCTTCTTGTACTGGATCATGATCTTGACCAGCCGGTCGATCTCCTTGCGCGACATGTTGCCGAGGTTCTTGAACTTCATGAGCCCGAGCGCCTGAACGGCGTTCCCGGCGTCCTCCATGGCGATGCCGGGGTCATTCAGAAGGGCAACCCGGCCCTTCCATTTCGAGTTCAGCAGCTCCGCCCACGAGACCTGGCCCGGCTGCTTCTTGATGACGTCGCCGTTGTAGCCCATCGAGTCCATGTTGAAATGGGCCGGCGGGCCGACGACCCAGCGTGGTTGGGGCTTGCCCCCGAAAGCCTTGTTCGCCGCGCTGTTCCACCACACGACGATCTGCTTGTTGCTCTTCGGCCCGAGATTCGTCAGCGGTAGACCCGTCGAGTGGTTGAGGTCGAGGAAGAGAACCCGGTACGGCGCGTCGCCCTGGCCCGGCGTGCACTTCGGGTTGTTGAGCTGGACTTTCCCCTTCGTGAAGATCGGGTAGAAGTCTTTCCAGGCCTTGATCCTGTTGCGATCGACCGGCTGGAAGTTCCCGGTCGGCCAGATCTGGAAGAACTGGTAGTTGTAGAGCCCGCCCAGGTCGAAGCTCCCTGGCGCGGTGATCGACTTCTGCACCTGGGCGTTCGTGCCCATGACCTGGACGTTGAACTTGAAGCCGAGGTCCTTCTCAGCCTGCTGCTCGGCTCCTTCGGGCCACTCCACGCCGAGCGTGATCACGTTGAGGGTGCCCGTGAACGCGTCCGCGGCTCCTGACGCCGCGGAGGCACGCCCCGCGAGCGCTCCGACGCCGCTGAGCGCGGCAGCGCCGGCACCTCCCTTGACGAGCAGGTCGCGACGGGTCAGTCCGCGACGCCGCTCCTCCGGCGTCTCGGCCCTCGGGACCGTCGGGTCCGAGAAGTCGCCCCGGGTCAGCTCGTCCGTGTATCCGAGCTGATCGGCGTACTCCTGAGGATCGAACTCGAAGTCCTCGAGTTCACTCATATGCCATCTCCTTTCCCCTCGCCGCCCTCTCAAAGATGCCCACGCGATTGCGCCACAGCACCTGCGAAACGTCGAGCCAGACGCCGCGTCCCTGAATGGTGTCGTGCGCCGCCACAGAGGATGGGTCTTGTATACAACCGCGGAGGGCCGTAGTCAAATGTCTGACTCCCGCGCCTCGCCGGGCTCGCACGGCGCATTGACGTAACCGGACCTGAAGGGCTTTTCGCCGCCGGACTCGGGGTCGTAGACGTGCCGCCAGACGCAACCCGTGTCGTTCGTCAGCAGGTGGATCGAGACCGAGTTTTCCGGCGAGATCGTGCGTACCCGGTGGATGTCGCCCTCCGGCGGGATCAGCGTGTAGAAGTCCCCCGAACCGAGCGTGCGCGCCTCGACGAGCCGGAGGCCGTCGTCGCTCCTGGCATACACCTCCTCCTCCTGCCTGCCGCTCTGAAGCCCGACGAGGCCCCAGGCGAGGTGGTCGTGCACCGGAGTCTGCGCCTTGGGCGGGACCACCAGCGAGAACAGGGAGAGTGAAGCGTCGGCGGCGCGGTAGAGGAGCCACTGGCCGATTCCACCGCCCATGCCGCTCTCCGGAGCCGCCTCCTGATACCGAGCCGGCAGCCAGTCTGGGTCGGCGAGGAGCTCCCCGAACCGAGGCCGGATCGCCTCGCAGGCATCCTCGGGCGAGTCGGAGCGGTCGATCGCAGCCGAGACGTCCGCGACGAAGGCCCGTACCAGAGGCGTGTCGAGGACGAACTCGTCCCGGCCCATCGGCCGCATCATCTCGCCTCTGCGTGAGCTCGCGCCAGGCGGGGCGCCACGCTCCCCTGCAGCCACGCCAGCGCGAGGTAGGTTCCCGCGCCGACTCCGATTCCCCAGACGACCTTCACCCATTCGGCGGGAACGACGTAGTACACGGCGACTCCGACCGCCACCGAGACGATCGCCGTCACGTTGACGCCGTTCAGGTACCGGTAGCGACCGGCAGGATCGAAGAGGGCCGGCACGTCGATCCGTTGCCGCTTGAGGACGACGTAGTCGGCGAGGACGACGCCCGCCAGCGGCGCGGCCACGTTGCCGAGGTGAGTGACCCAGCGCTGTGCGTGGTCGATGAAGTCCGGGAACGCGGAGAGTGTGAGCGCCACCGCCCCCACGGCCATCGTGGCCCAGAAGCGCCCGAGCCGGGGCGCGGAGTTCACGAGTGAGAGCCCCGCGGTGTAGACGTTCGTGATGTTGGCTGCGATGCCCTGGACGACGATCGCCCCCAGGAGCAGGACGAGCAGCGCCTCGCTCGAGGTGAGGTCGGCGACGGCGATGAACGGGTTCGTCTCGCCCGTCGCCGCGGCCGCATAGCCGCCGACGAAGGTCGTCACGAGGGCAGCCGTCAGCGCCGAAGCCGTGTAGCCGATGCGCATGTCCCGCCGTGTCGGGGTGTAGCGGCAGAAGTCGGCCACGCTCGTCACGAGCGTCAGCGACGCGCCGCACATCACGGTCACGTACGTGGCGAAGCCCAGCCACGTCAGGTGTTGGTCGGGGGAGTGGAACACGCGACCCACGGCGAAGCTCGGGTCGTTCGACGTCACTTCGAGCCCGATCAGGATCGCCGTGAAGGCGAGGGAGAGGGGCAGGACGACGCGCAGCAGCCAGCGCGTGACGTCGAACCCGAGGACCGCCAGGGTGACGTGGAAGAGCGCGAGGCAGAGCGCGACCGGCACGAGCGGCACGTGGTCGCCCGTCAACGCCTCGACGATCGCCTGGATGCCGAGCGCTCCGGTGAGCGCCTGCGCGGCGAACCAGTACGTCGCCGCGACGACCCGGTACGGAGAGCTGAGCAGGCGGGCGCCCCAGAAGCCGAGCGACGCCCGCATCGCCACCTGTCCGGGAAGCCCGTAGTCGACGCCCGGCTGAGCGACGACGACGAGGATCGAGTACGCGAGCGCCTGCCCCGCGACCATGGCTCCGACCGCCCACCAGAGCGGCAGCCCGCCGTCGACGACGGCAAACGCCCCGAGCAAGTACATGACGGGGTTGAGGAAGAAGGTGAAGTTGATCGCGAAGAGATCGCGCCAGCCGACGGTCCGAAGCTCGGCCGGGATCGGCTCGACGCCGAACTCCTCGACGGCCGGCACTAGCCCCCGCGGCTGTGTCGCTTGAAGAAGTCGACGACCACACGGACGTGTTCCTGTGTGTTGTCGAAGATCGTCGAGTGGTTCGACCCGCGGATGACGTGTTTCTCCGCATTCGGGATCCCCTGATAGATGGCCTCCTGACCGGCACCATCGGGCCCCTGGTCCCACGGCGTCATCACATCTTCGTCGCCGCCGAGCACGAGCGCCGGCGCCGTGATCTTCGGAAGCCACGAGCGCACGTCCATGTCGCACATGGCCTGGCAGGCCGCGGTGAACACCTCGACCCGATTCGAGTCACGCAGGATCTGCTGGATGTTGTCGATCGCGGCTACGCCCTCAGGCGTCTCGAGATAGGCCTTCGAAAGCGCCTGCCAGGCGATCAGCTCGGCGAGCGTTCGGCTGCCGGGACCGTCCGGGTCCATCCGGGCGATGTCGATCCAGTTCCTGAAGATGAGGCGCCCCGTGGTGCCCAGCTTCGCGGCGGCACAGTTGATGACGACGGACGTGGTCCGCTCGGGGTACTTGCCCGCGAAGACGATCGCGATCATCCCGCCCATCGACGTCCCGTGGATGTGCGCCTCGTCGATGCCCAGCACGTCCTGGAGGCCGGCGAGGTCGTCCGCCCACACCTCCATGTCGTAGTGCTGGACGGGGCGGTCCGACTTCCCGTACCCGCGCATGTCGTAGTCGACGACCTTGAAGCGCTCGGCGAGCTCGGGCGTCGCCGGGGCGAAGTTCGAGTGCCCGAAGCCGCCGCCGTGGATCTGCATCACGGGCTCGCCCTCGCCCGAGACCTCGTACCAGAGGTTGACGCCGTTGACCTCGACCGTGCCCTCCATCAGCCGCCCTCCGGCTCGCAGAGCAGCCGAGTATTGCACGATGTCTGACATTCGTTGAAGATCCGCATTCCGATGGAGGAGCACTTCATCGAGCGGCTGACGTGGCCCGAGGTCGACGAGCGGATCGGGTCAGGCGTGGACGCGGTGTTGATCCCGATCGGCTCGACCGAACAGCACGGCCATCACATGCCGCTCGACACCGACTGCTTCATCGCACGCTCGCTCTGCACACGAGCGGCGGATGCGGCCGCTCAAGAGGGCGTCGAACTGCTCGTCGCGCCGACCCTGAACGTGACCCTCTCCTGGTACCACATGCAGTTTCCCGGGAGCGTGCGGCTCTCGACGACGACCTTTCTCCAGGTCTTCCGCGAGGTGTGCGACTCGCTCGTCCACCACGGCTTCGAGAACCTCGTCGCGGTCAACGGCCACGGGGGCAACATCGCCGCGCTCACCGTCGCCGTCAACCACTACTTCGAGACGACCGGCCGCCGGGTCTTCCTCGTGCAGTGGTGGGACCTCGCCTCTGACGTGCTTTCCGAGGTCGAGGGCCCGATGATCCACGCCGAGGAGGCAGAGACCTCGATCGCGCTCGCGCTCGGCCAACGGGTCTACGAGGAGCGCGCGACGCGAGACGCCTACGACCGTGGCGCTGCCGTCAAGGAGGCCGGGCTGCCCTGGACGTCGTTCGGCCGCTATGCGATGCGGCCGACCGGGCCGGGCGTCGTCGTGCCGATGGACATGCTCCGCGACATCACGCCGTCGGGTGTCGTCGGCGATGCGACCCGCGCACGACTCGAGACGGGCGAGAAGATCGTCTCGGCGCTCATCCCGCGCATCGTCGAGGTCTGCAAGGACATCGCCCGAAAGGAGTAAGGATGGCCCGCCGCGTGATCGACCTCTCGCAGCCCCTGTCGCGCGAATCGCAGCTGCACCCGTTCTTCCCTCCGACGCAGATCCTGCGTCACATCCTCCACGGCGACGCACCCGCAGGGCGGCCGTCGTTCAACGCCGAGATCATCATCACCTCGAACCACGCCGCCACCCATGTCGACGCCTTCGGCCATTACGACAAAGAAGGCGAGTCGATCGCGGAGATGCCGCTCGAGACATTCTGCGGTGACGCGCTGTGCGTCGACGTCCGCGAGTACCCGCGCGGCCATGACGTCACCGTGGCAGAGGCGCAGCGTGCGCTCGAGTCGAGCGGCGAGGAGCTCCGCGAGGGAGACATCCTGCTCTTCTGCTCCGACCACTTCAACCGAACCGCGGGCACTCCCGCGTTTCTCGACGGCTTCTCCGGGATCTCCGCCGAAGCCGTGCACTGGATGGCCGACAACGGCGTCAAGATCTTCGGCGTCGAGACGATCAGCCCGGACCTCGTCTATCTCACCGACGAGTACCCGACGCACAAGGCGTGCGCAGAGCGACGCGTGACCCACTTCGAGAACCTGAACAACCTCAAGGAGGTCGTCGGCCGTCGCTTCCAGTTCTTCGGCTTCCCGCTCAGGCTCGAGACCGCCTACGGATCGCCGGTCCGCGCGGTAGGCATCGTCGACGACTGACTAAGACTCGACGACGATCTCGACGCGCTCGGGAGGCAGCGCGAGGATCTCGGCCTTTCCGTTCTTCGGGAAGACCCGCCGCACGAGCGAGAACGTCGCTGGTTCGTTGCCGAAGGGAAACGGCTGCACCCGGACGCGCCAGGGGCCGATCGGCTCGAGCCGGTACCCCTGCAGCTCCGCTTCCTCGCCCCCCTCGAGGTCGCGCATGCAGAAGTAGAGCGACAGCCGGTCGTAGAGCTGGAGCAGCTCGTAGTCCCGCCACCGCTCGTCCTCATCCACGCCGGCCTGCGCGATCCGGTCGGAGTACGCCGACTCCTGCTCCTCGACGAAGGCGTCGACGAGCGGCCTATTCGCCTCTGCCTGCGTGACGCTCAGGCTCGGGTCGCGTCCGTAGCGCTGCTGGTAGATGCCGGCGCCGTGCATCGACACCAGCAGGCCGGAGTACGGATCCTGCTCGCTGACTGCGGCAATGCAAGCCCGGTAGAAGGCGAGGTGCGCGGGAACCCCGACGTCGAGGAAGTTGACCGGTTTGCCCGTCTCGCGGTCGACCATCGGCGCCCGCTCCCACACGGCCCAGCCGTCGTCGTGACGCCTCGCCGCGAGCGCGACGGAGTCATGCCGCTGTCCGGGGTCGGCCCAGGCGCGCGCGAAGCTCCCGGAGAGATCGGCATGGTCGGTTTGGAGCACGACCTGCCAGTCGTCGCGCCTGTCCCGGACGATCACGTGGAGATTCTCCCACGGGCCCACGGAATGAGGCCGCCGGACTGCTGGAGCTCGAGGACGAACGGGTCGGTCGAGCGCGCCTGGAAGGGGCGCCCGTCGACCTCGATCAGGCCGGTCTCGGTGTTGATCCGGAGACGCTTCCCGGCGCGTGCCGCTTCCGCCCCGCCCGGACATTCCAAGATCGGCACCCCGAGGTTCACGCAGTTGCGTCGGAAGATCCGCGCGAAGCTCTTGCCGAGAACGGCGCGCACGCCCCAGGCCTTCAGCGCCTGCACGACGTGCTCCCGCGAAGAGCCGACGCCGAAGTTCCTTCCGGTGACGAGGATCGCGTCGTCGCCGAGCTGCTCCCGGAGCGAAGGGTCGTAGCCCTCGAAGAGGTACTGCTTCATCTCCTCGGGATCCTCGATGTTCAGGTACGCGCCGGGATACATGACGTCGGTGTCGACGTCGTCGCCGGGGATGACAACGGGTCGGCCTTCGACGATCACGCCGCGACTCCGCTCCTCACCTCGGCCGGATGGACGATCGCGCCGGCGACGGCCGCAGCCGCGGCGACGTAGGCGTTCGCGAGGTGCACCTCCGCATCGGTCGATCCCATTCGGCCCCTGAAGTTCCGGTTGGTCGTCGTGATCGCTCGCTCGCCGCGCGCGAGCAGGCCCATGTGGCCGCCGAAGCACGCGCCGCACGTGGGTGTCGAGACCATCGCGCCGGCCTCGACGAACACGTCGAGGAGCCCTTCCGCGAGTGCCTGCCGGTAGATGGACTGCGTCGCGGGCACGACGATCATCCGGCAGTCGTCGTGGACGCGATGTCCTCTCAGGACCTGCGCTGTCTGGCGAAGATCGGTCATCGTCCCGTTCGAGCAGTTGCCGATGTAGACCTGATCGATCCTCGTGCCCGCGGCCTCCTCGACCGGGACGACGTTGCCCGGCAGATGGGGAAGCGCGACGAGGGGCGGCAGCTCGGAGAGGTCGATCGTCAGCTCCCGGGCGAACTCGGCGTCCGGGTCGGACTCCTCCGGCTCCCACGGTTGATCGGTGCGGCCCGCGAGGTACGCGGCCGTCTTCTCGTCGGCGGGAAAGAATCCCGTTTCGGCGCCGGCTTCGACCGCCATGTTCGAGACGGCGAGGCGCTCGTCGATCGAGAGCGCCGCCGCGCCTTCGCCGACGAACTCGAGTGCGCAGTTCGTCGCCCCGCCGACTCCGATCTCACCGATGACGGCGAGGATGAGGTCCTTCCCGGTCACGAACTCCCGCTTTTCGCCCGTGAACTCGACGCGGATGGTCGAGGGCACGGGCTGCCAGAACTCCCCGAGGGCGAGGCAAGCGGCAATGTCGGTAGAGCCGAGGCCGGTGCCGAACGCTCCGAGCGCGCCGTACGTGCACGTATGCGAGTCACCGGCCGCGATCACCGCGCCCGGGACGATCCATCCCTCCTCGCAGAGCAGCGTGTGCTCGATCCCGCCCCGGCCCTGTCCGTAGAACCTCACGCCCTGTCGGTCCGCCCACTCCTTCATCCCCTGCAGGAGCTCCGCGGTTCGGGCGTCCTTCGCCGGAGCGAAGTGGTCGGCGACCATGACGACCTTCGCGGGGTCGAACACCTTCTCGGCCCCCATCTTCTCCATCGCCCGGAAAGCGATCGGCCCCGAGACGTCGTTCGCCATGACGACGTCGCAGCGGACCGTGATCACCTCGCCCGGCCGGAAGTCGTCGGCTTCGCAGTGGGCGAGCAGGATCTTCTCAGCGAGCGTGTGTCCCAGCGAGCTCCTCCAAGTGCGTGAGAACGTCGTCGACGGAGACGACGTCGCCGTACTTCGCATCGATGTCATACAGGTTCGCCTCGTGGGCGTCCGGATTGCGATCGCCGACCGCCTCGCGAGGGACGATCGGCCGGTAGCCGTGCTGCAGCGCGTCGACAACCGTCGCCCGCACGCAGCCGGACGTGGACGCACCCGTGACGATCAGGCTGTCGCAGCCCGCGCTCGCCAGCAGGCTTGCGAGCGCCGTGCCGAAGAAGGCGGAGGCGAAGAGCTTGTTGAGGACGGGCTCGTCCGGGCGCGGAGCGATGCGCGGGTCGATCTCGACCCACCGGCTTCCCGCCTCGAGCGTCAGGAGAGCGGGGACCTTGTCGATGAACGCCGCGGCCGTTCGCTTGTCCCCCTCCGAGTAAGAGACCGTTGTGTAGACGACCGGGATCTCGGCGCGACGGGCCTCGTCGAGCAGCCTGCGAATTGCGTCGACGACGTCTTCCAGGTCGCAGACGAGCGGCGACGCCGGGTTCGTGAAGCCCACGTTCACGTCGACGACGATGAGGGCCGGGTTCTCGCCGAACCCCGCCCTCCCGTGAAAGCCGCCCAGCCGCTGCTCGTCGTTCATTCGGTTTGCGTCATCTGTCGATCGCCGAGCTCGCGCACGCGGCGGAGCGCCTCTTCCGGCGACTCCATCGGCGCCCACGAGAGCGGCTCGGGCGGGACCGGCGGCGCCAGGCCCGTCTCCTCCTGGGCGCGGTCGAGGATCTCGTCGAGCTCGGGCCCGAGGTCGAAGTCCTTGATCTCGCCGCGCGAATCGCGCAGCTCCGCGCGCCGCTTCTCGGTCGCTACTCCGTCACCTACTACCACGCCGTAGTCGTCGTAGGCCTTCTCGGCGGAGACGAGTCCCTTTGCGACGTCGGCCTCCACGTTCTCGACCGGCCGGTCGAGCGGATCCTTCCACCCGCCGCCGCCGGCCGTCCGGTACACGAGCATGTCGTCCGCCTCGACCTGCACCTCGTCGCACTTCGAGGGCAGCCGTTCCTGCGTCCCGTCGGTGCGCACGAGGATCTTCTCCGAACGGGTCCCGGGCTTTCCGCCGAGAATGCCCCACGGGTACGTGAGCCAGCGGTCGTCGTGGATCGAGACCATTCCCGGCTCGAGGTAGACGTAGCGCTTCTCGATCCCGTTGCCGCCACGGTGGAAGCCGGCGCCGCCCGAGTCCTCGATCGTCGTGTAGCCGTCGATCCGGACCGGGTAGTACGCCTCGAGGTACTCCGTCGGGATGTTCTGGAAGAGCGGCCACCACGAGTGGCCGTCCATGCCGTCGCCGATCGGTCTGCCGGGGATCCCGCCGTACGAGATCTCCATCAGGTAGTAGAACTCGCCGTTCCGGTCCCAGCCCGAGTAGAGCATGTACGGGCTCGTGCCGTAGCCCGCCGCCGTCGTGTGCTCGGGGCTCTTGCGGGCGAGCGCGCCACCGAGGATGTCGAAGAGGCGCGTCAGCGCGTGCGTGCGGCAGCCGAGCGCGGACGGAAACTTCGGGTGCAACAGGCTGCCGTCCGGGATGACGATGTGGAGCAGCGGATAGAAGCCGTCGTTGAAGAGGATCTGGGGGTCGAAGACCATGATCAGGTAGACCCCGATGAACATCTTGAACATGGCTTCCGAGAGGTAGAAGTTGACCGGCCCCATGGCCTGCGGATCGGTGCCCGACCAGTCGAAGTAGGCGTGCTCCCCATCCCGCCAGATCGTCAACCTCATTCGGTAGGGCCCGTGTCCGAGCCCGTCGTCGTCGATCCAGTCCTCGAACGACTGCGGCTCTTCCGGGATCGCGGCGAGGATCAGCTTGGCCATCGCGTTGTACGTGCGGTCGAGCAGCGCCTGACACGCCGCGAGGTATGTGTCCTTGCCGAACCGCTGGCACAGCTCGTGCACACGCTTCTCCGCCGTGCGGCAGCCGGCGATGATCCCCATCAGGTCGGCCCGGTTCATCTCCGGCATGCGGACGTTGTTGAGGATCACGCCGAGCACGTCCTTGTTCAGCTCGCCGGCTCGGAAGATCTTCACCGGCGGGATGCGAATGCCCTCGCCGAAGACGGTCTTCGCGCCCGTCGGCAGTGAACCGGGCAGCGGGCCGCCGGCATCCATCTGGTGGCCGAACATGCTGGCCCAGCCGATGAGCTCGCCCTCCCAGAAGATAGGCAGGCAGACGAGCCAGTCGTTGATGTGCGAGATCGCGCCGCCGCACTTGTACGGGTCGGAGTTGAAGATGACGTCGCCCTCGACGATCGGCTCGTCGAACGTCTCGAGCATCTCCGAGATGTACGAGCCGAACTGCCCGACGACCATGCGGCCGTTGGGATCGGTGATCATCGGGAACTCGTCGTGCTGCTCGCGGATGACGGGGCTCATCGCGGTCCGGAAGAGCGTCGCGTCCATCTCGAAGCGCGTGCTCTTCAACGCGCCCTCGATGATGTCGAGCGTGACGGGATCGACCTTGATGTCCGGGATCTCGGCAACCTTGACGCCGTTCACAGCACTCCTCCCTGACCGTTAGCGGGTCGGATGATGAGGTTGAGGTACCGGTCGACCTCGGCGGCGAAGCCGGAGAGAACGACCGTCGTCGAGTCGAACTCGGTCACGATCGCCGGCCCGTCCACGCGGTTCCCTGGGACGAGCTTCGACCGGTCGAAGATCTTCGTCGGCAGCCACTCGCCGCCGAAGTAGACCTCGTGCTCGTCGACGACGGCATGTGAGGAGTCCGCTTCCCCACCGTCGTCCGACTCCGGCAGGCGCGGCTTCGGCACCGTTCCGGAGCCGACGGCGCGGAGGTTGACGATCTCGCACGTCGTCCCCTCCATCTTGAAGCGGTAGAACTGGTCGTGCAGCTGGTTGAAGCGCTCCGCGAGCATCGCGGTGCCGTTGCCGGCGAGAAGCGCCGGGTCGATCTCGACCGGGATCTCGTATCCCTGCCGGTAGTAGCGCATGTCGACGTTGTAGGAGACGCGCTGAGAGCTCTCGGGAATTCCCTCCCCCTTGAGCCACTCGCGCGCCTCGTTGCCGAGCCCGTCGAGAATGCCGCGTAGCTCTTCGCCGGTCGTACGGTCGACCGTGCGGATGAACGTCCGGGCGAACTCGCCGCGGAAGTCGGCGACGAGGTCTCCGGTTGCACAGAGGAGACCCGGCGCCGGCGGCACGAGGACCGGGAACGAGCCCATGACCTTGGCGACGGCGTTCGCGTGCATGGGCCCCGCCCCGCCGAAGGCAACGAGCGCGAAGTCTCGCGGGTCGTAGCCGCGCTGCACGGACACGAGCCGCAGAGCGCCGGCCATGTTCTCGTTGACGATGTCGAGAATGCCTTCGGCCGCCTGGTGCACGTCGAGGCCGAGGGCGTCGCCGATCTTCTGTACTGCCGCCTTCGCCGCTTCGACATCGAGCTCGATCTCACCGCCCAGCAGCCGGGGCGGCAGATGGCCGACGATGACGTTTGCGTCGGTGACCGTCGGCTCCTCGCCGCCTTTCCCGTAGCACGCCGGGCCGGGATCGGCGCCCGCGGACTGCGGCCCGACCCGCAGCGCGCCGGTCACCTCGGGGACGTGCGCGATCGAGCCGCCGCCCGCGCCGACGGAGCGCACGTTCACGCTCGGCACCTTGATCGGGATCACCTCGCCCGGGAGCCCCCACCCGTAGGGGACTTCCGTCTGGCGCTCGATCGTCGGCTGGCCGCGCTCGCAGAGCGCAACGTCCGTCGAAGTTCCTCCCATGTCGAACGTGAGCACGTTGTCGAAGCCGGCGCGAACGGCGACGTACAGCGCACCTGCGACGCCTCCCGAGGGGCCGGAGAGGATGCCGTAGATCGGGCTCTCCGAGGCGACCTTCGTCGTCATCAGCCCCGCGTCCGATCGCAGCAGGTTGAGGTCTCCCTTGACCTCGAGGTCCGCGAGCGACCGCTCGAGGCTCGAGACATACGCCTCCACCTTCGGACGCACGTAGGAGTTCATGCACGCGGTGAGCGTTCGCTCGTACTCGCGGAACTCCGGCAAGACGTCGGACGAGATGGTGACGGGGAAGTCCGGATACAGCTCGTGGATCACGTCGCGGATCTGCCGCTCGTGATCGGGATTCGTGTACGAGTTGATCAGCGAGACGGTCAGCGACTCGACACCCGACTCGACGAGGTCGCGAACGATCTCCCTGACCTGTTCGACATCGACCGTCTCGACCACATCGCCCTGCGCACTCATGCGTTCGTTCGCCTCGCGCGTGTCCTCGAGCGCGGCCGGCGGGTCGGGCTTGACCATGATGATCCAGCCGGCCAGCGGGCCGGGTGTCTGCGAGCGCGCCAGGTGGAGGATCTGCCGGAAGCCGTTGGTCGTGATCAACCCGACGCGCGCCCCTTTTGCCTCGAGGAGAGCGTTCGTCGCAACCGTCGTCCCGTGCATGACGTACTCGAGGTCACCCGGCGATACACCGCTCACCTCGCAGATCCGCGTCACGCCGTTGAGCACGCCTTGCGCCGGGTCCGCGGGCGTAGAAGGCGTCTTGACGCGGTGCAGATCGCCGCTCTCGTCGTGCACGAGCAGCAGGTCTGTGAATGTCCCCCCGACGTCGACTCCGAGCCTGTAGGCCAATCTCTCCTCCTTTAGCCGGCCACGGGCGCGAAGGTGCCCGCACGATAAATTTGTCCTTCGAGCTGCCGCTCGAGCACGCCCTCGAGCCACTCGGCAACCGAGATGAGCTCGTCGAGGTCGATGCCTGTCTCGATCCCCTCGCCGTGGAGCATGTACACGAGGTCTTCCGTGGAAATGTTCCCCGTCGCGCGCGGGGCGAAGGGACAGCCGCCGATGCCCCCGACCGATGCGTCGAGCACGGTCGCTCCCGCGTCGATCGCCGCGTAGGCGTTCACGAAGCCGGTGTTCCGAGTGTTGTGCAGATGCACGCCGACCGGCTTGCCGAGCTTGACCCCTTCCGAGACGAGTTGCTCGACCTGACGCGGCACGCCCACGCCGATCGTGTCGGCGAAGACGATCTCGTCGGCGCCGCCGACGGACAGCTGCTCTGCGAGCGAGCGGACCTTCGCAGGATCGACCGCGCCCTCGAACGGGCAGCCGAAGGAGACGCCGATCGTGACGGTTGCCCGAATCCCGTCGGCGTGCGCGCGGTCGACGATCCGCTTCGCCGCGTGAACCGACTCATCGACGGACGCGTTCTGATTCCGCTGGTTGAAGGTCTCCGTCGCGGCGAACGCGAAGTGCACCTCGTCGAGACCGCCCGACGCAAGACGCTCGTAACCCAGCTCGTTGAGAGCCAGGCCCGCATAGGTCACACCCTCGACACGGTCGATTCCCTCTACGACCTCCTCCGCGCCGGACATCTGCGGCACGCGCGCCGGGTTGACGAAGCTGCATGCCTCGATGCGCGGGAGGCCGGCGCCCGCGAGCCTGTTGACGAGCTCTGCCCGCGTGCTCGGCTCGACGATCTTCGGCTGGTTCTGGAGGCCGTCTCGCGGCCCGACGTCGCAGATCGTCACCTTCACAGGACGCCTTCTTGTCGAAGCTCGTCGAGCCGCTCGTCGCTCAGGCCGAGCAGCTGTCCGTAGACCTCGCGGTTGTGACTCCCCTCTTCCCAGGTGCCCGACCACTGGACGGTTCCCGGCGTATCCGAGAACTTCGGGACGATGCCCGGCGCGGTGTAGCGGCCGAACTCCTCGTCCTCGCACTCGACGAGCATCTCGCGGGCCCGGAAATGCTCGTCCGCGAAGATGTCCGCGATGGTGTAGATCGGTCCGCAGATCACGCCGGCCTCGTTCAGCACTTGATCGATCTCGTCGGCGCTGCGGGTTCCGGCCCACTTTGCAACGATCCCTTCGAGCTCCTCCTGGTGCTCGCCGCGAGCGAGATGCGTCGCGAACCGCGGATGGTCGGCAAGCTCCGGCCGCTCCATCGCTTCGCACAACCGGCGGAAGACGTTGTCCGCATTGGCGGCGATGACGATCCACTCGCCGTCCTTCGACTTGAAGATGTTGGACGGGGCGACACCCTTCAGCCCGGTGCCCGCGGGCTCGCGGACGATGCCGAGGCGGTCGTACTCCGGCACGGTGCTCTCGAGCAGGGCGAAGCAGGCCTCCATCAGCGACACGTCGACGACCTGTCCGCGCCCGCCGCCGAGGCAGTCGCGCCAGTAGAGCGCGGCGAGGATTCCCTGCGCGGCGAACATGCCTGCCAGCGAGTCGCCGAGGGATATGTGCATCCGCGGCGGCGGCTCGCCGGGGGAGCCGTTGATGTATCTGATCCCACCCATCGCTTCCGCGACGGACGCGAAGCCGGCGCGCGGCGCGTACGGTCCGGTCTGGCCGTAGCCGGAGACGCGCGCGACGACGAGCCGCGGGTTCGCTTCGTGGAGGCGGTCGGGGCCGAGGTTCCACTTCTCGAGCGTTCCGGGGCGGAAGTTCTCGACGAGCACGTCGGCATGGCGCAGAAGGTCCAGCAGGAGCCGCTGCCCCGTCTCGGTCCGCAGGTTCAGCGTGCAGCACTTCTTGTTCCGCGACTGAACCGGCCACCAAAGGGACCGACCCTTGTAGCGGGCCTTGCCCCAGTCCCGAAGCGGATCGGGCTGACCGGGCGGCTCGATCTTGATGATCTCGGCGCCCATGTCGCCGAGCAGCCGACCGGTGAACGGGCCTGCGAGGAGCATCCCGAGCTCGACCACTCGCACGCCCGCAAGCGGTCCAGGCCCGTTGGCCTCCTGTGCGGACGGGCCCCGGGCAACCGACGTTGCCGTCATTCCTGTGCCTCCAGCTCGCGCACGTGCGCGACGAGGGTGTCCCGTCCTTCGAACACGTGCTCCTTCATCACGAGCTCCGCGCGCTCGGCATCTCTCCCTTCGAGCGCCTTGGTGATCTGCCGGTGGTAGTGCGCCGAGATCCCCTTCTGGTCGGGCGAGTACCAGATGTACGACTTGTACACGAGCGGGAGCTCGATCACCTTGCGGACCATTCCTGCAGTGCGGGCGCTGCCGGCGGCGTCGAGGATCGTGTTGTGAAAGAGCAGGTTCTCCTTCACGAGCTCTCGCACGTTCCGGTCGTTGATCTCGTCGAAGCGGTCGCAGCTCGCCCACAGGCCCGCGATCTGCTCCAACGTGATCCGGCTCGCAGCGCGACGCGCCGCGTAGCCCTCGAGCAGCGCTCGGAGCTGGTAGAGGTCGTCGAGGTCGGCCGCATCGTGCGCGCGAACAGCCGCGCCGCGGTTCGGCTCTGCGTCGACGAGCCCTTCGGCTTGGAGGACGAGCAGCGCTTCGCGAACAGGCGTCCTGCTGATCCCGAGCTCCCGTGCCAGCTCCTCCTCCTTCAGGCGTTGACCCGGCAAGAGGCGGCCGTCGATGATTGCCTCGCGGATGAGCTCAGTCGCGGCGGCGCTTGCATTTCGGACAAGCGGCTCGCCCTCCTGGAGCACCCTCGCCACAGTCGGAACATACAATATGCAATCCGCGCGAAGTTATCTTTGCTCCGTGGATGTCGAGGCGATCGCACGCGCCCAGCGTCGGCGTCAGGCGCAGGACGCCCTCGAGTTCGAGCACGACCGCGAGGCCGTACTTCAGGAGCAGCTCGAAGCGGTCGTCGCCGAGGTCGAGGGCCCGCGGATCGACGAGGAGGCCTTCGCCAGGATGCCGCCCGAAGACGCGTCGCTCGCGCGCGAGATCCTCGTGTCGGGTCTGGACGGCGAGGATCCGGACCTCGACCCTCTCGACGAAGAGTGGCTCGTCGAGGCCGACACGCCGGAAGACGAAGCCGAGTCTTTCGAAGACGAGGTCGGCCGGCTACAGGACGAGATCGCCGAGAGCCGCCGCCTACAGCAGGCGCTGACGAGCTACCTTCGCGCCCTCGGCGATTGAAGATCGCCGTCGTCGGTGCCGGAGCCATGGGATCCGTCTATGCGGGGATCCTGGCCGGCGCAGAGAACGATGTCTGGGCGGTCGACACGTGGGTTGACCACGTCGAGGCGATCCGGACGCGCGGGCTGACCGTCGAGGGCGCGAGCGGAGACCGCACCGTCCGCATCCACGCGACCTCCGAGCCGGCGGAGGTCGGTGTCTGCGACCTCGTCGTAATCGCGACGAAGGCGTTCGACGTCGAAGCCGCAGCGCATGCCGCCGAGCCGATCGTGGGCCACGACACGGTGGTGCTGCCGATCCAGAACGGGCTTGGCAGCGCTGAGCGCGTCGCAGCGATCCTGGGAGACGAGCGGGTCGCGATCGGAGTAGCCGGCGGTTTCGGCGCGTCGATCGTCGAGCCGGGCCGCGTGCATCACAACGGCTGGGAGCTCCTGCGGCTTGGGGAGCGCCACGGGGCTGCGACGGACCGAATCCGCCGGATCGCCCGAGTCTGGGAGGACGCCGGCTTCCGCGTTCAGGCGTACGACGACGTCGACCAGCTCGTCTGGGAGAAACTCATCTGCAACGTTTGCTTCAGCGGCACCTGCGCGATCCTCGAACGACCGATCGGCGAGGTGCTCGACGATCCGGCCGCCTGGCACGTCGCCTCGAGTTGCGCGACCGAGGCCTACGGGGTGGCCCGCGCCCGCCGCATCAAGCTGGACTTCGACGATCCAGTCGCGTACGCCCGCACATTCGGCGAGAAAATCCCCGCTGCCCGACCGTCGATGCTGCTCGACGTCATCGCCGGGCGTCCAACGGAGATCGACGTCATCAACGGCGCGATCCCATGTGTTGCGAAGGAGATTGGGCTCGCCGCGCCCGTGAACGAGACGGTGACGGAGCTTGTCAAGGCGAAGAGCGCAAGCAAATATGTTGGAGCGGCGACGCCCTGAGCAGACCCCACTCGTCCGAGCTCGCCTTCGACGGATCTCGAAGGACGGCAAGTCCGCGCGAGGCACTCTCGTTGGGCCTCCGAAGTGAAGGCCCGTTTACCGCACTCATTCCGATGTGCTTCACGGGACAGGGCCTCGATCTCGAACTTCGGTCGGCAGATGCACGGATTGGCCTGAAGCTCAGCGGTCAGGCGAGTGCACGCCGTGTTTCAGCGTCGTCGGCTTCTGCCTCGGCCGTCAGGTCGCCGACGTAGTCGAGCGCCTGCTCAGCGGGGAGCCGGCTCCGGATCGCAAAGGCGTAGACGGCGAGGCTGAGGAAGGCGACGGCGAGGACGTCCCAGCCGAACGTGAGCTCGTTACGGGGGCCCTGGAGGCCGAGCAGCGGGATCGAGCTCGGTGTCCCCGTGTCGAACGAGCTGAGGTACGAGATCGCGCCCATCCCGACCAGATACGGCCAGAACCAGACCGCACTGCGCCGGTCGAGCGACAGTGTCCGCGCGTTCGTGTCAGTCAGCCTCGAGAGCGTCAGGAGCGCGAAGCCGATCAGGATCGCCACGATCAGCTTCCACACCACGGCCCAGCCCGTGAAGAGCAGGATCTCGCACGCGACCACGAACGCGGCCGGTGCCACCAGTGACGCCGCCGGCAGCCGGAAGGGGCGCGGCCGCCCCGGATCCTGACGTCTAAGAGCTCCGAGCGCGAGCGGCACCATCGCGTAGGCGATCACCGCCGCGGCGGAGATGAAGCCGACGAGCTGTTGCCAGCCCGGAAACGGGAGGAAGAGCACCAGCCCGCAGAGGAACGAGAACGCGATCGCGAAGAGCGGCGTCCCTCGGGGCGTGAGCCGGGCGAACGCCGCGGGGACGTAACCGTTCCGGGCAAGCGCGAACGACAGGCGAGCGCTTGCGCCCGTGTAGAGGAGACCGGTCCCGCCGGGCGAAACGATCGCGACCGTGTAGAGCATGACCGCGAGCCACCCGAGGCCAAGTGCCGTCGCGAGCCCGGCGAATGGTCCGAACAACTCTGTCTTGCCCGAGAACGAGACGGCGCCCCAACCCTTGCTGAGACTCGACGGGTCGAGCGCCGCGATGAACGCCACTTGAAGCGCGATGTAGAGGCCGACGCAGAAGATCATCCCGCCGATGATCGCGAGAGGGATGTTCCGCCCAGGGTTGCGGCTCTCGCCACCGAGCTGGACGGCCTGCTCGAATCCGAGGCAGGCGAAGACCACACCGCCGGACGCGAGCGCGAGGAACACGCCCTTCCACCCGAACGGCATGAAACCGCCGCCGAGCTGAAATTCTCGCCGTGCGCGGAGGTCACGAGGAGGGCGACGACGGTCAGGGTGGGGACGAAGATCTTCCAACACACGGCGATCTTGTTCGTCTCCGCGAGCCAGCGCACGCCCAGGACGTTGATCGTGCAGAAGAGCAGCAGCAGCGCTGCGGCGACAACGTAGCCCTGTGCCGTCAACACCGGCCGGCCGTCCGAGACCGTCGTCAGTGAGGAGATGTAGTTCGATGTGTACAGAAGAGTGGCCTGGACCATGATCGGCGCCACGGTCACGGCACCGAGGAAGGCGACCCAGCCGCTCGTGAAGCCGATCAGCCCGCCGAAGGCGTAATGCGGGAACCGCGCATTTCCCCCCGCCACGGGATACGCGCCGCCGAGCTCGGCATGGGTCAGGGCGAGCAGCATCATCGCGCTGCCGCCGATCAGCCACGCGATGATCGCCGCCGGCCCGGCGAGCGAGGAAGCGTAGAGGGCGCCGAAGAGCCAGCCTGCGCCGATGATCGACCCCAGCGAAGCGAATACGAGCCCGACGGGACCTACCTCGCGTCGGAGCTTGTGCGAGGTGTGCTCCGGCGCTGCAACCAACGGTTGAGCGAGCTCGGCCACGCCCTAGCCGTCCATCTTGGTCCATCTCTGTCCAGCAGACAAGCGCGGGGCGGGCGGAGGCGCTTGCAGCCTCCGCCCGCCGATCCTTCAGGAGCGAGTTGGTCTCAACCCGTCGAGGGGCGCACTTCCAGCGTCTCTCTCGCTCCGGCAGAGCGCTTACCAACCTGCCGGCCTATTGAGATGTCCAGACTGAGGAGGGCCAGGTTGGCGCCGACAGCCGCTCCGACGATCGTCGTGACGACGGCCATAAGTCCAGTCGCCGCGTGGAACCCCAGCCAGGCGCCGACGAGCGCGGTTGCCATGGAGGACAAGAAGCCGATCGTCCTTGTCCCAGCTCGGAGGTCGCGGTTAACCCAGGCGAGATAGATCCCGAGGCCGACCGGCACACCGATCGAGAGGACGGCGAGGCGCGCGTCGTCGAGTGCAACCTCGGGCAACGCGAACTGCACCAGGAGGACGCCGGCGAACCAGCCGCCGAGCCCCAGCACGACGGTGTACAGGGAGCGCAGCAGGAAGCTCGACGTACGGCCGAAGCGACCGCGCCTGCGCACGCGGCGCCGCATCAACAGGAGAGAGAGGAGCACGATGACCGGGAGGCCGAACAGCGCGGCGGCGAAGCCCTTGCCGAGCGCGGTGTGGGTGACTTCGGGTGTGAAGTCGACCTTCGCCGGGGTGTAGAGCGACGTGTCGACCCTGCCAGTGTCGAAGTACGTGTTCAGCAGCCGGGTGCTCGCCTCCGGCTGGTAGGTCCAGAACGTGTCGGAGTGGCCCAGCTCCGCAAGCGCGACCTTGCGGCCGTTGCGCAGGTGCGGCAGCAGCTCCTGGATCCCGAACCTGGCCGGGGTTGCGAAGTCGAGCGTTCCGTTGACGAGGAGGGTCTCGACGTTCGAGTCCTGCACCTTCGTGTACTCGTCGGAGTCCGGCGCCGGCGGGAACGCGTGCATCAGCCCACCTCCGGCATAGACGAACTCGGTGCCCGCGTTGCCGAGGATCGAGTCCATTCGATGCGGACCCTTGCCGAAGTAGGTGTCCGCGGCCCAGGTGTCGGCCCGGCTGACTGCCGCCACCTCGCCCCAGACGAATGCCTCGGGGAATGCCATCCTCGCCATGAGCGACAGGAACCAAAGCCCGCTCGCGTCGCCGTCTGCCGCGGAGATCCAACTGTTGATCGTCATCGGCGCCGAGAGGGGCGCCGACTCCGACGTCGACTCCATCAGGCCCCAGAACGACGCGAGCTTGGCGTTGCCCGCCGAGATCGGCAGACCCCAGAACCGATCCGGC